>JBJORQ010000121.1:0-3802 GCA_046049345.1 Pseudomonadota bacterium | reverse complement strand
GCAAAGGCAAGCCTAGCAACGCGCCGATGAGTAAACCTTTTGCGGCATCAAGCAGATAAAGTTTCAGTGTCATTTTGTTAAAGCCAAAACGTGCTTCGATGACGAAGGTGCGATACCAACCGAATGGCGTTTCTAAAAGTGAGCTGAGTAACAACACGCCGACCAGCGTTGCCATGCCTTGCGCGAGCGGTGAAGTGAAGTGGGCGTTGCAAAATTGAGCGATAAACTGGATACCGCCACCCAGCGTAAACGCCAATAACAGCAAGCCATCGAAGCCTAAGCCGAGCAGCGAGAAACGCGTTTTCGCCGAGGTGTAGTCGGCAGCTTTTTGATGCGGTGTAGTCGGCAGCTTTTTGATGCGCGTCTAAGTTGATTTTTTCACGGAATGCGGCGGGTACGGCGGCGCGGTTTAGGGCGATATGTGCCAGATGGCGGCGCGCCAGCCAGACTTTGAGCAGGGTCGAGAGGGCTAAGGCGGCGAGAAAAATAACGCTGAAAGTGGCTGGGGTCATAATCAAATAGTGGGGGACATAAAAAGGCGCGCTACAATGCGCGCCGAAAAATTTCAATCAATCATCGAATCAAATTTTGGGTGTCTCGAAAAATTCAAATATCGAAGTGAGGCTAGGCGCGAACAAAAAATTACGACGCGGCATAGAAGTGCTATGTAAGGAGTAATTTTTTGTGAGCAACAACGCATCGCGAAGAGATTTGAGTTTTGCGAGATACCCACGCACCCACGCTAGGAGCGCGAATTATGGCACAGAATCAAAACTACCTCGTTTGGATAGACCTCGAAATGACGGGCTTAAATCCAGATACTGACCGCATTATCGAAGCTGCGATTGTGGTCACCGATGGCGACTTAAATACCATCGCCGAAGCACCCGTGTTGGCGGTGCATCAGTCAGATGCGGTGCTCGATGCGATGGACAACTGGAACAAAAGTACCCACGGCAAGTCAGGCTTAATCGACCGCGTCAAGGCTTCAACTTTGACGGAAGCGGATGTGGAAGCGCAGATGATAGAGTTTATGAAACTGTATGTGCCGACCCGAATTTCGCCGATGTGTGGCAATTCGATTTGCCAAGATCGCCGCTTTTTAGCGCGTTGGATGCCTAAGTTTGAAGACTATTTCCATTACCGCAATCTGGATGTGAGCACGCTAAAAGAATTAGCGAAACGCTGGAAACCCGACATGGCAAAAGGCGTGAAAAAACATGGCAAGCATGAAGCGTTGGCGGATATTTACGAATCTATCGAAGAGCTCAAGCATTACCGCGAGCATTTTATTAAGCTGTAAAAAACACCGCGCAATAAATAAAGGGAGATCAGTTAATCGGACCTCCCTTTGTCGTTTATGCCATTCAGTATTACTGTTTTGCCCCCATCGCCAACGCTCTTAAGCGGCTTTGTTCCAGCTCCGCCGCGTTAGGTTCTTTGAGCCAACCTTGTAAATTGTCCAGCACCAATTGTAAATTGTCCAGCACCAAATCAGTTAGCGCGTGCATCCAATCATCGCGGTCATTCAGGCATGGAATGTAGTGGTACTCGCCGCCCCCCGCGTGTTGAAAATCTTCTTTGCCTTCCATCGCGATTTCTTCCAGCGTCTCTAAACAATCGGCGACAAAACCGGGGCATACCACATCGACGCGTTTGGTTTTTTGTTTGCCGAGTTCCAGCAAGGTTGCGGTGGTGTAGGGTTTAATCCATTCGGCTTTGCCGAAACGCGATTGAAAACTGACCGCATATTGTTCACGCTTCAGGCCTAATGCTTCCGCCAACAATCGTCCTGTTTTGTGGCATTCGCAATGGTACATATCGCCCTTGTCTAAGGTGTATTGCGGCACGCCGTGAAAGCTCATTACCAATTTTTCGGGGCGACCATTTTTCATCCAATACTCGTTGATGTTAAATGTTTGATGGTGCGTAGCGCGGGTGTGACGCGCATTTTTTGCACCGCAGCGAACACGCGGTCGAACACGGTTGCCGTGGCACTCGCGGCATATTGCGGGTAAAGCGGCACGACCAAAATACGCGTGCAATTTTGCGCTTTGAGCTTTTGCATCACGCTGATAATCGACGGATTGCCGTAGCTCATGGCGTACTCAACCACGAACGGAGCTTTGGTGCGTTGGCTCAAATAACCCTGTAATAACGTGGCTTGACGGGCGGTATAGACGCGTAAAGGTGAGCCTTCTTTCAGCCATACCGACGCGTATTTCGCGGCAGATTTTTTTGGGCGAATGTTCAAAATAATGCCGTTCAAAATTAACCACCAAATCGGTTTGGGGATTTCGACTACACGCGAGTCGCTCAAAAATTCTTTGAGATAAGGGCGCACCGCTTGTGCTGTCGGTGCGTCGGGTGTGCCTAAGTTGACCAATAAAATGCCAGTCTTTTCGGGTGTGCCGTGTGCGTAAGGAGGTTCGATCAAGTAGCTCATAGTCGTTAGTGGGTAGTGGTTAGTCGGTCGTTGTGGGAGCTCGATTTTAGCAGCGACCAGCGGTTTGACGCTTCGTCGAGTGTTTATGCAATGTTATCGAGCCATTTTTTCACCATTTGCAACCCGCTTAATGTTGTGAAAGCGCGTTGCCTAGCAATCTTGCGGTCATATCAACTATCGGCACGATGCGTTCGTAGTCCATGCGTTTTGGCCCGACCACGGCGAGTGTGCCTATGATTTTCCCGTCGGCGGCATAAGGTGCGGTGATGACGCTGCATCCTGATAGTTGATCTAAGCCCGACTCTGCGCCGACAAAAATATGGATGCCTGTGCCGCGTCCGCCCGCATCGAGCAATTGCAGTAATTCGGTTTTTTGCTCGAACAAATTAAACAGCCCGCGCAACTGATTCATGTCGGTGGAAAGCTCATTGACGTGCAGTAAATTATGTTCGCCACTGATGACGTAATCGTTGCTGTGGCGGGCTTGTGCGTCGTCGCCCGCCGCTAATGCCGCCGCCATTAACGCGCTCATGTCCTGATGCAATTGGTGTAATTCGCCGCGCAGTTTGGTGCGGATTTGCGAGAAGCTGCAACCCAGATAATTTTGGTTGAGAAAGTTACCAGCTTCGGTGAGTTGCGATTGTGTGTAGTCGCGTTCTAGCAACAACACGCGGTTTTCTACTTCGCCATCTGGCATCACAATAATCAGCAACACGCGCTTGTCGCCTAGGCGCAAAAATTCAATCTGGCGTATGGTCATCGCGCTACGTTTCGCGGTGGCAACCACGCCCGTGTAGTGCGTCAATTCCGATAATAAATTGGAGGCTTGGGTGATGAGGCGCGACGGATTATCGGGTTGCAAATGTTGCTCGATATGCTGCAAACGTCCTTGCTCTAAGGGTTGCGTGACCAGCATGGTGTCGATAAATAAGCGATACGCCAATGCCGTCGGCACGCGTCCTGATGAAGTGTGCGGGCTGCGTATCAAGCCTAACTCTTCAAGGTCTGCCATCACGTTGCGGATGGTGGCGGGGCTGACTTCCAGGCCTGAGTATTGCAACAATGCGCGCGACCCAACTGGCTGGCCGTCGCTGATAAAGCGTTCCATCAAGGTCTTAAGTAACAGTTGTGCGCGGTCGTTTAACATGGCGGCGGATTCTATCACCGAGGCTCAAGTTCACTGCTTATAAATCTGGGATTTGCCAGTCGATTTCGCGCTGCCCGTGTGCACGCAATGCCGCATTGATTTTTGAAAAAGGACGGCTGCCGAAGAAGCCGCGATAGGCGGACAGCGGCGAAGGGTGGGGCGACTCGATAACGACATGGCGACGGGTATCAATCAACGCCAATTTTTTG
>JBJORQ010000120.1:0-2841 GCA_046049345.1 Pseudomonadota bacterium | reverse complement strand
CGTCAGTTAATGGAACTGCTGGTAAATTTTTTCAGCGAGGGCGGGACTAATCCCCTCCACTTTCGCTAAAGCTTCGGCGCTCGCTTGTTGCACACCTTTTATGCCGCCAAAATGTGCCAATAAGTTTCGTCGTCTCTTATCTCCGATACCGGAAATTTCTTGCAGCATCGAGGCGGTTCTAATTTTCCCTCGTTTCGCGCGATGTCCGGCAATCGCAAAACGATGCGATTCGTCTCGAACTTGTTGAATTAAATGCAATGCGGGACTATCGGGCGGCAATTGTAGCGGCTTTTCTACGCTGGGACGCAACAATTGTTCTAAACCCGCTTTGCGTTCAACGCCTTTGGCCACACCGAGCAAGGGAATTTCGCTCAAAGCTAACTCGGCCATCACCTCAATCGCAACATTGAGTTGCCCAAGCCCACCGTCAATCAAAATCAAGTCAGGACGCTTACCCTCACCCGCGCTGAGTTTTTGATAGCGCTTGATCAAAGCCAGTCGCATCGCGGCGTAATCGTCGCCGGGGGTGATGCCAGCGATATTGTAACGACGATATTCCGTGGGCCGAATCGCCAAATCGGCATACACCACGCAGGAAGCGACCGTCGCCTCGCCCATGGTGTGGCTAATATCAAAGCATTCGATGCGATTAATATCAGGCAATGCCAGCGCCTGCCGCAATTGTTCTATGCGATGTAATTGTCCGGCTTGCAAACCCGCTTGTTGCTGTAGCGCCAGCGCCGCGTTGTTGGTCGCCATGTCTAGCCATTGCCGGCGTTCGCCATTCACAGCGTGCGCGATTTGCACCTTATTACCCGATTGTTCTGCCAGTAAAGATTCCAACACTGTGGCAGAAATTGGCAAAATTGGTGAGAATGAGTGGCGGCACGGTTTGGTTTAAAAAGTGTTGCGATAAAAATGCTTCTAAGGTTTCGCTGGCAGTTAAACCGTCTGCGTTTTGCGGAAAAAAATGCTTGTCACCCAAATGTCGGCCGCCGCGCACCATCGCCAAGGCCACGCAAAAAGCGCCCTTTAATTCGGCCACCGCCACAATATCGGCATTCGTCGATTGCCCACTTTCCATATATTGCTGTTGTTGAACGGTGTGCAAGGCTTGCAACTGGTCACGCAACGCAGCGGCTTTTTCATATTCAAACTGTTCAGCGGCTAATTCCATCGCAGCGCGTAGCGAGTGTTCCACTTCCGCTTGTTTGCCACGCAAGACCAAGGCGGCGCTCCGCACATCGCGGGCGTAATCTTCCTTCGAAATGAGGTTGACGCAAGGTGCGCTGCAACGATGGATTTGATGCAATAAACACGGTCGTGAACGATTGTTAAAAACACCCTCTTCGCAGGTTCGCAACAAGAAAACCTTCTGCAGCAAGTTGATTGTTTCTTTCGCCGCACCAGAATTTGGATACGGCCCAAAATATTGATTTTGCCGCTGCGGTGCGCCGCGATAGTAAGTTAGACGTGGAAAGTCACCGCTGGTGACAACAATATATGGATAAGTTTTATCGTCACGAAACAATATGTTGTAGCGTGGCTTTAAAGTTTTTATTAAGTTATTTTCGAGAATCAGTGCTTCAGCTTCGGTCTGGGTGACGGTGGTTTCAATGCGCGCAATGCGCGACACCATCAAGCGAATTCGTGGTGACAGATTGCTCTTTTGAAAATACGAAGAAACGCGCTTCTTAAGTTGATTCGCCTTGCCCACATACAGCACGTTGCCAGCGTGATCGAGCATCCGATAGACGCCAGGCAGCAAGGGTAAGCCGGCGAGAAATTCCTGATGATCGAAAAGAGTCTCGGCCATTTTTATTTAGATGAGAGACTTGAGACCGCTGGCAAATTCCGCCGCACCACCAAAAGCCGGATGCCGAACTGCACCCGCCACACTTATACCCATTTTTTGTAACAAGCCTTCGGCCTTTTTACCCACGGCAATGAGCTTCGCATTGGGAAATGCCTCGATTAAAAGTCGCAGCGCGGGCGCACCAAGCTCAATTTCAGCCGGCGTCGGTGTTCGATTGGTCCAAATATTATCTAATTGATGCGGATGCAATTGCACGGCATTCCATAAAATGGTGCGCTCCGCGATACCTAGCCGATAAAGCGTCTTCCAAACCACCGTAGCCGATGGCTCAGAAAATGGCAAGCGGCGAGTCGACAACCTGCCGGACGAGGCTGATAGGCGCGGAATCGCCCCTTCGCTCAACAAGCGTTCGCTAGTGAAGGCGATGCCGCTGTAACGACATCCCTGATAACCGGGCGCCTCGCCAATCAAAATATAAGCTGCCTGACAATCCAAATGCAAGGCAAGTCTTTCTAGCTTTTCAACTGGGCCGTTGCCTGATGCATCACTCGGGCAGTGATCGCGCCAAGGATTAAATAAGCCGTCTATGCCTGAAGGAAAAGTTGCGACCAAGCGATGCGCCAAAGCTAGGCTAGCGGAATTCATAAAACCTCTTTTTATTAAAAAAACAAAATCCGTCCACGAAAGACACGAAAAACACGAAAGTAAAACATAAAAAACTCATGAAGGCCCCCAACTAGTAAGTTGATCACTTATGACTTAAATTAATTCACGCCAGCAGTGTACAAGAAACTTGTCTGGGGTAACTTTCGTGCCTTTCGTGGACGGCTTTTAATGTCTACCAAGCTTAAATTGAAATGAAAAACCCCGCACGCGGCGGGGTTTGTTCAGTGCAAATTAGTACTTATTCAGCATCAGCAGCTGGCTCAACCACGACTTCTGGTGCCAACAACGCTTTCATACTTAAACGCATACGGCCTTTTTCGTCTGCTTCCAACACTTTCACCTTAACGATTTGACCTTCT
>JBJORQ010000119.1:0-2734 GCA_046049345.1 Pseudomonadota bacterium | reverse complement strand
GAAGATTTCATCCAAACCAACATCGTCGGCACGTTTCATCTGCTCGAAGCGGTACGCGCGTATTGGGGCGGCTTAGCAAATGAAGCAAAAACCGCGTTCCGTTTTCTGCATGTTTCCACCGACGAAGTGTATGGCTCGCTGGCGAAAGACGAACCCGCGTTTACCGAAACGCATCGCTACGAACCGAATAGTCCGTATTCCGCCAGCAAGGCCGCCAGCGACCATTTAGTGCGCGCGTATCACCACACTTACGGCTTGCCTGTTTTGACCACGAATTGCTCGAACAACTACGGTCCGTATCACTTCCCCGAAAAACTAATTCCACTGATGATTGTCAATGCGTTGGCGGGAAAAAATCTGCCTGTGTATGGCGATGGTCAGCAAATTCGCGACTGGTTGTACGTCAAAGACCATTGCAGCGCGATTCGGCGCGTGTTGGAACAAGGTCGTTTGGGCGAGGTTTACAACGTCGGTGGTTGGAACGAAAAAGCTAATTTGGAAATCGTGCATACGGTTTGCGCGCTGCTTGATGAATTACGCCCGAAAGCCGATGGCACGTCTTACTCCGCACAAATTTCCTTCGTCACCGACCGCCCTGGCCACGACCGTCGCTACGCGATTGATGCGCGCAAATTAGAGCGCGAATTAGGTTGGAAACCTGCGGAAACTTTCGAGACGGGCATCCGCAAAACCGTGCAATGGTATTTAGACAATCAGTCGTGGGCGAACAATGTTTTGTCGGGCGAATATCGCCAGTGGGTGGACAAGAACTACGCCGCGCGTGCCTAAATGAAAATTTTATTACTCGGTAAAAACGGTCAAGTCGGCTGGGAATTACAGCGCAGCTTGGCTCCATTAGGCGAAGTCATCGCGCTGGATCGACATAACGGTGGCGACTTGAGCGACTTATCCGCCTTAGCGGAAATCGTGCAGCGCATCGCGCCCGATGTCATCGTCAATGCAGCCGCGCACACCGCTGTAGATAAAGCCGAAAGCGAAACTGAGTTGGCGATGACGCTCAACGCCTATGCGCCGCAACTGTTGGCGCAACAGGCAAAAAAACTCAACGCCAGTCTGATTCACTATTCGACCGACTACGTTTTTAATGGCAGCGGCGATGCGGCGTGGCGCGAGGACGATGCGGTTGCGCCGTTAAATGTGTACGGAAAAAGCAAATTAGCGGGCGAGCAATTCATTCAGCAATCAGGCTGCCGACATTTAATTTTTCGCACCAGTTGGGTATATGGCGCGCGCGGTGGCAACTTCGCTAAAACCATGCTGCGACTGGCGGGCGAGCGCGATAGCTTAAACGTGATTAACGACCAATTCGGCGCACCGACGGGCGCAGATTTAATCGCCGATGTCACCGCGCACGCGCTACGCACCATGCAGACACGTTCAGAAGTGTCAGGGCTGTATCACTTAGTCGCCAATGGCGTGACGAATTGGCACGACTACGCCAGCTTAGTCATCGCTGTTGCGCGTGAACGCGGCGTGGCAATTAAAGTGGCGCAAGAGGCAATTCATGCTGTACCAACGAGCGCGTTTGCCACGCCCGCGCAACGTCCACACAACTCGCGTTTGAATACGCAAAAATTGCAAGAAACTTTCAACTTAACTCTGCCTGATTGGCAGCTAGGCGTGCAACGCATGCTCAGCGAAACTTTGGAGAAATAGCATGGCAAAACGTAAAGGCATTATTTTGGCGGGCGGTTCGGGTACGCGTTTGCATCCCGTCACTTTGGCGGTGTCTAAGCAACTGCTGCCCGTCTATGACAAGCCGATGATTTACTACCCGCTTTCGACGTTGATGTTGGCGGGCATACAGGACATTTTGATTATTTCTACGCCGCAAGACACGCCGCGTTTTCAGCAGCTTTTGGGCGACGGCAGCGCGTGGGGCTTGAATTTGCAATACGCGATTCAGCCCTCACCCGATGGTCTCGCGCAGGCATTTATCATCGGCAAAGATTTTGTTGGTAACGACGCATCGGCTTTGGTGTTAGGCGACAATCTTTTTTACGGTCACGGCTTCCAAGAGCAGTTGCGCAACGCGTCTAAACAGCCTTCAGGCGCGTCAGTTTTTGCCTATCACGTCAGTGATCCTGAACGCTTTGGCGTGGTCGAATTCGACAAGGCAGGCAAAGCAATTTCCTTGGAAGAAAAGCCGCTCAAACCGAAATCGAATTACGCCGTCACGGGTTTATATTTTTACGACAACCAAGTCATCGACATCGCGCGCGACCTCAAGCCGTCACCACGCGGCGAGTTGGAAATCACTGATGTGAACAGCGTGTATTTACAACGCGGGCAGTTGTCAGTCGAGATGATGGGACGCGGCTACGCTTGGCTGGACACGGGCACGCACGAATCACTGTTGGAAGCGGGGCAATTTATCCAAACCGTGGAACGCCGCCAAGGCTTGAAAATCGCCTGCCCAGAAGAGATTTCGTTCCACAATGGCTTCATCGACGCAGCGCAATTAGAAAAGCTCGCACAGCCTTTAATCAAAAGCGGTTACGGCGCGTATTTGATGCAAGTATTGAAAGATGCAGGGAAATAATATGCACGCCACGCCGACCAAAATTGCCGATGTGCTGATCATCGAACCTAAAGTGTTTGGCGATGCACGCGGCTTTTTTTACGAGAGTTTTAACCAGCAAAAATTTAATCAGCTGCTCGGCTATGAAGTCAATTTCGTGCAAGACAATCACTCGCGCTCGGTCAAAAATGT
>JBJORQ010000118.1:0-3235 GCA_046049345.1 Pseudomonadota bacterium | reverse complement strand
CCTTGTTTGAGCCGATGAATGCCGAGCGAAAAATGCGCATGTTTAAGATGTTGTGCGACATCGGTTTGAAAGAAATCGAAGTGGCTTTTCCGTCCGCATCGGCGACTGATTTTGACTTCGTACGCAGCCTGATTAACGAGCGACAGATACCCGACGATGTCACCATCGCCGTGCTCACGCAGGCGCGCGAACACTTGATTATTCGCACCATGCAAGCCTTGCAAGGCGCGCGCCGCGCCATCGTGCATGTGTATAACGCCACCTCGCAACCGTTCCGCGACTGCGTGTTTGGCTTGAGCAAAACTGAGGTGATTGCGATGGCGGTGGACGCGGTTAAGTTGATTAAAAAACTCGCCGCCGAGCAACCCGAAACCGAATGGATTTTGGAATACAGCCCCGAAACTTTTAGTGCGACCGAGCTTGATTTCGCCGTAGAAATTTGCGATGCGGTCACCGCTGCCTGGGGCGCGTCGCCGACGAATAAAGTCATCCTCAATTTGCCCAGCACCGTCGAAGTGTCCACGCCCAACATTTATGCCGACCAAATTGAATGGATGCACACTCATTTAGCGCGCCGCGACAGCGTGATTTTGAGTTTGCACACGCACAACGATAGAGGCACGGCAGTGGCGGCAGCGGAGCTGGGTTTGATGGCAGGTGCAGAGCGCGTCGAGGGCTGTTTATTTGGTAATGGCGAACGCACTGGCAATGTTGATTTGGTCACGCTCGCCTTAAATCTTTACAGCCAAGGCGTGTCGCCCAATTTGGACTTTTCTGACATACATGCCATCGCCCGCAGCGTCGAATACTGCACACAACTCCCCATCCATCCGCGCCATCCATATGTCGGCGATTTGGTGTTCACCGCCTTCTCAGGTTCGCATCAGGATGCGATTAAAAAAGGCTTCGCTGTGCAAGCTGCTGACGCGCTTTGGAGCGTGCCGTATTTGCCCATAGATCCGAAAGATGTCGGGTGCAATTACGACTCAGTGATACGCGTCAACAGTCAATCGGGCAAAGGCGGCGTGGCGTATTTATTGGAAAGCGAATACGGCATCGTCATGCCGCGCCGCTTGCAAGTGGAATTCGCCAGCGTGGTGCAACAGCATGTCGATACCAGCCACGGTGAGTTGAGCGCGGCGGATATTTGGGCGTTGTTCTGCGCGACTTATTGCGCGCCCAACGCCGCGCTTAGCTATGTCGAACATCATTTATTTGAAGTGAGCGCGACGCAGCAAGGCATTCGTTTAAGTATCAGTAAAAATGGCGCGGTGCATGAGTTGACAGGGCAAGGCAACGGCCCGATAGATGCGGCGGTGGATGCGTTAAGCGGCTTAGGCATCCGCCTCAAAGTGCGCTGCTTTGAAGAACGCGCCACTGGCAATAGTCACAGCAACGCCGACGCACCAGCCTGTGCCTTTATCGAAGTCACCCACCCCGACGGCGGCGCGCAATGCTACGGCGTGGGCTTAGACAGCAATATCGTGACGGCTTCAGTGAAAGCGTTATTAAGTGGCGCGAATCGCTTAGGAGGTGAATGAATTGAGTTGTTTCGTTAGCCTATTAAAAGCGGCATTGCTAAGTAAGGAAATAAAAAACCAGAGTTTATCTCTGGTTTTTTATTTCCTTACTTAGTTGGGTAGGCTACGCATATGGGTGCAAACATTTTCCCATCTGCCAAACCTGAACCTAGGATACTGCATAATCTTGATGACTTTTGGTCCCATGATTACTTCCTTTCATATCGAAGTTATCGACACTTGAGGCAATGGACGCTTTAACTTCGTGTACTATTCGAACTGCTAGATAGGAGTAGTACTGCCTTAATACGCTGTTGGTGGTCAAAGTACCAACATGACGGGTTACCCCGTCACCCCAATGACTTTAACGCTCTAACGTTAAAGTCATTTTTTTTGCAAAAACTCCCGCACAAAAACACCATAAATACTAGATATAGTGGTGTTTCAAGATACTCGTCACTAATTGTAGTGGCTGGTTGCAAAAACGCCAAGCAATAAACTAATAAAGCTCAAAAGCAACGTTATTTGCTGCAAAAACATGATTTTTAAGAGGAAAGTTATTTTATCAACAATATCGCAAGGATTCAATAGTTACCAACAGGTATGGTATATTTAGTGCCATAATTGGCACTAAATATAATTTATAGGGTAAAGGGAGACTGAAGCCGTATGGATTTGATTGCAATGGAGGATGATGAAATTTGCTCATATTTGGCTTCTCTTATACGTGCGGCAAGACTTGAACGTAAATACTCACAAGAGGTGATGGCGAAAAAAGCAGGAATTCCATTACGTACATACAAAAGAATTGAATCAACGGGGGCTGGAAGCATACAAAATTTGATTGTTATCTTGAGAGCTCTAGATAGGCTCGTTGGGATACAGTTGCTGCTCCCGACTACTCTTCAGCCCAATCGTTTATCTATAACCGAGCGACTAAAAATTGTTGCGGCAAATCAACAAATCAACAGGAGATAGTCTAACCATACACCACTTGCACATTTTCAATTTGTAACAAGCCGTGCAAGTCGCGCAGTAGCTCGTTGGACAGGGTGACTTGCCAGCTCTCATTGAGGCGAAGTTGGCAGGCGGCGGCGGGGGTGCGGTAGTAGAGCTGCACGGTGCATTTGCCTTCGCGGTACGGGGTGAGGACGTTTTTCAGTTGTGCGATGGTAACGAAGCCGTCGCAGCGTAGTGATAGTTGTTGGGCAAAATTGGAGCGCGCTTGGGCTAAGTCGAACAGCTCTTCGCCACTCACGCGGATCGAATACTCGTCTAGCGTGGCTTTGCCGCGCACCACTAACAATTCGTCTTCGATAATCCAGGGACGATTTGCTTCGTAAATTTCGTTGAATACGGTCAGTTCGGTTTGTCCCGCGCCGTCATCTAAAGTAATCACCGCCATGCGTCCGCGTCGTGTTTGTTGGATGCGTATCGCTGCCACGATGCCCGCAATCAGCACCGCCACGCCGCGCGATTTGCCTTGTCCGCCGCCATAGCCGCCACCGTTGGATTTGCCGACTAATTGCGGGGTGAGGTCGCTTAATTTCAGCTTGATAAAGTTGCTTAATTCGTCGGCATATTCTTGATACGGATGGCCGCCCAAATAAATGCCGAGGCTGATTTTTTCTTGCACTAATTGCTCGCGCAAACTCCAACGCGGCACGTCCGCCGTTTGCACAATCAGCACCGCATCGGCTTCGTCGTCGCCGAAT
>JBJORQ010000117.1:0-2899 GCA_046049345.1 Pseudomonadota bacterium | reverse complement strand
TGGGCGCATCACGCTTACGGCATGAATGCGGTGTATCAAGCAGGGCATCACGGCAACGCGATCTTGAGTCGCTATCCCATCGTCAAAATTCACAACGAAGACATTTCCGCGCATCGCTTTGAAAGTCGCGGTCTGCTGCATTGCGAGCTCGAAATCGACGCAGTGCGCGTGCATAGTTTGTGTGCGCATTTCGGTTTGTTTGCACGCGGTCGTAGCGCGCAAACGCGCGCTTTAATCGACTACGTTCAGCGCGAAATTCCAGCCGACGCGCCTTTGTTAATTGCAGGCGACTTCAACGATTGGCGCAATCAAATGAGCGCGACCTTGGCGCATGAACTGGGCGTGCAAGATGTGTTTCATGCCCAGCACGGCAAGCCTGCCAAAAGCTTTCCGGCGCGCATGCCAATGTTCCGCTTGGATCGAATTTATACGCGCGGCTTCGCGGTGCAAAAATCGCGCGTGCATGACGATTGGCAAAAATTATCCGACCACGCCGCGTTGTCCTGTCATCTGTCCTTGCATGTCTAAGTCGCATTACATCGCCGCCAATCAAGTCACGTTGCTGCAAAACGGTGCGGCATATTTCCCCGCTTTACTTGCCGACATCGCGGCTGCTGGGCACAGTATTTATTTAGAAACCTATATTTTTGCGCCCGATGCAATGGGGCGCGATGTTGCGAATGCCTTGATTACAGCAGGCTTGCGCGGTGTGTCAGTGCGCGTGTTGTTGGATGGATTTGGCTCAGCGGCGTTGCCGCAAAGTTGGCTGGATGAGTTGCATAAAGCCGGCGTGCAAGTGTTGTGGTTTAGGCGTGGCTTTATGTTCAATTGGCATCGCCATCGCTTACGCCGCTTGCATCGCAAGCTGGTGGTCATCGACGGCGAAATTGCTTTTGTCGGCGGCATTAACATCAGCGACGACGGCACCAGTGATGCCCAACTTGCGCCGCGTTTTGATTATGCCGTGCGCCTGCAAGGCGAGCAGGCACGGGTGGTGCAAGCGCAGATGCGGCATTTATGGGACATGGTGCGTTGGGCATCGTTGCGTCGGCGCGTGCGCGGGATGCAACATTTATTGGTCGAAACCCTGCGCCCTAATTTGCATAAAAAATTGCACTGGTTGTGGCGCGATAACGTCAATCATCGCCGCGAAATCGAGCGCGCGTATTTACAAGCTATCGCCCATGCGCATAACGAAATCATCATCGCCAATGCTTATTTTTTGCCCAGCAAAACTTTTATTCGTGCCTTGCAACACGCCAGTGCGCGCGGTGTGCGTGTGGTGTTGTTGCTGCAAGGCCGCGTTGAATATCGTTTACAGCATTACGCTACGCACGCTTTGTATGAAAAATTATTGCGCGCCCAAGTGGAAATTTATGAGTATCAAGCCAGCTTTATGCACGCCAAAGTTGCGGTGATAGATAGCCATTGGGCGACGGTGGGATCATCTAACATCGACCCATTTAGTTTGTTGCTGGCACGCGAAGCCAATTTGCTGGTGCGCGATACGAGTTTTGCACTGGAGCTACGCGGCAGTTTGTGGCAGGCAATCAATCAAGATGCGCAGCGCATCACTGTGCAAGCTAGGGCGCATCTGGCATGGCACACTAAATTATTATCGAAACTCAGCTATGGTTTGATACGCATGGCGTTGGGGCTGATAGGCGTGGGACGGCGAGGGTAGATGTCTCGCTGACTAGGCAATGCTTTTCGTAGGAGTGTGACTTGTCGGGCGATGCTGTACCCAAAACATCGCTCGATATGCTTCTGCATAAGCAAGGACTAAGTGGCAAGCCACAAGTCCTTGCTAAATTCGAGCTCCCACAAGTTCGGTGTCCCGCTTTCTCCTGAAAATATAAAGCCTGCCTCAAGCACTGCGTACACACGTTATAATCTCGCCTTATGCAAATTTTTCGTGGACTCCTCTTTAATTCCAAGCCTGTTGCGCTCACGGTCGGTAACTTCGACGGTGTACATCTGGGTCATCAAGCCTTGCTGCAACAGCTACGCGAGGCGGCACAGGCGCGCGGATTGCAAACCGCCGTGGTGATTTTTGAGCCGCATCCCCGTGAATTTTTTACCCCGCAAAGTGCGCCGGCACGGCTCACCAGTCTGCGCGAAAAGCTGCAGTTTTTTGCGCAGATGCAAATTGATTATGTGTATGTGTGCCGCTTTAATGCGCGCTTTGCGCAGATGACGGCGGTGGATTTTATTAAGGCTTTGCACGAAAAACTCGCCGCGCAATTTGTCTTAATTGGCGACGATTTTCGTTTTGGTAATGCGCGTGCGGGCGACTTCGCGCTGCTAGAAAAAATTGCGGCTGTGCATGGCTTCACCGTGCAAGCCATGCACAGCAAGCTGTTTGATGGGGTGCGCATTTCAAGTACGGCGATTCGTGCGGCGTTGGGGGCGGGGCAGTTAGGCACTGCGCAGCGATATTTAGGACGGCACTACAGCATGAGCGGACGCGTGGTACACGGCGACAAAGTCGGTCGCACGCTGGGCTTCCCCACCGCCAATATCCAAGTGCGTCATGTGCGTTTAACTTTGAGTGGCATTTACGTGGTGGAAGTGCATAGCGCGGGCTTAGGTGTGCTGCAAGGCGTTGCCAGCTTAGGCGTGCGCCCCACAGTGAAGCAAAATGCGCGTCCTGTTTTGGAAGTGCATTTGTTTGAATTTGAGCAAGAAATTTATGGTCAACAGTTGCGCGTGGAATTTCTGCAAAAACTGCGCGACGAAGAAAAATATCCTGATTTAGAAACCCTGACGCGACAAATTGCGTTGGACGTTAAACATGCAAAAGAATGGTTTGAAAAACATGACTGATTATAAAAATACCCTGAATTTACCCGATACCACTTTTCCGATGCGCGGCGACATGGCGAAGCGCGAGCCGCAA
>JBJORQ010000116.1:2935-3488 GCA_046049345.1 Pseudomonadota bacterium | reverse complement strand
ACACACGCCCGAACGCTTGAGCCATTTTGAAGCGCAAATTATCAAGTGTCCCGAAGTGCTGGAATGCCTGCTGATTACAGGTCAAGATGCCGATTACCAGCTCAAGGTGCTGGTGCGCGATATGGATGCGTATCAAGAGCTGCTGCTCAATCGCATCACCCGCATCAAAGGCGTAACGGGAGTGCGCTCTAGTTTTGTGTTGCGCCGCGCTGTGGATAACACCGCCCTTCTACTGTGAAATAAAACCAGAGATGAGTTTCCTAAGCACGGCAATTCCTGCAATAATCCGCCGCTAAATTTTTTATGAAAGAGCTCGAAATGTTAAGTCAAGATGATTTGAAACGCGCGGTGGCGCAAGCGGCAATTGCTTATGTACCTAACGACTGTATCGTCGGCGTGGGCACTGGTTCTACCGCCAATATGTTTATTGATGAACTGGCAAAAATTAAAAATAAAATTCGCGGCGCGGTAGCGAGTTCTGAGGCTTCGGCAAAACGCTTGCAAGCCCACGGCATCGAAGTTTTTAGCTTGAATGATGCGGGCGAAATGCCTG
>JBJORQ010000116.1:0-2907 GCA_046049345.1 Pseudomonadota bacterium | reverse complement strand
GTGCGGATGAAATTACGCGCCATTTGCATATGGTTAAAGGCGGCGGCGGCGCGTTGACACGCGAGAAAATTGTTGCGTCATGCAGCCAAAAATTTATCTGCTTGTGCGACTCGTCCAAATTAGTCGATGTATTGGGAAAATTCCCGTTGCCGATTGAAGTGATTCCAATGGCGCGTAGCGGTGTAGCGCGTCAGCTAATCGCACTGGGCGGACAGCCAAAGTTGCGCGAAGGTTTCACCACCGATAATGGTAATATCATTTTAGATGTGCACGGTTTACAGATTATGAATCCCGTCGAATTAGAGTCGGCGTTAGACCATATCGCAGGGGTAGTGACCAACGGTTTGTTTGCGCGTCGCGCGGCGGATGTGTTGTTGTTGGGCACACCAGAAGGTGTGAAAACTTACACCGTTTCATCTGCCTTCATTAAACTTTAATATAGCTGTTGCATAGTGTTCGATTGTTTTAATTTTAAGGAATAGCCATGCCGAATAACGATCATATTTCCAAGCAATTTGACACTGAGCTCGAATCTATTCGCGCCAGCGTTTTACAAATGGGCGGCTTGGTGGAAAGCCAAATTAAAAACGCCATTGAGTCGCTGATTAGCGGCGATGTGTCGTTGATGAATCGCGTCATTGCAGAAGACCATCGCGTCAATGCGATGGAGGTCAAAATCGACGAAGCGTGTAGCCAAATGATTGCGCGTCGCCAACCCACCGCAGGTGATTTACGTTTGATTATGACGGTGGTGAAAACTATTACCGATTTGGAACGCATCGGTGATGAAGCAGAAAAAATTGCGCGTATGGCGAAGATGTTGTCGCAAAAAAATGTGCTAGCTTTTCCGCGTTATCACGAAATTAAAAATGCTTCCGAAATCGCCGTGGACATGTTGCGTAAAGCCTTGGATGCCTTTGCCCGCTTGGATGTGATGATGGCGGCGCAAGTCGTCCGTCAAGATGATCAAGTCGATGAAGAGTTCCGTTCCATCATGCGTTACCTCATCACTTTTATGATGGAAGATCCGCGCACCATTTCGACTTCGTTGGAAATTTTATTCGTGGCAAAAGCCATTGAACGCATCGGTGATCACGCGCAAAACATGGCGGAATATGTAATTTATATGGTCAAAGGACGTGACGTGCGTCACATCACCACCGACGAAATCGAACGCGAAGTTCAGCAATAATTCCGGTGCAATCCCATCCTCTCCTTGCCGCCGTCGATTTAGGCTCGAATAGCTTTCGTCTGCAAATAGCACGCGTCGAAGGCGAGCAGCTTTACATGCAAGATGGCATGCGCGAAGCGGTGCGTCTGGCGGCAGGTCTAACTGCCGACAATTATCTCGATGCTGCCGCGCAACAACGTGCGCTGACTGCCTTAGCGCGCTTCGCGGAACGCTTGCGTGGTATGCCAATTGAGGCGGTGCGCGCGGTCGGCACCAACTCCTTACGCGTAGCAAAAAACGCCGCCGAGTTTATTCCCCTCGCGGAAAAAGTATTAGGTTTCCCTATCGAAGTGATTGCAGGGCGTGAAGAAGCGCGACTGATTTATCAAGGCGTGGCGCATGGTTTGCCACCTTCTAGCGTGCCGCGTTTAGTCATGGATATCGGCGGCGGCTCGACCGAATTTATTATTGGCAGCGGTCTGACGCCGATTAAATTAGAGAGCCTGTACATGGGATGCGTCAGTTTTAGTGCGCGTTTTTTTGCCCAGGGAAAAATCACCAAAGCTGCACTACACGAAGCGGAGCTTGCAGCGCGTAGCGAGCTGCAAACCATCGCTGGTGCGTATCGCGGGCAATGGCAAGAGGCGTGGGGTTCCTCAGGCACGGCTAAAATGCTGTGCGAAGTGTTGGAACAAAATGGCTATAGCGATAGCGGCATTACCCGCGCGGGCTTAGAAAAATTACGCAGTCATATTTTGAAAGTCGGCGAAGTGCAGAAACTCGATTTGCATGGGCTGAAAACAGATCGCCTCGCCGCTTTTGCGGGTGGTTTTGCCATTATGTATGCGGCTTTTTGCGAGTTAGAAATTACCCAGATGCAGCCCGCGCTAGGCGCGTTGCGTGAAGGTGTGCTGCATGATTTGTGGGGGCGTGCGCACAACGCCGATATGCGCGACATCACCGTGCAAAACTTTATGCGCCGCTATCAGGTTGATAGCAAACAAGCGCAGCGCGTCGGTCAGCTTGCACAATTATTAGCCGAGCAATTTTTGGGGGATGACGAAGCCGAAGCAGCGTTACTTTTTTTAAGCTGGATTACCCGTCTGCATGAAATCGGCTCACGCATCGCGCACAACGGTTATCACAAACATAGTGCGTATATTTTGGCGCACGCCGATATGCCAGGCTTCTCCAAAAAAGAACAAGCGCGCATGAGTTTGTTAGCACTCGCGCATCGCGGTGGACTGGACAAATGTAAAGGCACACTTACCGCACCCGCCGACTTATTGCTGCTGATGAGTTTGCGTTTAGCCAGCCTGTTTTATCGCAACCGCAGCGACACGCTGCTGCCCGCCATCCGCGCTCAATTCACTGGTGCAAAGTTTCATTTGTTTATTTCCAGCGATTGGTTAGCGCACAACGCACTGGCTCAAGCTGCGCTTCAAACAGAAGCCCAGCAATGGAAAATAATCGGCATCAGTTTGCAGATCAGCCCTGCCGCGTAACAAATTACACCGCTTACACCCCGCAGCTAAGCCCGTCTAACGTATTGAATCCTGTGTTAAAATCTGCTCCGAAGTTGGCTAGACAGTCGCTGCGTATGAAGTTATACGGAGAGGAAAGTCCGGGCTCCATAGAGCAGAATGCCGGTTAATGGCCGGACACCGTGAGGTGATGGAAAGTGCCACAGAAAATATACCGCCGATGGCTCAGTTTTCATCCGCAAGGAAGAAAAC
>JBJORQ010000115.1:0-2907 GCA_046049345.1 Pseudomonadota bacterium | reverse complement strand
GCCGATGATTTGCAAGCCGACGGGCAACCCATTCGCGCCCGTCCCACAAGGAATAGACATGCCCGGCAAGCCCGCCAAATTCACCGCGATGGTGTAGATATCGGACAGATACATTTGCACCGGATCGTCGCCTTTTTCGCCTAGATTAAACGCGGTGGACGGGCTGGTGGGTCCCATGATTACGTCGCACTGTTTGAACGCTTCGACAAAATCTTGCGCGATGAGGCGGCGGATTTTTTGCGCTTGTAAATAGTAGGCATCGTAATAGCCGTGCGACAAAACATAGGTGCCAATCATGATGCGGCGTTTCACTTCTTCACCGAAACCTTGCGCTCTAGTCTTCTCGTACATATCGGTAAGGTCGGTGTAATCCGGCGCGCGATAACCGTAACGCACACCATCAAAACGCGACAGATTGCTGGACGCTTCGGCGGGAGCGAGCACATAGTAAACAGGCACGGCCAGCTTGGCATTGGGCAGGGAAATATCCACCACGACAGCACCTAATTTTTGATATTCGGCGACAGCCGCTTGCACACACTGCCCCACATCTTGCGATAAACCCGCCGCAAAAAATTCACGCGGTAAACCGATGCGTAAGCCTGTCAGCGGTTTAGTTAAATCGCGTGTGTAATCTTCCTTGTCGCGTTGCAAACTGGTGGAATCGCGCGGGTCGTGACCGGTCATCACGTTGAGCATCAAGCCCAAATCTTCCGCGTTGCGTCCCATTGGCCCTGCTTGATCCAAGCTGGATGCGAAGGCAATCATGCCGTAGCGCGACACTGTGCCGTAAGTCGGCTTGATACCCGAAATACCACACAACGCGGCGGGTTGGCGTATCGAGCCGCCGGTGTCCGTACCCGTCGCAGCGGCACATAAACGCGCAGCAACCGCACTCGCCGCACCGCCTGAACTGCCGCCGGGAACAGCCTTGATGTCCCACGGATTTCTCACCGGACCGAAGTAGGAAGTCTCGTTCGACGAACCCATCGCGAACTCGTCCATATTGGTCTTGCCCAGATTCACCGCACCCGCCGCGTTGAATTGCGTGATGACGTGCGCGTCGTAAGGCGCGATGAAATTGTCCAGCATCTTCGAGCCGCAAGTGGTGCGCCAACCTTGCGCGCAAAAAATATCTTTTTGTGCAATGGGAATGCCGGTCAACGCTTGCGCTGTGCCATTTGCCAGCATGGCATCGGCGGCTTTCGCTTGCGCCAAGCTTTTGTGAGCCTCAACGGTGACGTAGGCGTTCAACACGGGGTTATGCGTGGCGATACGATCCAGATAAAGCTGGGTCAATTCGACGCTGGAAATTTGTTTGGCGCGCAGCGCGTCGCCTTGTTGTTGCAGAGTGAAATTAAGCATGGGAATTATTCGAGAACTTGGGGGACGAGATATAAGCCTGCTTCGACTTGTGGCGCAATCGCCTGAAATGCTTCGCGCTGATTACTTTCCGTCACGACATCAGGACGTAATTGCTGAGACAAATCTTGCGCGTGGGACATCGGGGCGATGCCGCTGGTATCGACGGCTTGCATTTCTGCGATGAGTTCGAAGATTCCTGACAATTGCGTGCGTGCGGCTTCGATTTCGCTGGGGTTCATGCTCAAGCGCGCTAAACGGGCGATTTTTTGGACATCTGAGGTTGTTAAAGACATAGCAAAAATGATGTTTGAAATAAGTCCAATAGGTTATCATATTAGGGTTTACCAGCACACCACTTTGACGACAGGACACTTCATGCGCAGATTTTTTAACGACTATTTTTCTAACGATTTGGCGATTGATTTAGGTACGGCCAACACCTTAATTTGGCTGCGCGGACAAGGCATTGTGTTGAATGAGCCATCTGTGGTGGCGATACGTCAAGAGGGCGGTCCGAACGGTAAAAAAGTGATTCAACAAGTTGGGATGGGTGCGAAGCAAATGTTGGGACGCACACCTGGCAATATCACTGCGATTCGTCCGATGAAAGATGGCGTGATTGCCGACTTCACCGTCACCGAGCAAATGCTCAAGCAGTTCATCCGCAAAGTTTACAAAGCAGGTATTTTTAGCCCTAGTCCACGCATTGTGATTTGCGTGCCGTGCGGTTCAACTCAAGTTGAGCGTCGTGCGATTCGTGAGTCAGCCATCAATGCTGGCGCGCGTCGCGTGGAGCTGATTGAAGAGCCGATGGCGGCGGCGATTGGGGCGGGCTTGCCGGTGGAAGATGCGAGCGGTTCTATGGTGGTCGATATTGGTGGCGGCACGACTGAAGTGGGTGTGATTTCTTTGGGCGGCGCGGTGTATTCGGGTTCGGTGCGTGTCGGTGGTGATAAATTTGATGAGGCGATTATCAATTACATCCGCCGCAACTACGGTATGTTGATTGGTGAAACGACCGCTGAAGACATCAAGAAAACGATCGGCTCGGCGTTCCCGGGTTCAGAAGTGCGCGAGATGGAAGTGACGGGTCGTAACTTGGCAGAAGGCGTGCCGCGCAGCTTTACCATTTCCAGTAATGAAATTTTGGAAGCATTGACCGAGCCACTCAATAGCATCGTCAGCGCGGTGAAAATTGCCTTGGAACGTACCCCACCTGAACTCGGCGCAGACATTGCCAAAAAAGGCATGGTGTTGACTGGCGGCGGCGCGTTGCTGCGTGACTTGGATCGCATGTTGATGGAAGAAACGGGCTTGCCGGTTTTGATTGCCGATGATCCTTTGACGTGTGTGGTGCGCGGTTCAGGCATGGCGTTGGATAGCCTAGATAAATCAAGCAACATTTTCACGACTGAATAGTTAACGGCAGTCGTTAGACGCTAGTTTTTAGTTGCGGCGACTGTTCCAGTCTGTTGTTAAATCCTCGCCTCATTAACGACTAGCGTCTAATAACTAGCCTCCGCCCCTCCCCAATGATAGACG
>JBJORQ010000114.1:0-3711 GCA_046049345.1 Pseudomonadota bacterium | reverse complement strand
CTACGAAAAACATAGAATTGACGATTGGGTAAAAATTAATTAAGAGGCGAGCTAATGCAAAATTTACTGAATGACTTGATGCTGGGGATTGCCGTTTTATAACCACGCGGAGCGCGATGTTGAGTTTGCCGAAGCATTTGATAGCCAACTGTTACGCGAAGCTAGTTTATAAAAATCTAAATAACCTGCGTAAAAAAGCCGCACGCCTATCGTCGTGCGGCTTTTTTGTTTGCTTAAAACTTAAATCTGCTTGGCTAATTCAGCGGCTTTGCCGATGTAGGTGTCGGGCGAGAGTTGTAGCAGGCGTTGTTTTTCGGCTTCGGGGATTTTCAGCGTGTTGATGAAAACTTGCAGCGATGCGCGGTTGATGCCGCTTTGGCCGCGCGTTAATTCTTTGAGTTTGTCGTAGGCATTTTCGATGTTGTAGCGACGCATCACGGTTTGAATCGGTTCTGCCATGACTTCCCAGCTCGCGTTCAAATCATCTGTGACGCGTTGCGCATTCACTTCCAACTTGTTCAAGCCACGCAAGCATGATTCGTATGCCAACAGCGTGTAGCCGAGTGCTACGCCCATGTTGCGCAACACGGTGGAATCGGTGAGGTCGCGCTGCATACGCGATACTGGCAATTTTTCGGAAAGATGACGCAGCACCGCATTCGCCAAACCCAAATTTCCTTCGGAATTTTCAAAGTCGATAGGGTTGACTTTGTGCGGCATGGTCGATGATCCAACTTCGCCTTTGATGACTTTTTGTTTGAAATAACCGAGCGAAATGTAGCTCCAAATATCACGGTTCAAATCGACCAAAATGGTGTTGATGCGCGCGTACGCATCGAACAATTCTGCCATGTAATCGTGCGGCTCAATTTGGATGGTGTACGGATTAAAAGTGATGCCGCGTGCGGTCACAAAACGCTCGGCAAACGCCGCCCAATCGACATCGGGATACGCCGCCAGATGCGCGTTGTAATTGCCTACCGCACCGTTAATTTTGCCCAAAATTTGCACGTCCGCGAGGCGTTGATGGGCGCGTTGCAAACGATAAACCACATTCGCCATTTCCTTACCCAGCGTGCTGGGCGTAGCAGTTTGACCGTGGGTGCGGCACAACATTGGCAAGTCGGCGAGTTGGTGCGCCAGCGTTTGCAAGCGCGTCGTCAGGACATTTAGTGCCGGCAACATCACCGCTTCGCGCGCGCCTTTTAGCATCAGCGCGTGGCTCAAATTATTGATGTCTTCCGAGGTGCAGGCGAAGTGAATAAATTCCAAAACGGTGGCGGTTTCTGGATTGCTCACGAGTTGCTCGCGCAACCAGTATTCGACCGCTTTTACATCATGGTTGGTGGTGCGTTCGATGGTCTTAATCGCCAGCGCATCGGCTTCGGAAAAATTGCTATTCAACGCGTCGAGTTGCGCAATGGTCGCAGCAGAAAATGGCGCGATTTCAGGGATGTCGCTTTGTGCGGCGAGTGCTTTCAACCATTCGATTTCGATTTCAATGCGAAAACGAATCAAACCAAATTCGCTGAAGTAGCTGCGCAAAGCATCGACTTTGCCGTGGTAGCGACCATCGAGCGGGGACAGGGCAGTGAGTTTGGTGAGTGTGGTCATGGTGAAAGTCCAAGCTAAAAAGTTAAAAAATGGTCGCGCATTTTACGCGAAAGCTAAGCGTGCTAAGCGCTTTGATTGATATGTAAGGTATGCGTGGGAAAAGCAAAATCTGCACCGTGTGCAGCCACGATGTCGGCGACTTTGAACAGGATGTCTTGCTTGACTTGATGGTACTCAAGCAGCGAGGTGGAGCGAGTATTGGCGAGCAGCGCGATATTCACAGACGAGTCTGCCAACTGATTAAACGCGACTAATAAATTTTCGCTGGTGTCGATGTTGGGATGCGCATTCAGCATGGCTTTTATGTCGTCAATAATCGCGCTCACCTTGCTTAAGTCTTGATAGCGCAGCGCGATGGTTTCTTGGATGCGCTTATGCGACATGCGCGTGACGTTCTCAACAATGATGGAAGTAAACAGCGCGTTGGGAACATACAACATCGCCATATTTGCGCCGCGCAAACTGGTTTGTCGCCAACCGATATGCTCGACTTGTCCTTCGATTTGTTTGTCGGGTGAACGAATTTTGTCGCCGATATTAAACGGGCGATCCAGATGCACCATCAAGCCGCCGAACAAATTCGCTAGCAAATCTTTTGCAGCAAAACCGACCGCAATGCCGCCCACGCCACCGAATGCCAACACGCCAGATACACTGAATCCCAAGGTCTGCATCACCATCAAAATGCTGACGACAAACACCGCGATGCGCGAAATTTTGCTTAGTCCATCCACGGTGGTGCGATCTGCCCCTGTGCCGCTTTGGATGCGTTTAGCGATGACGTTATCGGCGAGTTCGCGTATCAGTTTGAACAAAAACCAAGCGGTGCAAACGATGAAACCTAAGTTGCGCGCGGGGGCGAGATATTCCAGTAGTTGCTCGCCTGTTTGTCTATGTACCAGATGCAAAACAAACGCTAAACCGCTTAGCCAAATCAACATTGGCAAGGGACGGCGGGCTGCGGCAATGATGGCGTCGTCCCACAGATTGTCGGTGTGAGCGGCGATTGCGGCAGCACGACTCAGCGCGCGACTGGCGAAAAAATGCGCGCTTAACGTGGCGACGATGATGAGTAGCAAACGGATAATTTCAGGTGTGAGGATGTTGTGCATCATTTAATAATCCCCCCGCCTAAACAAATTTCGCCGTCATACGCAACCACCGATTGTCCTGGGGTAACCGCCCATTGCGGGTCAGCAAAACTAAATTGCGTGAGCGCTTGATTGAGCGCGATATGGCACTCGGCATCGGCTTGGCGATAACGGGTTTTGGCAGCAAAGCCGGCTAATCCAGTGCATATCAATCACATCGACTTGCGCTTGCAACAGCAGCGGATGATCGTGTCCTTGCACCACAATTAAACGGTTGCGCGTCATGTCTTTAGCCGCCACAAACCACGGTTCGCCCGACGAATCTTTTGCACCGCCGATACCTAAGCCTTGGCGTTGCCCCAGCGTGTAAAAACTCAGCCCAATGTGTTTGCCGACGCGTTGTCCTTCTGGCGTAAACATGTCGCCGGGTTGGGTGGGTAAGTAGCCGCTCAGAAATTCGCGGAACGGACGTTCGCCGATAAAACAAATGCCGGTGCTGTCTTTTTTCGCGTAGTTCGATAAGCCGTGTTGCTCGGCGATACGGCGCACTTCGGATTTCAAAATGTTGCCCAGTGGAAACATCGCTTTGGACAATTGGGCTTGATTTAATCGGTGCAAAAAATAGCTTTGATCTTTGCTCGCATCCGTCGCCTTAAGTAATTGAAACGCGCCATCGACTTCGCGCACTTGCGCGTAATGGCCAGTCGCAATCGTGTCTGCGCCGAGCGCAATAGCGTGATCTAAAAAGGCTTTGAACTTGATTTCAGCGTTGCACAAAATATCGGGATTGGGCGTACGTCCCGCTTCATATTCGCGTAAGAAATAACTGAACACGCGATCTTTATATTCTTTGGAAAAATTCACCGCTTCGATGGGAATGCCGATGGTGTCGGCGACCGAAACCGCATCGATTAAATCTTGGCGCGACGAGCAGTATTCGCTGTTGTCGTCGTCCTCCCAATTCTTCATAAACAAGCCGATTACGTCATAGCCTTGCTGCTTGAGC
>JBJORQ010000113.1:0-2979 GCA_046049345.1 Pseudomonadota bacterium | reverse complement strand
TCTACGTTTTTCGTAGTGTATTAACAAAGCTAATCTACGAATATCGGAGATATGAGCAATGTATCTCCTCCTGAAAAATCGTTATTTGCTCGCCGCTTGCGCGAAGCTCGGCTGCGCGCTGGGCTTGCTCAAGACAAACTCGGTGTGATGATAGGATTGGATGAAGGTAGCAGCAGTGCGCGCATGAGCCGCTATGAAAATGCCATACACGAACCTGCTTTTGTGTGGGTGGAAAAAATGGCTGTCGCGTTGAATGTACCCGCTGCCTATTTTTATTGCGACGATGACAGGCTCGTGGAAATCATGCTGACATACGCGGCAGTATCAGAGAAAAAACGTAAATTGCTTTATGCACACGCGACCGAATTACTCGGTACAACATAGCTTGCTTGGTGGGTTACGCTACGCTAACCCACCCTACCAAACCGAAAACAAACACCTCGCCGTCGAGTTCGTCAAGCTGCTGAACCGCACACAAAGCCGGCGTTAAGCATCGGCTAAGATAGCGATTGCCCGACAAGTCGGCCTCTTACAACAGCATTCCATCGCCAAATTTTGCCCAATAAAAAACCCGCCGAAGCGGGTTTTTTAGCGAGACTAAATGCAATTACTTGAGCTTAGTTTCTTTGTACATAACGTGTTTGCGAGCCTTAGGATCGAACTTCATCATTTCCAATTTTTCAGGCGTAGTACGCTTGTTTTTGTCGGTTGTGTAGAAGTGACCAGTGCCAGCACTTGATTCTAATTTGATTTTTTCGCGAGCCATTTTAGTTCTCCTTAGATGCTCATGCCGCGTGAGCGCATGTCAGCCAATACTGAATCAATACCATTTTTGTCGATGGTGCGCAAAGCGGCGTTAGCCAAGCGCAAGCTCACCCAACGATTTTCGCTTTCAACCCAAAAACGACGACGTTGCAAGTTAGGCAAGAAACGACGCTTAGTTTTATTGTTCGCGTGAGAAATGTTGTTCCCACTCATTGGGCCTTTGCCCGTTACTTGACATACACGTGCCATGGTTCTACTCCAACCGAGTTTCAAAAGAGCGCGGATTCTACCGAATCCATCGGGAATGTTCAACCCAAATCTAGGGTTTTTTATAAAAACAATCAAAAGCAGCTATAGAGATGCGCTTATTTGCAAGCTACATTCAGATAAATCTCTGCAATGTCATCGCTGTGACACGCCCATTCGACACTGCCATCAGCGATCACTGAGGGCGTGTAAATCAAGTGTTTGAGGGCTATCTCACTCGGAAAACTGGCACTGGTCAGCACTTGCACTTCGCCGGTGTTTGGGTCGTACAACACTTGCTCAACGGCGGCAGGCAATGCACCGCTATAGCCTGCTTCTATCAGGCTGACTGGCGTTTGTTGATGCGTCACATAAAAACTTGCCACCGCGTGGGTCGCCTGATTCGCCGCGCTGTACACCTCGACCATTTTGGCTTTGCTGGTGTAGCTTTGGTAAGCAGGAATCGCCACCGCTGCGAGGATGCCGATGACACCAACAAACAGCACCAGTCCAAGCACAATCGCGATTGCCACGCCTGCACCACGATTTTTACTATCAGTTTCGACCACCACGGTGCTGCTGATCATGTCGTGCAAAGCTTGCTTCTTTTCGGTGAACGGCTGTATCAAATAGCCGATGTAAAAGGTGCAATTAGTAATCCAATGACCGAACCAACGCCCCAAGGCGCGACCCGTGCTAATGCGATTGCCTTCAGCATCGGTGACGCGGATATTTAAGGCGCGCTTGCCGTACGTCGCGCCGCGCTCACCCGCCTCCATGAGCGTGAAATAGGCTGCGGAAATAACAAACCCCACCAAATAAAACAAGGCGACTAAACCCATCATCGCGCCCACATTTGCGCCCCCGCTCACCGCCATCACAACGCCGAGTACGCCGAGCAGTAACAGCATGGCCGCGCCGACAATAAATCCATCGATAAACAAGGCCGCAAAACGCTGCCAAAAGCCTGCATAGACCAACGTAGGTTTACTCACGGCAAGCGTTAAAGATTGTCCGCAAGCCGAACAGAATTGCGCATCATCGAGATTGTTGCCGGCACATTTTTGACAAAACATTTTGGTTCTCCTTAGATTTAAGGGTGTCTTTTAATGGGCACTCACGAAAGGCTTCACGCCTAGGCGTGAGTGCAGTTTATCGGCGGCGGCTCGAGCAAGATCAGCATTGGCATACGCTCCCAAGCGCACGCGCTGCAAACCTTGAATGTGCTGTATGACTAATTGTTCATGCGACGCACCTAAGCGGGTTTTCATTTCATGCATAAATTGTTGCGCAGCGACTAATGTGCTGAACGCGCCGAGCTGCAAGTAAACTTTTCCGCCTGGTACAACGACCGATGGCGTTGCCCTAGCAGGTGGCATGACCACGGCAACTTCACTAGCAGGTAAGGGTGTACTCACCACAGCTTCAGGCGTGCTGACCGCGCTGGTTACTACGGCAGCCGATGCGCTATTCGCCGCGAGACTTTCAACTGTCACGGCACCGCTGCCAGTCGTAATCAAACCCAATTTATGCGCAGCCACATAAGACAAATCAATCACGCGGTCGTGTAAGAACGGGCCTCGATCATTGACCCGCACGATGACCGATTTACCCGTCGCGACATTGGTGACGCGCGCATAACTCGGTATCGGCAAAGTGGGATGCGCCGCTGACATGGCATACATGTCGTATATGTCACCAATTGACGTGCGCTGACCGTGAAATTTTTTGCCGTACCAAGAGGCGATACCCGTCTCTTTATAGCTACCAACACTGGCAAGTGGCGTGTACTCCTGACCCAGTGCCTTATAAGGACGATTGGCATAACGATGCAGTGGCTCGTCGCGCACCACCGCGTCGGGGACGTTATCTAAGTTGACGGGCGCATTCGCATCAGGGCCATCACCTGCCAGATACGCACCCTTGCCGCTGGTGGCATTCGGCGTATCGCCAACGGGACGTTGCGGC
>JBJORQ010000112.1:0-3213 GCA_046049345.1 Pseudomonadota bacterium | reverse complement strand
GGTCTTTATCGGCGCGGTCTTGCAGGCGATTGATGAAGTTGCAAAAGGTCATCAAATCTTCGTATTGATGTGGGGTTAAAAGTTGCTGCACTTGCAACTCAAACGCCGCTTCAAACAAGCTGACTTGACGCGTGCCCGCATACACGCCGAGCTTCTCTAAGGTGACATTGCCGATGCCGCGTTTGGGCGTAGTGATGGCGCGAATAAAGGCGGGATCGTCGTCGCTATTCGCCAGCAAACGCAAGTAAGAAATGATGTCTTTGATTTCGGGCTTGTCAAAAAAAGATGTGCCGCCGCTGACCGTATAAGGCACACGCTGGGCGCGTAATTGCTCTTCAAAAGCACGCGATAAATAGTTGCTGCGATACAAAATTGCGTAGTCCGAAAACTTGGTGCGATGCTCAAATTTATGCGCCATCAGCTTCAGCACCACGCTCTCGGCTTCATGCTCATCATCGCGCGCGGCATAAATGCGCACGGTGTCGCCGATGCCGTGTTCGCTCCAGAGTTTTTTATCAAACACTTTGGTGTTGTGATTGATGAGGTGATTCGCCACGGTCAAAATGCGTTGCGAAGAGCGATAGTTTTGCTCCAGTTTGATGACGTTGAGATTGCTAAAGTCGGTGCGCAAATTGTGCAGATTTTCGATACTCGCGCCGCGCCAAGCGTAAATCGCCTGATCGTCATCGCCCACCGCCGTAAACGCCGCGCGCTGTCCCGCCAATAATTTAGTGAGTTGATATTGGCAATCGTTGGTGTCTTGATATTCATCAATCAGCAAATAGCGCAAGCGTTGCTGCCAGCGCGCCAAGGCTTCGGGATGCTCCTTAAACAACACCACGGGCAAATGAATCAAATCATCAAAGTCCACTGCCTGATAGGCGCGCAGCGTGTCTTGATAACGCGCATAAATACGTGCGTGAATTTTTTCTTCTTCGTTTTTAACATTCTCCAGCGCGAGCGTAGGCGTAACAAAAGCCGATTTCCAGTTGGAAATTTGCGTCTGTAAATCGCGGATTTCTTGCTTGTCGCCCGAGTTGGTCAACTCACTAAAAATCTTCCACACATCGCTGGAATCTAAAATCGAAAACTTAGGCTTGTAGCCCAGCAACGTGCCCTCGGCGCGCAAGATATTCATGCCCAGCGAGTGAAACGTGCTCACCACCAAGCCCTGTGCTTGCTTACCTTGCAGCAGACTGCCGACGCGTTCGCGCATCTCATTCGCCGCTTTGTTGGTGAAGGTAATCGCCGCAACATTGCGCGCTGCATAACCGCACTCTTGCACCAGATAGGCGATTTTGTGTGTGATGACGCGAGTCTTGCCACTGCCCGCCCCTGCCAATACCAGCAGCGGACCATCGAGATACATCGCCGCCTCGCGTTGTACGGTATTTAATTTACTTAACATGCGTACTCATTCGGTAATTTCTTCGACGCGGATAAAAATGTTGCGCGTCTCATCACTTTGCGAACTACGGCGTGAGGTGTATGAGCCGCCCGAATTTTGTTGTTGCTGCGCCACGCCGCCCAGCTCTATCCATTCGCCCAAACGCCCTGACACCGTAGAACTTGCGTGTTGCACGCTGACGTTGTGGCGCGACTCCACCGCGTCGTTTTCGGTGCTGATGTCCAAGGTCACGCGCGCACCTTGCACACGCGGCTGCACATAAAACCCGCTGCCGACTTGTTGGTATTGCGTTTGCTCCACCACTTCCGCGCCCCACGGGGTTTGGAAAACTTGACGTTGTTGCACGGGTACAGCTTGCCCGACATTGATAAACGCGCGACCGCCTTCTATCACTTGCAGCTGCTGACTTTTATGGTCTTTTAATTGCGCCTCTTGGCGACTGGCACGCAATGCAATGTCATTCCCGCCTTGATTGAAATGCACCACGCCATCGGCGGGTGCGCCTGAATTCGGCAGCGTGATGCGGCCGCTATTCCCCAGTGCGACACGGCCCGACGCTTCGTTGAGACTAGCTACCGTGGCGCGATCAATATCTTGCAGCACAGTAATTTTTAAGCGGCGCGGCGCGGTATCGAGACTCGCAATAAGCTGCTTAACTTGCGCCAAATGCGCAGGCGAAGCGCGCACCATCAGCTGATAATTCATCCCTTGCGCGACTTCGTCCTGATTCAAAAAAGACTGAATCAGCGGCAACACTTCTTCCACGCTGCGATGCTGCAAAGCAATAATCTCCAAGTCGTAAGCCGCCGCATTTAAGCTGCTGAGACACAACACCGCCGCCACTAGCCATTTTTTCATGGTCGTTTCCTCATTCAAACTTTTTCAATTATAGTCAGGGCATGAACCTCATCCGCCTGCTCCCCCTACTGCTTCTGACCGCTTGCGCTGCCGCGCCTAACGTCCCCTCTCATCACGTTTATCAGCCTCATCAAGCCTCGCCTGAAGCCATCTTGAACGACACGGCAGGTGACGCTGATGCGCAAGATGCCGCAACGATTCTGAACGACGGCGATAACCCAACTGAGACAGTCAATGCAACCCATAATTTGCCGCATACCCCGCTCACCGATTACGCACAAAGCCTTATCGGCACGCCGTATAAATATGGCGGTAATTCGCCCGACACAGGCTTTGATTGCAGCGGTTTTGTCGGGCATATATTCAGGGAAACAAGGGGGCAGCTCTTACCGCGCAGTAGTTTTTCAATCGCCGCTCAAGGCAGCGTGTTAAATCGTGACGAGCTCGCCGTAGGAGACTTAGTATTTTTTAATACGCGTCGTAAAAAGTTTTCCCACGTCGGCATTTACCTAGGGAATAACACCTTCATTCATGCGCCCAGTCACGGCGGTCGCGTGCGCATGGATGACTTAACGCAAGATTATTGGCGCAGACATTACAACGGCGCACGCCGCATCAACGATTAGCCCGTGCGGCTTTAATATCGCCTCGGCTAACTGCAACACCGACATCGCGTAAAAATCACTGTTGTTATATTTGGTGATGACCTCAAAATTATTAAACACCAGCCAAAATTCTTTCTCCTCGCCTAGCGTGAAATCGCTAATCCGTGCAGCGGAATAATTCATATTTGGCACTTGCGGAACAACTCCCACCTTTGCCCAATCCGTCATGCTGCGCGCGGTTTTCAGGTCGCTCACACATAACTCAACATTCAAATTGGCCAGCGTCGCAACAGGCTGATTCGCCAGCCAGCCGTAGCCTTTCATATAGTTAGCCACGCTGCC
>JBJORQ010000111.1:0-3255 GCA_046049345.1 Pseudomonadota bacterium | reverse complement strand
TTTAATTGCGTCACGCAGCGCGGCAGCGAACATGGCGACGAACTCACGCCGCACGGGTTTTTAAGCAACCACGCGGGCGGCATTTTGGGCGGTATTTCGACAGGCCAAGACATCGTTGCGCATTACGCGATTAAGCCGACTTCGAGCATTCGTCTGGAACGCAACTCCATCAATAAAGCGGGCGAAGCGGTGAAAGTCAGCACCGAAGGTCGCCACGATCCGTGCGTCGGTATTCGCGCCACGCCCATCGCCGAAGCCATGCTGGCGTTGGTGTTGATGGATCATGCGCTGCGTCATCGTGCGCAAAATGCCGATGTGGTGTGCAACACGCCCAAAATCGCTTAACGCCCCGCCGCCACTATGAAAAATCGCTTGCTGTTGCTCAGCACCATCCTTGTCGCGCTCGGCTTGTCCGCCTGTGCCGCGCTCGTCCCGAATCAATACGCCGTGCCTAAAGCCAAGCTGGAAAGCCGTCTTCAGCAGTCTTTTCCACTGCAACGCGAGGTCGGCAAAGGTTTGATGAGCGTGAGCATGAACGCGCCGGTGTTGAATTTATTAGCGGATAAAAATCGCGTGGAATTGCTCGGCGACTTTGCCGTGCATTCTTTGTTGGTAGATACGCTGGCGGGACGATTTAGCGTGAGTGGCAGCTTGCGTTACGACCGCACCGAGCGTGCTGTTTATATGCAAGATGCGCAGCTCGATACGTTACAAATGAGCACTGACGCGTCAGCCGCCGAGATGCTGCGTCCCTTCCTCAATGCCATGCTGCGCGACTATCTCAACAGCACGCCGCTGTATCATTTTCAGCCTGACGAGCTACGTTTTGCGGGCACTGAAATCGACATTAACGCGATTCAGATTCAGGCCGACGCGATTGTGTTCAAGCTGCAAGCGAAGCCGCACTAACTACCTTTTATTCCCGCGCTGGCTGCTTCAATTCATTTGAGCTGCTGCCTTAGAACTCTCCCGTGCGGTGCAAATATCCTCCGCAATTTTGGTATCCCACATGCAAGCCACCCTTACCCCGCAACACGAACGCCGCTTGTTACTGACCCTCGCGGGCATTCAGTTCAGCCACATTCTCGACTTTATGATCATGATGCCGTTGGGGCCGATATTGATTTCCAGCTTAGGCATTAGCACCCACCAGTTCGGCTTGTTGGTGGCTTCGTATAGTTTTAGCGCGGCGTTTTCGGGCTTGCTGGGCGCGACGTTTGTCGATCGTTTTGAGCGCAAAAGTTTGCTGTTGTGGATGTTCGGCTTGTTTGGTGTGGCAACTTTGGCATGCGCTTTTGCACCGAGTTTTATCACCTTGCTAATTGCGCGCGCTTTGGCGGGTGCGTTCGGCGGCGTGATGGGCGCGATGGTGCAGACCATCATCGGCGACGTGATTCCGTTTGAACGCCGCGCCGCCGCCAATGGCGTGGTGATGTCGGCGTTCTCGCTTTCGACCATTGCGGGCGTACCGATTTCTTTATGGCTGGCGAACTGGCTGAACTGGCGCGCGCCGTTTGTGTTGGTCGCGCTGCTCACGGTGATATTCGTGCTGGTCGGGCGGCAGGTGTTGCCGAGTTTGCGTCATCACATCAGCGCGGAAAAACGCGCCCATCCGTTTGTGCCGATGTTTGCCGTATTGCGCGAAGCAAATCATCGCCGCGCCTTGTTGTTTTCCGCGCTGATTATTTTTTCCGGCTTCACCGTGATTCCGTATATCACCTTATTCGCGGTACACAATTTAGCGATTAGCCAACTGCAAATTCCGCTGATTTATTTGGCGGGTGGCGCGGCAACGCTGATAACAGCAAGGCTGATTGGGCGTTACGCCGACGCGCGCGGTAAAGTGCAGGTGTATCGCGCCGTGGCAATCGCAGCCTCCGTGCCGCTGCTCATCGTCACGCAAATCAGTGCCGCGCCGCTGTGGCTGTGGATGATTTACACCACGGTATTTTTTGTGCTGGTGTCAGGGCGCATGATTCCCGCCATGGCGATTATTACCTCCGCCGCCGAACCAAAGTTGCGCGGCACCTTTATGTCGCTCAACGCCACGGTGCAATCGTTAGCCATGGCACTCGCCAGCACCTTGGCAGGCTTCATCATCACGCAAAATCCTACGGGCGAAATTATTCATTACGAAATTGTCGGCTACGTTGCATTGTCGGCAAACGCATTGGCGATTTGGTTTGTCGCCAAAATCGTCATGCACCAAACGCGTCCGCCCGTGGTCGATGTGGCGTTGAAATAAGCGGCGCAACACCTTTGAATCTTTGCTAGTTTTTTTATCCCCGCTGTTATGATTCGGCTATGCGCCTCACTCCCTCACAACAAATCACCATATGCACAACGGTCGCCGAGTTAGTTGGTGCGGAGGCGCGCGTGTGGCTATTCGGCTCGCGCTGCAATGATGCGGTGCGGGGTGGCGATGTCGATTTACTGGTTGAACATGCCACGTTGCCCTCGTTGTTGCAGCGCGCCCAAATTAAATTGAGCTTAGAAGCGAGCTTAGCGATGCCTGTTGATATTGTTGCCATGCAGCGCGGCGCAACGCCCAGCGCATTCCAACAAATTGCCTTAGCAACAGGCATCCCACTCGGTGGCACACAATGAACGAAACCATCCTCACCGCCGAGCGGCAACACCTTGCCAACTTGCTTGAAGCCATCCAACGCTGCGCCTATTTTTTGCACGCATCCGAACAAAAAATAAACTGGCCGCTCGCCGCCGCACAACTCGAACAACACAAAAAAGACCCGCAACTATTTGAATCGTTAGCTGCCATCAACGAACGCTTCGCCAAACTACAAGACACCTTAGGCGCGGCGATGCGGCATAGCGCGATGTTGATGAGCGAACCCACCGACAGTTTTCTAAAAGTATTGTCGTTCTATGAAAAAAACGGCGTAATCAGCAACGTGTCGGCATGGCAACTGTGCCGTGCCGCGCGCAACTTAGCAGCACATGATTACGAAATTGATTACGTTGCCATTGCCGAACACTTCAATACCCTGCATGACTTACAAAGCATGTTGTATCAAACCTCAGTACGCTTGCTGGCTCATACTTTTGAGAATTTAGCGGTCGCTCCCGCCAGTTTGGACTTTACTCAAGAATTCACCCGTATCGCGGCATAACAGCTCGCGCGACACAGTCGGCCTCCTACCGTTGCTTGTGTTACGCCGTTGTAACAAAACTTCGCTTTATTAAACTTTTGTTAAATCTGCGTGACAGCTATTGCCAGTAATTTTCTCCTGCGCA
>JBJORQ010000110.1:0-3714 GCA_046049345.1 Pseudomonadota bacterium | reverse complement strand
AGGTTTGCACTTTAAGCGGCGGCTCGCCCCAGTTATTACTCAACCACATCACCTCCACGCCATTGCGTTGCAAATAGCTGGGTAAGGCTTCGTCGCTGTGCAGCAAAGTCGATGAGGTATCGACCTGCGCCAAAATACATTGCAGTGCGGCGGTGGTGTAGGTGGCGCAGGCGTGCGCATTGGGAATCGCGATGGCACCCGCCTGTTTGAGTTGTGGATTGGTGTCGCGCGCATAGCCGTACAGCGAAAAATTAGTCGCGCGGGCGGATTCGCCTATCACCAAAATCACTACTGTTTTTTGTTTAGCAGCTTGCGCATTAGCGACAAAGTGCGCGTCAGGCAACAGCCGTATTTCACGGGTCAGCAATAGCTTTTGGTAGCGCGCCGCGTTGATCACATAAGACCAAGGCATAATCATGCCGCCTAATTGCCGTGCATGTTTGTCGATCCACAACCAGGAAGAAGCATTGGCATATAGCCCGCCCGCACCGATTAGAAGTGACAGCAGCAGCGCGCTGCCTAAGCGCAAACGCGGGGTCGCACGCACCTTAATGCGGCTAATCAATAGAACGGGTAACACCCCAAACAGCAGCAAGTGCAGCAGCAAGCTGGGATGAAAATAACTGCCTGCTTCCATCGTGTTGGTATTGAACACATTACCCATCATTGTCTTGTCCAAAATCACCTGATAGGTCTGCATAAAATACAGCGCGAGCCCGTTGCCTAGCACGATGAACATCGCTACAGGCTTGAGTAAATGATGGCTGATTAAAGTTAATAAACCGATCAATAACAGGCTCACGAACATCACCAATAACAATAACGTAAGTAGCGTAAGTAGCGTGAGCAGCGCGGGTAAGCCGATGGGCGCGAGTTCCTGAATGGCAAATCGGTACAAAGGATATTGATAGAGCAGCGCGTTCAGCGCAGTGAAAGCAAATAAAAAACTGCCGCTACTGAGCGTGAAATGTAGCCGTGCATTTAGGGCTAAGAGTGGGCTGATGCGTGAGGTGATGGTCATAGGGCTGCGTGCGTTTGAGGTGTGACGAGCAAAGCAAAATTGGGCGCGCATGGTAGCAAATAAATTTTGCTGCGGCTGCATCAAGCCTTGCTCAGCGCAAGTTTTTTTGTTACAAGCTGCGCCAAATTTTAATTGGAGTGACTCATGGAAAGTCCACATAAGGGCAAGACGGGATTGCGCCGTTTGTTGAATGCGTTCGCTTATTCTTATGACGGGCTGCGCGCCGCCTATCAGCACGAAGATGCATTCCGTCAAGAGGTGTGGCTGGCTTTGGTGCTAATACCACTCGCGTGTTTTCTACCGAGCAGCGGTATCGGTAAAGCCTTGATGATTGCCAGTGTGGTGTTGGTGATTATTATTGAGCTGGTTAACTCAGCAATAGAGGCAACGGTGGATAGAATCTCACTGGAAAATCACATTTTGTCCAAACGTGCTAAAGACATATGCAGCGCTGCCGTGCTGATAAGTTTATTGAATATGTTGTTAGTTTGGGGCTTGGTGTTATTCGCCTAAACTGACAGTCAGCAAAAGAATCCACGTTATAATTACAGAGGTTACAAAGTGCGGCATTGAGCGATGTTTATTGCCGAACGCAGTCCCTAAAATCGGTACACGCGGTGTGCCGATTTTTTTATAGCATCTTTTATAGCACCAAATGCTGCGGCAAGAATTTTTGAAAGAGGCAAGTATGAAACGTTGTTTAAGTTGTTCTCATTTGTTTGCGGCGGACGATTGGGCGTGCCCGCAGTGCCAGTCGATCCCGCAAAAACACGGTGAATTCCGTGCGTTTTCTTATGAATTAGCAACGCAAAATGACGGTTTTAATCCCGATACTTTTGCCCGTTATGCTGCTGTGGAAGCGGGACATTTTTGGTTTTTAGGGCGCAATAAAATTGTGCGCGAACGCATGCTTAAATTCTTTCAGCAGCCGCAAAAAATCCTTGAAATTGGCTGTGGTACGGGCTTCGTGTTGGCCAATACGCGCGCCACTTATCCGCACGCGCAATTGTCAGGCAGCGATATTTTTACGCAAGGTTTGAGCTTTGCTAAACAACGCGTGCCGAGTGCCGATTTTTTCCAAATGGACGCATGTGATATTCCTTTCGTCGAAGAATTTGACCTAGTCAGTGCCTTCGATGTGCTAGAGCATATTGACGATGATGCGGCGGCATTAGGGCAGATTTTCGCGGCGACTAAAACAGGCGGTGGCGTGGTGTTTACCGTACCGCAACACGCTTGGTTGTGGAGCAACACCGACGATTATGCACATCACAAACGTCGCTATTCGCGCGCCGAATTGGTCGAAAGAGTGACCGCTGCGGGCTTTGAAATTCGCTACGTCAGCTCGTTCATTAGCCTGTTGTTGCCCGCCATGTTGGCATCGCGTTTGCTGCAAAAAAAGGCGCAAGCGGATGACCAAATGGACGCGGGGTTCAAAATCGGCAAGTTGGCTAATAGCTTGTTAGGCGGCGTGATGACAGTAGAAGCTTGGCTGATTGCGCGCGGCGTGACCTTGCCGGTCGGCGGTTCTTTGTTGTTGATTGCCCAGAAAATTAGCCAGAAAGTCGCCCATGTTGGATAAATTAAGCGCGCGCACGGTAGCGATTTTTATCGCTGTATTCGCGATTATTTGGTTCGCCAATTTGCAATATCGCGCGCTGATTAAACCCGACGAAGGCCGTTACGCCGAGATTTCGCGCGAAATGGCAACCTCTGGCGATTGGGTCACGCCGCGTCTGAATAATCTCAAGTATTTTGAAAAGCCCCCCTTGCAATACTGGGCAACGGCCACCGCTTATAAAGTGTTTGGCGAACACCAATGGACAGCGCGTTTGTGGGCGGGGGTGACGGGATTTTTAAGCATTTTATTGGTGGGCTGGACGGCGTATCGCCTGTGGGGACGTGAAGTCGCGTTGTATGCGGGGGCGATTTTAGCTAGCAATGTGTTGTTCGTAGGTCTTGCTCATCTCAACACTTTAGACATGGGGCTGACATTTTTTATGACGCTCACTTTGTGCGGCATTTTGTTGGCGCAACACGACGCGGCAAGTGCGCTTGAGCGTCGTCGTTGGATGCTGATTGCGTGGGCAGCGATGGCAGCGGCGATGTTGAGTAAAGGTCTTATTGGCATCGTGTTACCAGGTGCGGTGTGGATTGCTTACAGCGTCATTGCGCGCAATGGCGTGATGTGGACGCGCATGAATTTACTCAAAGGCGTTGCGCTGTTTGCCGTGTTGGTTGTGCCCTGGTTTGTGTTAGTGGCGCGCGCCAATCCTGAGTTTCTACATTTCTTTTTTATCTACGAACACTTTGAGCGATTCTTGGAAATGAAACATTTCCGCTATGAACCGTGGTGGTGGTTTATTCCCGTATTACTCATCGGTATCGTGCCTTGGCTAGTGCTGATGTTGGACGCTCTGGTAGTGAGTTGGAAAGACTCTGCGCAATTCAAAACGCAACGATTTTTACTGATTTGGGCGGTGCTGATTTTTGTATTTTTCTCGCGTTCCAATTCAAAATTAGCCTCGTATATTTTGCCGATATTCCCCGCCTTGGCGATGTTGATGGCGGTGCATTTAAGCCGCATTAGCGCGCGTCGCGTGATGGTTCTGTGCGCGCCGATTGTGTTCGCCGCACTGGCGATTTTATTTTATGTGCCGCACATCACCGATTGGGCATTGGGCGAATATGAG
>JBJORQ010000109.1:0-6388 GCA_046049345.1 Pseudomonadota bacterium | reverse complement strand
ACAGCGTCAGCAATGAGAAGTCGTTGGTGTTGAGCCATGAACAGCACGGTACGATGAAGGTTGAATTATTGAGTGATGGTATTCGTAGCATGTTGGCTATGGTGGGAGATATTGCTTATCGCTGTATCAAACTCAATCCACATTTTGGTATTGAGGCTGCAAAGAAAACTACGGGGGTTGTGCTGATTGATGAGGTGGATATGCATTTGCATCCACGCTGGCAGCAGCTTGTTTTGAGCCAGTTAAGTGAGGCATTCCCCAATTTGCAATTTGTTGTTACGACGCATAGTCCGCAGGTGCTTTCATCTGTTTCATCGGATTGCATCCGTATTTTAAGTAACAACAAAATTTTCGCTGCGCCCCCCGGCACTGAAGGGGCAGAAGCTTCTCGCTTGCTCACACGAGTTTTAGGTGTGGATGTTCGTCCTCCTGAAAATAAAGCCACGCTTGAGTTAAATGAATATCTCTCGCTAGTGGGAAAAGATCAATGGAGTTCACCTCGCGCACTTGAGCTGCGACTTTTGCTTAATGCCCGTTATCAAGGCGAAGAGCCTGCATTGCTTGAGGCAGATTTGTTGATTGAAAATCGCAAGTGGGAATTGGGGCAATGAAAGTGGTTTTGAAAGGTGACGAACCTGCAACTTTGACGAATTATCGAAGCGAAGTTTCGCAGGGTGGCTGGGAAGAGATGAAAAGTAATCCTCATTTCGGTGGACAAACTGCCTATCACGATTGTCGTAGTGAGCTTGTTAATCAGCAGGGTGGATTGTGTGCTTACTGTGAGATTGATATTCGCGATAACAGCCCACTTAAATGCCGCGTTGAACATTTTCATCCTAAATCAGATGTAACTCCCCTGCATAATTGGGCTCTGGATTGGCAAAGTATGCTGGCGGTTTGCAATGGTGGAAGCTACGAACACCCTTCTACTGAAGGCTTTTATTTAGAGCCGATAAGTCAAAATTTGAGCTGCGATGCACACAAAGACAAGATGATTCAGACCAACAAATTACCTGCTCAATGTGAGGGTTGGATTCTTAACCCAATTCAATTGGCTGCGTTTCCGATGTTGTTTAGTTTAGATAAGTCCACTGGGCAATTATTTCCCAATTCGATTTCATGCGCTGCTCACCCAACCATACCCACTAATCAACACGCATCAGTCGAAGCGCTAGTTAAGAACACGATTGATATGCTTAACTTTAATTGCGAGAGACTTACAAAGTCTCGTCTGATCGTTATTCGAGATATTGAGCGCAATAAGAAAAAACAACGCCAAGCTGGATTTGACGCACAACAAGGTTTGGGAAACTTGGCGCAGCTATATTTTCAAACAAAGTGGCAAGCATTTTTTACAACGATTCGTCTGTGCATTGGTGAGTCTGCTGAAGTTCATTTGCAATCAACTCAATATCAAGGCTGACCATGATTTTCGGCATCGGCACCGACATTGTTGAATATGCGCGCATCGAAACACTTTATGCGCGGCATGGCGCGCGATTTGCGCGGCGGGTGTTGAGTGATGCGGAGTTAATCGAGCTAGCAACGCACGCGCAGCCCGCGCGTTTTTTAGCCAAACGCTTCGCCGCAAAAGAAGCGCTAGCCAAAGCCATCGGCAGCGGCTTACGCCATCCCGTCACCATGCCGCGCATCACCGTCAGCCACGACGACTTAGGCAAACCCGTGTTGCAGTTTGACGAATTATTGCGTCAATATTTATTACTCGCCGGCGTGCGCGGACACCATCTTTCCATCAGCGACGAACGCAGCATGATGATTGCTTTCGTCGTGTTAGAAAAATAGCCTTGATCGCTACTCTTTGATAAATTTTACTTTTAAGGAAATAAAATGGGCTTAGGGCCAGTAATGCTGGATGTGTTGGGTACAGAATTAACCGCTGAAGATGAAGCGCGCTTACGTCATCCTATGGTCGGCGGGGTTATTTTATTTAGACGTAATTTTGAATCGGTCAGCCAGTTGACAGCGTTGACTCAAGCCATTCACGCTTCGCGCAGTACGCCGTTGCTGATTGCGGTGGATCACGAAGGCGGGCGTGTGCAACGTTTTCGCGACGGCTTTACCAAGATTCCTGCGATGCGTGAGTTGGGCAAAATCTGGGACAAAGAGCCTGTTAAAGCGCGCCATTTAGCGCAGCAACTGGGCTATGTTTTGGCGGCGGAGTTGCGCGGCTGCGGCGTGGATTTTAGTTTTACGCCAGTGTTGGATATGGATTATGAAAACAGCGGGGTGATTGGCGACCGTGCGTTTCATCGCGATCCGCAAGCCATCGCGGAGCTCGCGCACAGCTTGTTGCAAGGCCTGAAAAAAGGCGGGATGCAAACCGTAGGTAAACATTTCCCTGGACACGGTTTTGTCGCTGCCGATTCGCATTTAGATATTCCCGTAGATGAGCGTGAGTTTGTCGATATTGAGCTGGCGGATTTGGTTCCGTTTCAGCAAATGATTCATTTCGGCATGACGGCGGTGATGCCCGCGCATATCATTTATCCTAAAGTTGACGTGCGTCCTGCGGGCTTTTCACCTGTTTGGTTGCAGCAAATTTTGCGCGGACAAATGGGCTTTGACGGCGTGATTTTTAGCGATGATTTGAGCATGGAAGGCGCGACCGTGGCGGGCAACATCGTGCAACGCGCCAGTGCTGCGCTGAATGCCGGCTGCGACATGGTGCTCGTATGCAACAAACCAGAATCAGCCGACGAGTTGCTGCGCGGACTGCATTGGCAAATGCCCGTGACCAGTCGCGCGCGGTTGGCGCATATGCGCGGTGCGGTGCATGCCACGCCGTTGCCGCGGCTGCATGAGGAAGCGGTATTTTTGAAGGCTCTGGATGACGTTGCGAGCATTGGTGTCGGTAATATCGAATTACCCTTGCTATAAAATATAGGAAGAAGTGAGGGGGAAATGGTCAAACTAATTCCCTCCTTAGTTTGTGATGAGATAGTAAGGGTGGATTACACGCCATGGTAATTCCCCCTAAAAACAGTCATCGTCAGAAGTAGAAGGTAATTCCCCCTAAAAACAGTCATCGTCAGAAGTAGAATTTTCTCATTTAGAATCAGAGGATTTTTTACATGAAGTTATCCCGTTTTACAGACAGTCAAATCATCAGCAAGCCGAAGGCGGCAGTCCTGTTTCAGAGCTGTGTCGCGAACACGGCATGAGTTCCGCCACCTTTTACAAATGACGCAGTAAATTCGGCGGCATGGACGCATCGCTCATGTCCCGCCTCAAAGAGCTTGAAGACGACAACACGCCGCCTAGACCATGATGAATGGCTATTGGAGCAAGTCGGAAAAGGACTGGAAGACGTAGCAGCGGGGCGGATACACAGTGCCGAATCCGTTAAAAAAATGCTAGGGCTAAAGAATGCAACGAAGCGTTGAGTATTCAAGCCACGCAAGGGCGCAACTGTTAGAAATTCACACCCGCATCAAGCGCGACAATCCAGCGGCGGCGGATAGCAAAATATCCGTACTCGATTATCTACAAACTCACCGCCGAATATGTGCTAGTTTTGGTCATTGACCATGTATATCATTTTGATATAATTAGTGCATGCACATCATATCTATCAAAATGCTTCGCGAGTTCTGGCAGAAACACCCCGAAGCTGAAAAGGTATTACGGGAGTGGCATACGGTGGTAGAGCATGCCGAGTTTATGGATTTTAACCATGTTCGCGAGTTTTTTAACTCCGCTGACTATGTACCTCCCTATACCGTCTTTGATGTGGGTGGGAACAACTATCGCTTAGTGGTTATCGTCAGATACAGGTTCAAAAAAGTCTTTGTACATAAGGTCATGACGCACAGGGAATACGACAACTGGAACAAACTCTATCGGAAAGGCAAAGGCTAATTATGCGCGCGACACATACCCAGTTTGATATTCGAGCTATTCAAGCTTCCTGGCAAGCATTTGATGAAATGGCGCATCTGCGTCCTATCCAAAACGAGGAGAGCTATGATCGAATGGTTGCGCTGATGAATTCTCTATTGGACGCTACCGGCGATGATGAGGATCATCCACTGGAAGGCTTACTCAATTTGGTTGGCGACATGGTGTCCAGATATGAGCAGGAACACTATGCTATTGAGACCGCGACACCTAATGACACCTTGCGTTTTTTGATGGATGCGCGCGGATTGAAACAGGAAGACTTGTCAGCCATTGTGCCACAAAGCAATCTGTCGGCTATTCTGGCAGGAAAACGAAAAATTAGCGCAACGCTGGCTGGAAAATTAGGGAAATTCTTCGGAATTAGCCCTGCTGTGTTCATACCAGTTTAAAAATATGTGTTGATAGTATACGCAAATCTTTTGGTTTAAATCCATATCTTCGCCCCTATACGTTATAGTTGAAAATTGGCAAGGGGTATATACCGTAGAGGAGGCGTAATGAGTGCTTGGCTCGCATTAATTAAATTAGCTTGGTCAGGCATGTCAAACAGCGTGCAACACTTTCCAGATTAGAGGTGGAAACAGCGTCCAATAGTTTCCACCTCAGTATGTAACCATCCAGCGTTTTAGCTGGAGGTATCTGGAGTGTTTTACATGGACATCATTTACGAAATACGTAGGCGGCATTTAGTACAGCAGCAAACCATCAGCGAGATTGCGCGCGACATGAAGTTATCTCGACCCACCGTGCGCAAACACCTTGCCACCGTCGAAGAACCCAAGTATCAGCGGATTCAACCTGTCGCACCGAAGCTGGGGCAATTTGAAGCACAGCTCACCGCGTGGCTCGAAGAAGAATCTAAACTCAGTAACCCCCAGCAATCGCAGGCCGACCTACGCGACGGGGCATCGAAGGCCGCACCCATCCGTTACGTTTTAACTCTCGACTCAACGTGCCTGCAGAACGACCAAGCTCACGGGCAATATGACTAGGCTTGAAGCCCATCGTTAACTGCGTCTGGATCATCGCTCTCTCTTCAACACTCAACTGCTTGTAAACTTTTCGCATGCAACATTTTCCTCCGAAAATTGTTGCACTTGGTTTTTGAGCGCGCCTAACAATAAATTAAGCGTAACGGGCAAAATGGATACATTGGGCGCAAATATCGTAGGCATTATTTTAGCAACCGGCGCGGCATTGTCGGGCGTGATTGTCGCGGTGGCACTTTTGGTTAGGTCGATGCCGTGAATTTTCTAGATTTCCCTCTTTGGTGTATCATCCGCCGCACAACACCGCCGTGGAGGGCAAACCATGAACACCATCGCACTACCTCAAACCATACTCAAACGCCTCGAAAGAATCTCTACAGGGACGCGCTTCACGCCGCAAGCACTCGTCAAGCAAGCCGTGATTGACCGATTGAAATACGAAGAATACAAACGGGCTGAAATCACCGCCGCAGAAACAGACATAAAAGCAGGGCGCGTATACGGTAAAGAAGATTTTTGGGCGCAACTACAAAAGGCTAGGAATGAACGCAAAAAAGCGGCTTGAATTCACAAAGCGATTCTTTAAGAAACTAGCTTTAATCGAGGAATACATCGCCTTAGATAATCCAGCGGCGGCAAAGAAAGTCGCACAACACATTTACGACGTGGCAGAAAGTTTAGAAGCGTTCCCGATGCTGGGAAAATTAAGCGATGGCGTAGCGGGGCGCGAGTTGGTTCTAGACAAATATCCTTACACGATCATGTACCGCCTGACCGCCTCAAAAATAATCGTTCTGTCCGTTGTCCATCAATCGCAAATCCTGTGACCAGCTCCAAAAACTCGCCCTGTAAGCCTTGCTGTGTATAGAGGTCGCTTTGGCCAAAGCCCTAAAAACACCCGCCGCCCCGCAAATCCCGCTGGGCTTTTTCTTGCCTGTGCTGTTCCCTAAAAAACGCATTATCGCGGGCTAACACCTCACACCGCCTATTGACCGCCGCAAGGGCGGTGTATTGCATCGTGTTCATGCTTTCGAGCAGTTGATTATCCTGCGCTAAAAAAAACAGCTTACGCAGCTGTATCGGCGTAACACCATCGGGAAACAGATCACACACTAGCCGCCCCTGATAAATACCAAACTTGTGCCAGTCGCGCCCGAACACAGCGGACAGGTCGTGGCGCGTGTAGTAATTGACCAAACGTAGTGCCATAGGCGGCATCGCATCGCCTAAGCTGTGCCAGCGTTTAGCGGTGGCTTGCGAGCATCCTGTTGCGGCGGCGATGGTTTGATAAGACGTGAACGCGTCGAAGCGTAGCGGGGGGATTTTCTTCATGGTGCGCCTTAGTGGTTAAAGGCGCGTTTTTAAGCCAAGCGCGGGGAATTGTAAAATTGTGTGATTTTGGGGTGTACATAATAAAAAATAGCCATAAAATACAATAAAAACAAAGGTATGTAAAATACGCATAATGTATATTATGT
>JBJORQ010000108.1:0-5699 GCA_046049345.1 Pseudomonadota bacterium | reverse complement strand
GCATCGAGTTGCCACAAAAAGCGCGGTGCAATTTTTTGATTCGGCTGGGCTTGCATTCGTTGTAGTCGTGCGCGCGCTTCTGCGCGTAAATCATCCAGTTTTTCGCGCGGGGCATTTGCGCCACTGCCGATATTGCTGAGCGCGCCCGCGTGCGCCATCAATAAATCGCCGCGTATCAATTGCGCCAAACGGAAATTGGGATTGACGCGCAACACGCTATCGACTTCGTTGAGGGCGAGATCTAAACGGTTGTTGCGGATCGCCTCGATGCTCTTGCTCACCCCTGCTTCGCTGGCGGCTAAGTCAGGCGCAGCGAGGGCTGCGTGAGAGAGCAGAGCGAGTAGTAAAGCGGGAAAGAAACGCGTGCGCATGAATTATTTAGTGCGCTCTTCTTGGATTAACCAACGACCCTCTGCCTTCACCAACAGCAAAGTTTTATGACCAGAAGTCTGCAAAGTATTGGCGTGGTAAGCCTGTTTGAAATGCGCGCTGGCGTGATTGTTGTCGCTTACCTTAATCGACAGTTCGCTCACGGAAACCTTGATAGATTTTGGTGCGGCGATGCGATCACGACGCATCTGCGCCCAGTCGCTGCGGCTCGCGCCATCAGCAGGACGAAAATCTTCGGCATACGCCGCTAAGTACTTTTTAGCATTTTGTGCTGACCAAGCCGCCGCCCAAGTATTGACCGCCACACGAATGTCTTGCTCATTTGCAGCCGAGCTTTCAACAGGCTTGGTCGCCGTTTTAGCCGCGACGACAGGTGTCGCGGCGGGGGCGGCGATAGCCTTAGTCGTAATGGCACCGCTGGCGACGTTGGCTGCGGCATTCGTATTGGTTTTAGCGCGGGGCGTGCCTGAGAAAATATCTTGAATCATCGCCAGTTTGGTTTGTGTGCCCGTATTGCTTTTGTCTAATTGCAGCGCGCGGTCGTAGGCTTGACTGGCCATTTTTGCGTAAATGTCGCCCAAATTTTCGTGCGCGGTGGCGTACGAAGGATGCGTGCGTATCGCCATTTCTAAAGACTGTTTCGCTTTGTCGTATTGACCTTGACCTGCATACAGCACCGCTAAGTTGTTATACGGTTCGGGCAATTCTGGGAAGTCGGTGGTGAGCGATGAAAAAATTTTAATCGCATCGTTAGGCTTGCCTTGCTCAGTCAAAATCAAGCCTTTCAAAAATCGACCTTGCGCGTCTTTTGGTTTAGCGGCGAGATAGTTATCTACCTTGGCGAGTGCGCCGGCTTGCTGACCTTGCTTGAATAATTGATTGGCATCCGACAAGTCGTCTGCGTAGGCAACGCTACAGATTAGGCTGCTGATAAACAGCGCGTAAATAGATTTGAGCATGGTGAGTTCCTGAGAATATGAAGTGGCGACAAGCTAAAGTGCGCCATAAAAAGCGCGCGGATTCTACCAAACAATCGCTGACTATTTCCAACTTATGACAAGTGCCTTATCGGTGCGGGCATTTTGCCGCAGGCTTTTCGGGTAGAATCCGCGACCATTTTTAGCCTCAGGAGACGTTGAATAATTAGTTGAGCGGGATAAAGCGTAAGGAGCACGGAACGGAGCAGCCGAGACATATCACCTAGATAGGCGAAGGTTGCGAGTACCACGCGACGCAGCGATTTACCCGCGCAGACGATTACTCAGCGTCTCCCTCACCCTAAGCGAGATTCCAGCATGAGCAGCGCGCCAACTAGCACTTCCCCCGCCTCCAATTTTATCCGCACCATCATCGACAATGACTTAGCGTCGGGCAAACACAGCGCGATTCAGACGCGTTTTCCGCCTGAGCCGAACGGCTATTTGCATGTCGGTCACGCGAAATCTATCTGCCTGAATTTTGGTTTGGCCGCCGACTATCACGGCCGATGCAATTTGCGTTTCGACGATACAAATCCCGAAAAAGAAAGCCAAGAATACGCGCTGTCTATTCAAGAAGACGTGCGTTGGTTGGGCTTTGAATGGAATGGCGAAGTGCGCTGGGCATCGGATTATTTCGACGCTTTATATGCTTTCGCGGTTGAGCTGATTCAAAAAGGTTTGGCGTATGTGGACGATTTAAGTCCTGAAAAAATGCGCGAATATCGTGGCACGTTGACGCAAGCGGGTAAAAATAGTCCGAGCCGCGATCGCACCGTGGGGGCTAATTTAGATTTGTTTACGCGCATGAAAGCGGGCGAATTTCCGGATGGCGCATTGGTGTTGCGCGCCAAAATCGACATGGCTTCGCCGAATATGAATCTGCGCGATCCTGCGATTTATCGCATTCGTCGCGCGCATCACATCCGCACTGGCGACAAGTGGTGCATTTACCCGATGTACGACTACACGCATTGCATTTCCGACGCGCTGGAAGGCATTACGCACTCGATTTGTACGCTCGAATTTGAAGACCATCGCCCTTTGTACTACTGGGTTTTGGACAACATCACCATTCCGTGTCATCCGCGCCAATACGAGTTTTCGCGCCTCGAATTGCATTACACCATCACCAGCAAACGCAAGCTGTTGCAACTGGTTAACGAGCAAAAAGTGACTGGCTGGGACGACCCACGTATGCCGACTATTTCTGGGATGCGCCGTCGTGGTTACACCGCCGCAGGGATACGCGAATTTGCTAAACGCGTGGGCGTGTCGAAGAGCGAAAACAGCGTTGATATGGCGATTATGGAAGGCGCAATCCGCGAAGATTTAGAGCTGCGCGCGCCGCGTGTCATGGCGATTATCAATCCGCTTAAAGTTACGATTACTAACTTTGACGGCGCGTTGACGCGTGAAGCCGACTTTCACCCTAATTTGCCCGAACTGGGCAAACGTGAAGTGGCGTTTGGCAGCGAACTTTTTATCGAGGCCGACGACTTCGCCGAAATTCCGCCCGCAGGTTGGAAGCGTTTAACCTTGGGCGGCGAAATTCGCTTGCGCCATAGTTATGTCATGCGCTGCGACGAAGCAGTGAAAGATGCCGACGGCAAAATTATCGAGCTCAAATGCAGTATTGACCACGCCACGCTGGGCAAAAATCCCGAAGGACGTAAAGTCAAAGGCGTGATTCACTTTTTGTCGTGCGCACACGCTTTGCCCGCCGAAATGCGTTTGTACGATCGCCTGTTTAGCGTGGCGCAACCTGACGCGGACAAAGACGGCGATTTTTGCAAATATCTGAACGCCGATTCCTTGCAAGTCGTGCAAGGCTGGATCGAAGCCGCCGTCAAAGATGCTGCGCCCGAAACGCATTATCAATTTGAACGCTTAGGCTATTTCGTCACCGACCGCCGCGACCATCAAGTGGGCGGCAAACTGGTGTTTAACCGCACCGTGACGCTGAAAGATTCGTGGACGAAAAGTTAATCAAAGCGCGGAGTGTTTTTCACGCTAGAAGAAACGGCTGCACTAAGGCAGCCGTTTCTTCACATTAAAACAACTTAAAACAACAGGGACTTGATTTGAGCCTTTACACCCAATTGCAAGCGGCCAAAAGCGAAGAAGACGTTAAAGACGCATACATCAAAGCCTTGGGGCTGAAGGGTTACACCAAGGGCTTGATTGATATTCAAAGCAAAGAAATTTGGTTTGAAGCGAAGGACACGGGCAAAACTTCCAGCTACGCGATGTTTACGCAATTGCTGCATTACGTGCAAGTTGCGCTGGATAAAGGCGATTCTTGAAAAAGAAAACCGTGCGCTGGGGTAAATCCGCCAGCCAATATACGCAAGACGCGTTGAGCGAAATCTCCGCGTACATCGGCGCGCATTTTGTCTCCTTCAAAATTTCCACGCACGAAGAAGAATTTATCAGCACCGTTAAAGCCGCGATTTTATCGGGCGATATTATTCGCACGCCGATTACGCCCGACAACCTGAAACAGGTGTTTGATAAATGGGTGGAAATGATTGGGCGCGAGATTAACGGCGTGGCAGAAGAAGATTACGCGCTGTTGTTTTTTGCCGACATCATGCACGACGGCACGGTTTCAACGCACGACAATTTACCCGCCGAATTGCTGCATAAAAACGGTGCGCCCGTATTTAGTTTGGCGGGCAAAAATTATGAATTGGGCAACAAAGAAGGCTACCGCCGCTTCTGGGCGATTTACCACAAACCGCCTAAAGCCGAACATCGTGATTATTTATTAGAACGCCGCGACAGCTTGATTCCACTGGACGAACGCAGCTTTAAGGGCGCGTATTACACGCCGCTTGCCGTGGTCGATAAAGCCTACGAAAAGCTCACCGAAACCTTGGGCAAAAATTGGCAGCGCGAATACATCGTGTGGGACATGTGCTGCGGCGTGGGCAATTTAGAAGTCAAACACAGCAACCCGCGCAACATCTACATGAGCACGCTCGATCAGGCGGACGTGGACGTGATGAAAGCCACCAAAACCTGCGTCGCCGCGAGCCGTTTTCAATACGATTATTTGAATGACGACATCAGCGATGATGGGAAAATTGACTACAGCCTCACCAACAAAATGCCGCTGGGATTGCGCAAAGCGATAGCCGAAGGCAAGAAGATTTTGGTGCTGATTAATCCGCCGTATGCGGAATCAGGAACGGGTGTTGATAGCGGCAACAAAGAGGGCGTTGCAACAACAAAAATGTCTAGTGTGATGGAAGAGTTTGGTTATGCAAAACGAGAGCTTTTTGCTCAATTCTTAGTACGAATTTATCGAGAAATTCCAACTGCAAACGTCGCTATTTTCAGCAAATTAAAATATGTAAATTCGCCAAATTTTGAACAATTCCGTGAGGTCTGGCGCGCTCAATATCTTGGTGGTTTTGTTGTGCACAACAAATCATTTGATGGCTTAACAGGAAACTGGCCAATTGGATTTTTAGTTTGGCAAGCTAACAAAAATGCCATGCCTTTTGCGAGTGAAATTCGCACGGATGTTTTAGATAAGAAAGCAACACCAATTGGAGAAAAGTTTTTTTATAACCTGTCCTCCGAGCATTTGCTAAGTAAGTGGGTCGATAGACCAAAGCCAAATAAAACTGAAGCATTGCCGCTAAAAAATGCAATTGTTCCAGCGACCAAAACCAAAGATGTGCGCGGTACATATTGGTCAGATAACGCTATCGCTTGTTTGTATGCTCATGCGAGTGATATGCAAAATGCGAATTTAACGGCGTTACTTTCATCGGGTTATAGCAGTCCTGGTGCGTTCTTTGTTCACAAAGAAAATCTTTGGCAAGCCGCGATTGTATTTACCGTGCGTCGCGTCATTTTTTTACAGCCGTCACAACCGCTCTCCGACGAGTTCAAAGCCGATTGTCTAATCTGGATGTTGTTCAACGGCAGCAACCTCACAGCGGGCGCAAACGACCTCGAATGGAACGATAAAAGCTGGTCGCTGGTAAATCATTTTATTCCGTTCACTGAAGCCGAAGTCGGCGCACCGGATCGTTTTGAATCGGATTTTATGGTGCAGTATTTGGCGGAGTTGCCGCCGTTGGTAGGGTGGGCAGAAGCTGCCCACGCGGTTACGCAAGCTGAACCTGACTCCGCCCCGCGTGGGCAAAAAAACTTGCCCACCCTACGCAATTCTGCCTTGTCCGCCGACGCGCAATCCGTGCTCGATGCGGGTCGCACTTTATGGCAAGCCTATTTCGCGCACACCGATGTGCGCACGGTGCGCGATGAATTAAAACTCAATCGCCCCGATGTCGGCTGGTATCAAATTCGCAACGC
>JBJORQ010000107.1:0-3920 GCA_046049345.1 Pseudomonadota bacterium | reverse complement strand
ATGCCCCAACTTATCAACGCCGCGATATACCAAGGCGACGTGGCGAAGTTTTTTAGATGTCCGTACCAAGCGAAGGTCATAAATAAATTGCTCACGGCACGCATCAATGCCGTGAGCAATAAGGGGTTGGAGATTAAATTCATTTCAGACTTGAAAACTTTATCCGCAGATTGTGCAGATTACAAACATTAAAAGCCGCGCTTAATTGGTATAAATCTATTTAATCTGCAGAAAAATTTTTACCGCACGCCCAGCAATTCCACATCAAACACTAGCGTGGCATTAGGTGGAATCGCACCGCCTGCGCCGCGTGTGCCGTAGCCCAATTTGGCAGGAATGATTAAGGTGCGTTGACCGCCTACTTTCATGCCCGCGAAACCTTGATCCCAGCCTTTAATTACTTGCCCACCGCCGAGTCCAAAGTTGAACGGCTGACCGCGATCGCGTGAGCTGTCGAATTTTTTGCCTTTGTGTTCAGACGCGGCTTCGTCGTACAGCCAGCCGGTGTAATGCACGGAAATATCGTGACCCGTAATCGCTTCCGCGCCTGTGCCCAGCTTGGTGTCGTTTTTAATTAATTCGCTCATGTTGCCTTGCTCCTTCGTGGCTTGCGTAGTTACGGTTTGCTCCGAGCACGCGCTCGTTACAAAAGTTGCGGACAATAACAGTCCGAGCATTAGTTTTGGAATATGTTGCATGATTTATCCTCGAAAATTATTCAACACTGAGCAACTCAACATCAAAAACTAGCTTGGCATTGGCAGGAATCACGCCGCCCGCGCCACGCTTGCCGTAGCCCATTTCTGGTGGAATCACTAGCGTACGTTGTCCGCCGATTTGCATCCCTTGCACGCCCGTATCCCAGCCCTTAATGACACGACCCGCGCCTAGCGGAAACTCGAAAGGCTCGTTGCGGTCGCGTGAACTATCGAACTTCACGCCCTTGTTGTTTTGCGCATTTTTGTCGAACAACCAGCCGGTGTAATGCACCGTCACCAATCGCCCCGCTTGGGCTTCCGCGCCTTCACCTTTTTTGGTGTCGATGATTTCGGTGCGGATGACGCTCAACAGTTTCACCTCGAACAACAAGGTCGCATTTGGCGGAATGTCATTGCCCGCACCTTGCTCGCCATAGCCCATCTCCGCCGGAATAATCAGCGTGCGTGATCCGCCTTCGCACATCCCCGCCACGCCCTCGTCCCACCCTTGAATCACATGACCCGCACCGAGCGGGAAATCGAATGGATCGTTACGGTCGAGCGAACTATCAAATTTCGCACCCTTGTGGTCGGGCGCACCTTCGTCATACAGCCAGCCCGTGTAATGCACGATCACGGTCTGTCCCGCCTGCGCCTCCGCGCCATCGCCCAATTTAGTGTCGGTTTTGATAAGTTCGGTCATGCTGATTTCCTTTTTAGATAAATTTTGTAGAGTGAGCAAACTGCTCACTGGTTAAGTTAAGCCCAACTGTGTTGGCGTTAGCAATCTTCTGCCATGGATGACTGCAATGACCAATACTTGCTCAGTAGTCACTTGGTAAATAAGCCGATAGCTATAAACAAAACGCTCGCGAAATTCTTGCTCTCCTACTTCGGGAACAATCACACCGATAAATGGGAATTTGCCTAGACTTTGCGCGGTCGCTAAAAACTTTTGCACCACAGCGGACGCATAAAAAGGCGAGTCTTTGGCGATATAAGCAGCGATGGCATCAACGTCATTTAATGCTGCAGGCGACCAACTTACTCGTGTATCCATTTCGCCAAATTACGTTCTGCATCGTGTTGTGAAATGACACCCTCAGCCTCGGCGCGCGCCACACCATTCTTGATTTTTTCAATCACATAAAGGTGATATTGAATATCTTCCAGCGAGCAATCATCGGGCAGTTGTTGCAGCATCGTAGCCACTTGCTGTTTTGCGATTTGCATCATTACCTCCTTGAAAACTTTGTTGTGCTAGCTCGAATCTGTAGTCTCGAATCTGTAGTGATGTCCAAGCAATGAGTTTCGTTGCTTGGGATTGCGTTGTTCAACCCTACCCTACTTGGCTTTTATTACTCTACGTTCCATTTTACTAGCTTAGTAACTCAACACTGGCGCCAACCAACGCTCGGCGGTTTCCATATCCCACCCTTTGCGTTTGGCGTAGCTGGCGACTTGTTCTTTGTCGATTTTGCCAGAGGCGAAATATTGCGCTTTGGGGTGCGAGAAATAGAAACCTGAAACGGCTGCGGTGGGTAGCATGGCGTAGCTGTCGGTGATGGTGATCCCTGCATTTTTTGGGGCTTGCAGCAACTCGAACAGCGGGCCTTTTTCGCTGTGTTCCGGGCAGGCGGGATAGCCGGGGGCGGGACGGATGCCGCGATAGCTTTCGTTGATCAGCGCGTCGTTGTTCAAGGTTTCGTCGGCCGCATAGCCCCAGAATTCTTTACGCACGCGCAGGTGCAAATGTTCGGCAAACGCTTCGGCTAATCTATCCGCGAGAGCCTTCAATAAAATCGCGTTGTAGTCGTCGTTATCTTGTTCAAAACGCGCGACATGTTCATCTATTCCCAGTCCTGTTGTGACGGCGAAACCGCCGATGTAATCCGCCACGCCGCTGTCTTTTGGCGCGATGTAATCGGCCAGACAATAGTTAGGAATGTCGGCGGGTTTTTTGGTTTGTTGACGCAAATTGTGCCAAGTCATCGCGACAGTTTTGCGCGTCTCGTCGGTGTAAATTTCGATGTCGTCATGGTTGACCGAGTTCGCTGGGAACAAGCCATAAACGGCATTGGCGGTGAGCCACTTTTCACTGACGATTCTTTTCAACATGGCTTGCGCATCAGCGAACAGCTTGGTCGCTTCTACGCCCACCACTTCGTCTTGAAGAATTTTTGGATAACGTCCAGCCAGTTCCCACGCTTGGAAAAACGGTGTCCAGTCGATAAATTCCACCAAGTTTCCCAGCGGATAATTTTCTAATTTCTGCACACCGAGCAGCGCAGGTTTAGGAGGTGTGTAGTGCGTCCAATCGGTCTGCACGCCATGCGCGCGCGCTACGTCCAAATTGACGTAAACCGCTTTGCTCTTCTTGGCTTCGTGCTGTTCGCGCGCCGCCGTATATTCAGCTTTGATGCCCGCGACATAATCATCGCGTAGCGTGTCGGAAAGCAAGTTGCTGCACACGCCCACGGCGCGTGACGCATCGGTGACGTACACCACTTGCCCGCTCGGATAATTCGGCTCGATTTTCACCGCAGTATGCACACGCGAAGTGGTTGCCCCGCCGATAAGCAAAGGAATTTTGAAGCCTTGGCGTTCCATTTCTTTGGCGACGTGCGCCATTTCTTCCAGTGATGGCGTAATCAAACCAGACAGTCCGATGATGTCGGCGTTGTGTTCGCGCGCCGTGTCCAAAATTTGTTGGCAGGGCACCATCACGCCCATGTTGACCACTTCAAAATTGTTGCATTGCAACACCACCGTGACGATGTTTTTGCCGATGTCATGCACGTCGCCTTTGACGGTCGCCATGACAATTTTTCCCTTGGTGCTGGTGTCGCCAGAGCGCAGTTTTTCTGCTTCGATGTAGGGAATCAAATGCGCTACGGCTTGCTTCATTACGCGCGCGGATTTCACCACTTGCGGCAGAAACATTTTGCCCGCGCCGAACAAATCGCCGACCACATTCATGCCGTTCATCAACGGCCCTTCGATGACTTCGACGGGGAACTTGGCTTCCAAGCGCGCGGCTTCAGTGTCCTCGACAATAAAGGTGGTGATGCCGCGCACCAGCGCGTGGGTGAGGCGTTCTTGCACGGTGCCTTTGCGCCATTCCAAATCTTCGATTTGTTCGCGTCCGCCGCCTTTGATGTTCTCGGCGATTTTGACTAAACGCTCACCCGCGTCGGGGTGACGATTCAGCACCACGTCTTC
>JBJORQ010000106.1:0-4540 GCA_046049345.1 Pseudomonadota bacterium | reverse complement strand
AGGCGTGCGCGCTTATAAAGCGGTAAACGGCACAGCCATTTTCCGTTTGAAAGAACATACAGATCGCTTGTTTAATTCGGCGCGTATTTTCCAAATGAATATGCCTTACGACAAAGAAACGGTCATGGAAGCGCATCGCGAAGTGGTACGCGCCAACAAATTGGTGTCTTGCTATATTCGTCCGATTTGCTTTTATGGCTCAGAAGGCATGGGTATCGCCGCCAAAGGTTTATCCACGCATGTAGCCGTCGCAGCTTGGCCGTGGGGTGCGTATCTGGGTGGTCAACGTGAATATGTGTCGCGCCAAATCAGTGACGACTTACACCAACTCCATCCTCGCGCATCAAGAAGTTGCCAACGACGGCTACGATGAAGCTTTGCTGCTGGACGTGGGTGGTTTTGTTGCCGAAGGTGCGGGAGAAAACATTTTTATCGTTAAACAAGGCAAGCTCTATACCCCTGATTTAACCTCGTGTTTAGAAGGCATCACACGCGATTCGATTATCATTTTGGCGAAAGAAATGGGCTTGGAAGTGATCGAAAAGCGCATCACCCGCGACGAAATTTATTGCGCAGATGAAGCCTTCTTTACTGGCACAGCTGCAGAAGTCACGCCGATACGCGAACTCGATCGCCGCACTATCGGCATCGGCTCACGCGGTCCGATTACCACCAAATTGCAAGCCGCTTTTTTCGATTGCGTCGCGGGTAAACATCCACTGCATCAAGACTGGGTTGATTACGTTTAGCTCTTTGAGTGACCAGAGACCGCCTTTAATTTTTAGGAGTTGTAATGAGTGAATCTGCAATTACCGCGCGTTACATCGAAGTAACCGCGCACGACCTGCCCTTATCGTGTCCCACGCCTGCCATGAGTGTGTGGAACACTCATCCCAAAGTCGGCATTCCGCTGGCGCACGGCGGCGAAGCACGCTGCCCGTATTGCGGCACGCTGTATAAATTCACCGGCGAACTCCCCAAAGGTCATCACTAAAAAATAAAAAATCTCCACATCACTGTTGAGATTTTTTATTTATGTCGCTCACTCGCCCCTTTAATTTAGGGAGACCCTTATGTACAAAATTTTAATTGTTGCACCTAGCTGGGTGGGCGATGCGATGTTGATGCAGCCGATGTTAATGCGCTTGCAACAACGTCATGCCAACTGCCAAATTGATGTGCTCTCACCACCTTGGTGTGCGGGGCTGTTACACGCCATGCCTGAAGTGCATCAGGTCATCAACAATCCGTTTGGTCACGGCGCGTTGCAGCTGAAATTACGCTACCAATTAGGCAAACAATTACGCGCAGCGCAGTACGATCAAGTCATCGTATTACCTAACTCGTTGAAGTCCGCACTCGTTCCATTTTTTGCACGCATTCCGCTACGCACAGGCTTTATCGGCGAGGCGCGTTATGGGCTCTTGAACGATGCACGCAAGCTGGATAAAAGCGTATTACCGTTAATGGTGGAACGCTTTGCCGCGCTTGCCGAAGACAACAATGCGGCAATACCGCAACCGTTGGCTAATCCGAAATTAGTCGTCAGCGCAGCGCAGCGCAGCAGCAGTCTGCAAAAATTAAGTTTGGATTTAAGCAAAAAAATCGCAGTGTTTTGCCCGGGTGCGGAATATGGTCCTGCTAAACGCTGGCCGGAAGCGTACTACGCGGAACTGGCACAACGCTTTGCCGCACAAGGCTATGCGGTGTGGTTAATTGGTTCGGGAAAAGACTACGTGGTGGCGGAACAGATTCAGCAGTTGAGCGGGGCTGTATGTGTGAATTTATGCGGCAAGACCGATTTGTCGGACGCGTTGGCACTGATTGCCTGCGCCACAGTGGTGGTGAGTAACGATTCGGGCTTGATGCATTTAGCTGCCGCGCAAGACAAGCCTTTATTGGCTTTGTTCGGGTCTAGCAGTCCGCAATTTACGCCGCCGCTATCGGCGCACGCACGCGTCATCAAAATCGACATCGCGTGCAGCCCATGTTTCAAACGCGTTTGTCCGCTCGGACACTTCAACTGCATGATGCAACTCACCCCAGATTTAGTTTGGGCAAGTTTGCCAGCACCACCCTCCTCTTACCTCGGTGCGCCTCTCTAAAATCCTGCGCGGCTGAGTAAACCTTACCGACACACCTCCTAGCTTGCAAGCCTTATCTAATCAGGCTTGTGTGGCTTATGCCTTACTTTTCACCCAAGCCGCCACACTCGCTAACGCCGCTGCCAAATGTTCTGGTTGCGTGCCGCCTGCCATTGCCATGTCGGGCTTGCCGCCGCCCTTACCGCCAACTTGTAGCGCGACCATATTCACCAGCTCACCCGCTTTGATTTTTGCAATCAGACTCGCACTCACACCCGCAACCAAACTGACTTTCCCATCCTGCACAGAAGCCAACACGATGGCTGAATTCAGTAGCTTGTCTTTCAGGTTGTTCAGCGTCTCACGCAACGCTAAAGCATCCGCGCCATCCATCTGCGCTGCCAGCACTTTCACGCCGTTAATGTCTTGCGCTTGCTTTAGTAAATCATCGCCTTGCGAGGCGGCGAGTTTGGACTTCAATCCCGCCAGTTCTTTTTCCAAAACTTTGAGGCTATCCAACACTTGCAACACGCGCGCCGCGACATTTTGCGGCTGGGCTTTTACTGCCGCTGCGATGCTTTGCAACTGGCTTTGTTGTGCGTTAATCAGAGCCAGCGCGCCCTCACCTGTCACCGCTTCGACACGGCGCACACCCGATGCCACACCTGCCTCGGAAACGATTTTGAACAGTCCAATATCGCCCGTGCGTTTGACGTGCGTACCGCCGCACAATTCCTTAGAGCTGCCGATAGAAAGCACGCGCACTTCGTCGCCATATTTCTCGCCGAACAACATCATTGCACCAGTTTTTTGCGCATCTTCAATGCTCATCACGCTGGCATCGGTCGCCACGTTTGCCAAAATTTCTGCGTTCACTTTGGCCTCTACGGTGGCGATGTCGGCATCCGAAATCGGCGCGTTATGTACGAAATCAAAACGGGTTTTATCGCTATCGACTTGCGAACCTTTTTGTTGCACATGCTCGCCCAATACCTCGCGTAAAGCCTTGTGCATCAAATGCGTCACCGAGTGATTGCGTTCCGTCGCCAAGCGGGCATTGCCATCGACACGCGCGTTGACGTTGTCGCCGACGCGCAGCTTGCCAGTTTTCAGCACACCGTGATGACCGAACACCGTGGCTTGAATTTTTTGCGTATCTTCCACCGCAAAAATACCTTGTATGCCACGAACCTCGCCACTGTCGCCGACCTGTCCACCAGACTCGGCATAGAACGGCGTGTTATCCAACACCAGCACGCCCGTCTCGCCTTCCGACAACTCCTGCACTGCCACGCCTTCTTTGTACAAAGCTAAAACATTGCCCTGATTTTGCAACGATTCGTAACCGTGGAAAATTGTCGGCACGCCGTCGTATTCCAAGTTCGCGGTCATCTTAAATTTGCCCGCCGCGCGCGCCATCTGCTTCTGGTTCGCCATCGCCGCATCGAAGCCCGCAATGTCCACGGTAACAAAGTGTTCACGGCATACGTCTTGGGTTAAATCGAGCGGAAAACCGAAAGTGTCGTGGAGCTTAAATGCGGTGTCGCCATTGAAAATTTTATTGCCCGATTTATTCATCTCAGCAAGGTCGGCTTCGAGGATAGTCATGCCATGTTCAATTGTCGTAAAGAAGCGTTCTTCTTCCTGCTTCAACACCTCCATCACGCGCGTTTTTGCTGCGGTTAATTCGGGATACGCCACGCCCATTTCCGCAACTAAATCCGGCACCATTTTGTGGAAAAACGCAGCGCGTGCGCCGAGCTTATAACCGTGACGAATGGCGCGGCGGATGATGCGGCGCAGCACATAGCCGCGACCTTCGTTGCCTGGAATCACACCGTCGGCAATCAAGAAAGAACAGGCGCGAATATGATCTGCCAGCACTTTCAGCGAAGGCGAATTCAAATCGTCGCAATGCGTTTCGCGCGCCGCCGCTTTTATCAGTGCTTGGAATAAATCAATTTCGTAATTGGCGTGTACGTGTTCGAGGGCTTGGGCAGCAAGTGCATCACGCCCGCTTCGTCGCGGTTGTATTGCATAAACACGTTGTTCCAAATTTCGATAAAACGGTCGCCGTCTTCTTCCGGTGTGCCGGGCAGCCCGCCGGGAATATGCGCGCCATGATCGTAGAAAATCTCGGTGCAAGGACCGCAAGGACCGGTGTCGCCCATCATCCAAAAATTGTCTGATGCGTAACGCGCGCCTTTGTTATCACCGATGCGTATCACGCGCTCAGGCGCGAGTCCCATCTCTTTCGTCCAGATGTCGTAAGCCTCATCGTCCTCGGCATACACCGTGACGTAGAGTTTATCGACTGGCAGTTTGAACACCACCGTGAGCAGCTCCCACGCGTATTGAATCGCATCGCGTTTGAAATAATCGCCGAAACTAAAATTGCCCAGCATCTCGAAAAAAGTGTGGTGACGCGCGGTGTAGCCAACGTTTTCTAAGTCGTT
>JBJORQ010000105.1:0-4036 GCA_046049345.1 Pseudomonadota bacterium | reverse complement strand
CATATAAATTCACTATTAAATTCATAACATGTCACTACATGCTGACGCTATCCGAATTCGACTCTCTAGTGGGCTGCTATCTTCACGTCAACTCATTGAAGTAATGAGTGTAAGTCAGCCAACGATTTCTCGTGCGCTGCTCGAGCTTGACGACGAAATTGTACGCATAGGTGCAGCGCGATCTATTCAGTACGCGCTACGCGACACTAGGCGCGGATTGCCAGACATCCCAATAAATCAGGTTGATGCCGCAGGGCATCTTCGCCAACTGGGGATCCTGATTCCTGTCCGCCCAGAAGGGTTTGTGATGCGCCAAGCTGATGGTGTGAATCTGCACAGCGATGGCTTACCTTGGTGGTTGTCTGACATGCGCCCGCAAGGATACTTAGGTCGAGCGTATGCCACTCGTCATGGTATTGAGCTTGGGCTGCCTGAGCGACTCAATGACTGGAGCGACACGCATGTGTTGAGAGCATTACTAGCACATGGACATGATGTGGTCGGGAATTTGCTGTTAGGTGATGCGGCTCGAAATCATTTCCTTTCCACCTCTATTCCTATCCCTATTTCCGAACAACAAAAAGCGGCTGAATATGTCAACTTAGCCAACGAAGCGGCTTTCGGCGAGATAGCAGGATCATCTGCTGGCGGCGAGCAAGCAAAATTTACCACCCGTGCCATGACCTCAAATGGTTCTCGCTACGTTATCGTGAAATTCAGTGAGCAGGATGAAAGTCCAGTAAGCGAACGTTGGCGCGATTTGCTGCTGGCAGAACATCTCGCTCTGGAGACACTACGCGAGGCCGACATTTCAGCCGCCCAGACGCAGCTATTAAATTTTGGTGGTCAGCGTTTTCTGGAAGTGGAGCGTTTTGATCGCATCGGTGATTTAGGGCGGTGCGCGCTGCACTCATTGGCGACGTTAGATGCTGAATTCATCGGTGCTGAAACAAGTGCTTGGCCCGTCATTACACGCCGCCTGGCTGTTGATGGTGAAATTAGTCAACTAGCAGCCGACGGCGCAGCACTGTTGTGGGCATTTGGCAGCTTAATTGGCAACTCTGACATGCACTGCGGCAACTTGTCCTTCATCGCCTTACAGGGGCGGCCTTATGATTTAGCACCTGCTTATGACATGACTCCTATGAGTTTTGCCCCACGCACAGGTGGCGGGCGGCCAAACACTTTGGTGGAGGCTACCATCCACGCCAGTGTAGACAACGAAACTTGGCGAGCGGCAGAAACCTTAGCGCGCGCATTTTTAGCCAAGGTCATGCAATCAAGCGAATTTAGTCCCTGTTTTTCATCCTGTATTACGGCACTACAACGCCACATCGAGACGGCTGGTAATAAAATTAAACGGCTGGGATAAAAGATGAACGGGAGAGTTGAGTCGCGTTATACCGCCATAAGCAGCCTTACTTTTGTATTTTCTAACCCCCCAGAAATTAAAATTATCCATGATTGATATAAGCATTGGTGGCTGTCGAATTTGCTGCGCCATTTGTAGGACATTGTGGATCGCGACAAAGTAAACCTACCCACATAAAAAAGCCGACTTGCGTCGGCTCTTATGCGGCAATAAAACGCGAATTACTTCAGTGTCAAAATGAATTTTGCCAATGATTCGATTTGCGCTTCGTTTGCGCCCATACCTTTAGCAGGCATCATGCCCAACTTCCAACCGAACTGACCGCCTTTGGTGATGTTAGCCACCAAAGTTTTCTCAGCATCCGCTTTACCTGCGTATTTAGCAGCAACATCTTTCCATGCTGGACCGACTACTTTTTTGTCGATTGCATGACATGCGCCGCATTTTGCTTTGCCGTCTGCTGGCATATCAACTGCCATTGCGCTACCAGAAATCAATAAACCTGCTACAGCCAAACTTGTGATGATTTTCATTAGGAATCCTTTGAGTTAGAAAATAGTATTACGCTTTAATTTTAATCCTGATACGCACCACAACGTACTTTGCAGCGGTGTTTCACCATGGGCTCAATAACTAAAACGCGCGGCATTATCCAACATTTTTTTATTTCTGCAATGCGGCATTTTGTCGCGCCTGATTTTGCTCAAAAATTATCTTGATAGCGTACTGTAATCGGATAACGCCAATCCTTGCCGTAGCCGCGTTCAGTGATGCGGATGCCCACCGCCGACTGGCGACGCTTGTATTCGCTCAAGCGAATTAAACGCACCACGCGACGCACATCCGCATCCGCGTAACCCGCCGCGATGATGTCCAGAATCGACTTGTCTTGCTCCATATACAGCGACACGATGCCATCCAAAATGTCGTAAGGCGGCAAGCTGTCTTGGTCGGTTTGATCAGGGCGCAATTCGGCACTGGGCGGGCGCGTGATGATGCGTTCAGGAATCACCAGCCCTTGCGTGTTGCGATAACGCGACAAGTCATACACCAAGGTTTTGCAAACATCTTTGAGCACCGCCAAGCCGCCCGCCATATCGCCATACAAAGTCGCGTAGCCCACACTCATTTCAGATTTATTGCCCGTGGTTAGAACCAGCGCGCCAAACTTATTCGATAACGCCATTAACAAGGTGCCGCGTATGCGTGCTTGTAGATTTTCTTCGGTGGTGTCGGCGGCACGGCCAGCAAAACTGGGGGCGAGCGTGCTTAAATAATTTTCAAACGTATCGTTTATGGACAACTCGTCATAACGCACGCCTAAAATTTTCACCATCTCACGCGAATCGACCAAGCTAATGTCAGCGGTGTAAGGCGACGGCATCATCACCGCGTGCACCTTGTCCGCACCCAGCGCATCCACCGCAATCGCCAAGGTCAACGCCGAATCTATGCCACCCGACAAGCCTAGCAACACGCCCGGAAAACCGTTTTTGCCAACGTAATCTTTCACCCCTAAACACAGCGCTTGATACACGCAGGCATGGGACTCCAATAAGGGAATCATCGCGCCACTGGGTGTGCCATCGGGCGCGATGTCGATAACACTCAAACCCGCTTGCAGCTGCGCCGCTTGCGCAACTAATTCGCCGTGCTGATTCATCGCAAACGAGCCGCCATCAAACACCAACTCGTCTTGTCCGCCGACTAAATTGGCATACACCACCGCCACGTTATTTTCTGCAATGCGCTCACGCACCACGGCGTAACGGCGTTGCTGTTTCGCTATTGCGAAGGGCGAAGCATTCATCACCAGCAACACTTGCGCACCCGCTGCTGCGGCACTTTGCGCCGCCTCCTCTTCCCATACATCAGCGCAAATGTTGATTCCAAAACGCACGCCGTTGAGCGTAAATACCGCCGCGTCTTTGCCCGCCACAAAATAGCGTTGCTCATCAAACACGGCGTAATTGGGCAGCTCGTGTTTGCAATAAGTCAGCTCGATTTTGCCGTCGCGCAACAACGATGCCGCGTTGTAATGCTCACCGTCGATTTCATGCGCATGACCAACTAACACCGCGATGCCTTGCACCTTTAACGCGAGTTCCTGCAAGGCTTGTGTGTTCGCGGCATAAAAACCATCGCGTAACAACAAGTCTTCGGGTGGGTAGCCACACAAGCTCAATTCGGGGGTCAACAACAAGCTCGCACCCTGTGCTTTAGCCTGTTCGGCATAGAGCAAAATCTGCGCGGCATTAGCGGCTAAATCACCCAGCACACAGTTCATTTGAGCAAGCGCAATTTTCATCGGAGGGGATTTTAGAAAACAATAAGGGCGCGCATTTTAGCTGATGGAAAATGGCAGCGGAAAAAATATCAGGACGTAAAAAAACGCGCTGTCGCCAGCGCGTTTTTTCAGTGCCAACTCAAAACCTATTCAGATTTTAAGTGCGAGCTAATTTTACTTAGCTGCAACGGCAGTCACTTCTACGCGACGGTTTTCAGCACGACCAGCATCAGTCTTGTTGTCGCCAACGGGTTTAGTTGAAGCTACACCTGAAGAGGTGATACGGCTTGCAGCTACGCCATGAGCAACCAAGTAAGCTTTAACTGAAGCAGCACGAGCGGCTGACAACACTTCGTTTTTCTTTGCAGAACCTGTGC
>JBJORQ010000104.1:0-4314 GCA_046049345.1 Pseudomonadota bacterium | reverse complement strand
CAACATCGACGATTTGCTCAGTCCGCCCGTGGAAAAAACGCCGCAGCCCGCCAGTGCACCCGTGCAATTCGACATCGCGAAAGTTGTGATTGCCAAAACCAATCTCGCTTATGTCGATGAATTATCGGGCGCGAATTATGCGATTAACGATTTGGAACTGAGCACCAGCCGCATTGCACCCAACGTGCCCGTCAAAATTGCTTTAGCCGTGGGTGTGACGGCGAATCAGCCCAAATTAGCAATCCAAACAAACCGACTTAAAAACCACGCTGACTTTCGATTTAGACAAACAAAGTTATCAATTAGCCGATTTGAAATTAGCTGTCACTGGCGCGGCGTTGGACATGACCAAATTGCAGCTCAATGTCAGCGGCGCGGCGAGTGCAAATTTAGCGACGCAAGAATTTTCGGCTAATAAATTGCTGCTTAAAGTGAGCGGCGTAAAAGGCACGGAAGGCTTTTCTGCCGATTTATCCGCACCTGAGTTGAACCTCGCGAGCGACCATTACACGGGGAGCGGCGTAACGCTGAACGCCAAGTTGGACGCGGCTTTCGGGCAGTTGGTCGCGGCGTTGGCGATACCTGCTGTGAGTGGCAATGCGCAAGCGTTTAAGGTCGATAATTTGAGTGTGGATGCGACGCTGACGCAGCCCGCGCAAACTTTTAAAGTGAAACTGACTTCACCGCTGGCGGGCAATATGCACGCGCAACAATTTGCGTTGAGTAATTTGTCGATCGCGCTGAATGCCACGGGCGACGCGCTGCCGAACAAGGCGGTAAGCAGCGAATTAAAAGGCAATGTAAACGTCGATTTGAAGCAACAAAATGTGCAAGTGAATTTGGCGGGCGGCGTGTTGCAAAGCCAAGTGCGCGCTAAGTTAGGGCTGCGTAATTTTGCGCAAGCAGCGTTAAATTTTGATGTGGATGTCGATCAGTTTGATGCCGATTTGTATTTGCCTAAAGCCAATAAAGACGCGCCGAAAGCTGCGGCGCAGCCTGAAGCAAACCTAGATTTATCGGCATTGCGCAGCTTGAATTTGGATGGCAGTTTGCGCATTGGCGCGTTGAAAGTTGCTAATGTCAAAGTCGAAAAACTGCGCGTCGATGTGGCTGCGCATAAGGGTGTGTTGAGCATCAATCCACTCGCGGCGAATCTGTATGGCGGCAGCACCAGCGGCTCGATTAGCGTCAATGCGCAAGCGATTCCTAGCATCGCCATCGTGCAAAATTTGAGCGGTATCGACATCGCGCCGTTGGGCAAAGATGCGGCGAATTTCGATACGCTGGAAGGTCACGGCAATGTCGCGCTGAATCTCACCATGCAGGGCAATAAAGTGTCGGAAATGAAACGCGCCTTGAACGGCACGGCGAATTTGAGCTTGGTAGATGGCGCGATTAAAGGCATTAATGTCGCGAAAAAGATGCGCGATGCGAAAGCCATGTTTGGTGCGAAGTCGGATAGTCAAGCCGCTAATAAAGCCGAAAAAACTGACTTTAGCGAACTCAAAGCCAGCTTCAAAATCACCAATGGCGTGGCGCATAACGACGACTTGAGCATGAAGTCGCCGCTGCTGCGTTTGTCGGGTACGGGCGATATTAACTTCGGTAACGACAGCATCAATTATCTCGCCAAAGCCACGCTGGCAAAGACTTTGGAAGGACAAGGCGGCGCGGATAGTGTGGGCGGCTTGACCTTGCCGGTGCGCGTTAGTGGCGCGTTTACTGATTTGAAATATGGCTTGGAATGGAGTGCGATGGTGAACGATCAAACCAAGCAAAAAGTCGCTGACGTAAAAGCTGCTGCACAAGCCAAAGTGGGTGCGGCAAAAGACGCGGCTAAGCAGCAAGTCGAAGTGAAAAAAGAGGAAGTCAAAACCCAAGTGCAAGATCAACTCAAGAGCGGATTGAAAGGCTTGTTCAAATAGTGGCGGCGAGTTTTGCGGCGCGGCTGATTGCTTGGCAGCGCGAATTTGGACGACATGATTTGCCTTGGCAAGGCGGCGATGCGTATCGCGTGTGGCTGTCCGAAATCATGTTGCAACAGACGCAAGTCATCACCGTCATCCCGTATTTTTTACGTTTCGTCGCCAGCTTTCCTAATATCGCGGCACTGGCAGCCGCGACTGAAGAGCAAGTGTTGGCGCATTGGAGCGGGCTGGGCTACTACGCGCGCGGGCGTAATTTACATAAAGCCGCGCAGCTGATAGTCGAGGAACATCACGGCGAATTTCCCAATGACTTTGCAAAAATAATCGAGCTACCTGGCATCGGGCGCTCTACCGCCGCCGCGATTTGCGCGCTGGCGTTTCATCAACATCGTGCGATTTTAGATGGCAACGTCAAACGCTTGCTGGCGCGTTATTGCGGCGTTGAAAGTTGGACGGGCGATAAAAAAATCGAGGCGCAACTGTGGCAACACGCCGAAGATTTATTACCCAAAAAAGAAGTCGCGATTTACATCCAAGCGCAGATGGATATGGGCGCGACGCTGTGCACGCGCAGCAAGCCCAAATGTGCGCAATGTCCAGTGCAAAAAGATTGCATCGCTTATCAAACTAAACGTGTCGCCGAGCTGCCCACGCCGCGTCCGCGCAAAGTTGTGCCAGAGCGTCACGCGACTTTTTTATTGCTGATGCACGGCAATGAAATTTATTTGGAAAAGCGCGCTGCAACAGGCATTTGGGGCGGGTTGTGGAGCTTGCCGCAGTTGGATGATGGCGGTGAGTTGCTGGAAGAATATGTACAGCACAATGGTTACGATTTGGGCGAACGAACTGAACTCGCTGCGTTCACGCACATCTTCACCCACTTCAAACTACACATCACGCCTGTGGTTTTTCAAGTAGCGGATAAGCCGCTGCGTGTGCAGCAAACCGACAGCGTATGGCTCAATGTGGATGAGGCTTTGCAGGCGGCGATACCAACCCCAGTGCGGATGATGCTGGCGCAACTTGCGCTAAAAGCTGCGCGCTAATCTGAATAAATTTTTGCGGCTTAATCGTGTTTGTGAGCTTGGTGCGGCGGCGGGACGAGCAGTTGCCAAGGTTCGACTTTGAGCGCGGTGGCAATTTTTTCGATGTTACTGAGCGCGACATTCCAGATGCAGCGTTCGACGGCGGAAATGTAAGTTCTATCCAGTTCACAGCGAAATGCCAGCTCTTCTTGCGAGATGCTTTGCTCAAAGCGAAACAGCCGAATGTTATAGGCGAGGGTGCCTCGCAGCGACGGCTCGAATTGACTGATTTTTGGTTGGGTAACGCGCTTGGGCATGGCGCGCAGAATCTATGAATGCGGTGTTTCTATCCACGGAGTTTGCTTCTCTAATAACTCGCAATATGCTAAAGTTAAAAATCGTTACGGGCGCGGTAATGTTGCTGCGCTGCTAACGATTTTTAACTATTTTATGGATGCGCAAAATGAAAGTAATGATTGTGTTAATGACGCTGTTGGCTGCAATGAGTAGCTCAGCTTTTGCGGAGAAAACAAATTTTTCTCATAGCATGCTGGCAGCAGAATTAGGTGCGGTTTCCTATGCAACGCCAATATGTATAGGCGGTCAATGTCTGAGTTCTTTAGGGACTGCATCGCTTGCTGGTTCTTTGCAATTTGCGGATGATTTATTAGTTGTTGCTCTGTCTGGATCAGGTGTTGGTGGCTCAACACCAACTTGGACGGTGAGCGGTGGTAATAGTGCTTTATCTATTAGTGTTGTAAAAGCGATAGGTGAGAATGTTGACGTACAAGCAGGTATTGCATCGTTATCAACGCGCGTGGATTTGTGTGGACGTTTCTGTATTAGTCAAACAGATACAGGATCTGCTATCGGCGGTGGATTAGATATTTGGCTGGACGATGCCAAAAAATTTGCGAGTAAAATTTCATTCACCTCTCATAAGTACTCAATGGATTTAAGTCGTACCAATACAATTGGTTTTGGCTTAGGTTATTACGTTAATAGCCAAAATGAGATTTATGGTCGCTATGAAAGTAACAGTTTGGCTTCGTCAGTTTCAGCAGGATATGCACATCACTTTTAATTGATTTGATAGCGCGTAAAAAAGCCGACCTTAAAAAGTCGGCTTTTTTATTACTTGCTGAAGCAGATTTTATTTCTGCGTCAACGCCCAGCCTACAATTGTTTTGATGGTGTCATCACTGACTTTGGCTGGTGTGGCAGGCATCGGAACTTTACCGAATGAGCCAGCACCGCCACTACGCACTTTGGCTTCTAACTTAGCGGCTGCGCCAGCATCAGCTGCATATTTCGCGGCGACTTCAGTCATGGCGGGGCCGACGGATTTCTTATTGATGGCG
>JBJORQ010000103.1:0-6112 GCA_046049345.1 Pseudomonadota bacterium | reverse complement strand
CCTTTATCCGAGGTCAGCAAAATATCGCGCGCTTGCAAATTGCATTGCAGCGTCATATTGCGCGCCGCCCAAGTCGCCAAAGTTTGCGTGGTTTCATTGGGCAAACGCAGCACAGTAAGATTGCTCAAGCGTTGCAATTTCGCCGCATTTTCTGCCCACCAAATATCCGCGGAACGCCCGTAAGTTAGCAACACCACCGCGTTAGAACGCCCGCAGGCTTTGCGTAATAAGCGTTCATCAGGCAAGCCCACTACGATCCAATTTTGAATCGCACCCGTTAAATCTTTGCACCACAAATCTGGCTCATCGTCATTCGTCATAGCTTGTCCGAAACTCAGATATTCCTCGGCGTACAACGCAAACGCGAGCAAGCGAACCATCATGCGCTCGTCCGTTTCAGAAGGATGACGCGCCACCGTCAACGCATGATCCGCAAAATAATTGCGATCCATATCGGCGACTTGCAGCGTGGCTTTGTGTACGGTTGCTTTGATTGCCATGGGAGAGTTGGGGGGGAGGGATTTTTTCGAGCGCGCATTCTAAGCGATGCGGCTAGGTGCTTGCGATAAATTCAGCGGTGCTAACTTGACAGGGAATCCCGACACAATTTTGCCCATCGCCATCCGTAGCAACGCCTCAAGCTAACGGTGGCGTAGGGGGCAGCGAGTGCGCTTCCGTCATCAGTTCGACTAGCGAAAAAAAACGGGGAAGCGTTGCCGCCTCCCCGTTTTGCTATTCAAGCCTGATGCGCTTACTTGCTTTTGTTAGCAATCATCTCGTGCATGATAGGAGCCAAGATGATTTCCATGGCGTAGCTCATTTTGCCGCCTGGCACCACGATGGTGTTGGAGCGTGACATGAATGAACCAGGAATCATGTTAATCAAGTACGGGAAGTCGATTTTCTTAGGATCTTTGAAACGACAAATCACAAAACTTTCATCTGGCGTAGGAATGTCGCGCGCGATGAACGGATTTGACGTATCAACCGTTGCCACGCGTTGAAAATTGATGTCAGTGCGTGAAAATTGTGGCGTGATGAATTTAATGTAATCAGGCATACGACGCATGATGGTATCGACGGTCGCTTCGGCTGAATAACCACGTTCGGCTTTATCGCGATGGATTTTTTGGATCCATTCCAAGTTCACCACAGGCACGACACCAATCGCTAAATCAACGAATTTTGCTGAGTCCACGCCTTTAGCTTCGTCGTGCGCCAAACCATGCAAACCTTCGTAGAACAACAAATCTGAACCTGCTTCGATGTCTTCCCAAGGCGTAAATACGCCCGGAGTCAGGTTGGTCAGATTGAAATGTTTGTTGTGTTCCACGGCTTCTGGTTCGCTGTGCACATAGTAACGACGTTGGCAAGAACCTGTTTCGCCGTACTGTTTGAACATCGCTTCGATTTTGTCGAAGTGGTTGGCTTCAGGGCCAAAGTGACTAAACGTGTTGTTGCCCGCTTTAGCCGCTTCTGCCGCAGCCGCGCGAAACGCCATGCGATCCAAACTGTGCAAGCTATCGCCTTCAATCACAGCAGCCTTGATTTTGGTGCGGCGGAAAATGTTTTCAAAAGCGCGTTTAGCGGTGGTTGTACCTGCACCAGATGAACCAGTAATAGCGATGACGGGATGCTTGCGTGACATGTTTGAATCTCCTCGATTTGAATGTATTAAAAGAATAGGCGAAAAATTTTGAGGCGCGATTCTAGCAGAGGTTAGCGCGGCTCGTAATCGACGCGTCATGTTTCAGCGGAAATCAGGCGTAAAAAAACGCAGGGTGAGCTGCGTTTTTTTATTGGATGGCGAACTTAGCGAATCACGCTTGGGCTATCCGCGCCCAGTTTTCCCGTCACTTCTTTCGCTAATTGTAGCGCGGCGGCTTTGCTGGCGAATGACTCAATACGCACTTGATACAGATGCGCATCGCCTTGCAGCACCGGCATTAAGCGCACCGCGTAACCCTCTGCGCGCCAAGCGTCATACGCGTTGAGCGCGCTCGCTTGATCGGCAGCGGTGAGTAAAATAACTTTCCACTGACCTCCCCTTTTTGCCGCCGCCGCATCGGGGGCGATGTCAGTTTCGGCTGCCCATAAATTCAGCTGCACAGGATCAACGGCGGTGACGGCTTTAGCTGCCGCGCCTTTCGGCATTTCATAAAACGACAGCGGCTGATCCATCTCGAATTGCGATTTGTCCGCGCCTTGCACGGCAATTTTTCCTTCAATCAAACACACGATGCCTTTGTCGTCGCCATCTTTACCCCACACGTCGGTGCCGCGTATGCCGATGGTGGCATTGGCAACATTGATGGTGATAGCGCGCGGTTTAGTTTTGACAAGGACAGCAGTGGTAAAACGAAACGCGCCTTTGGCGACATCCAACAAGGCAGTGAACAGCGGCTTGTCTTCAAACTTTTGCGCCAAATTCGACACGCGTAAGTTGGCGTTTTGACCGAGCTTAATCGCGCTGCCGTCCGCGCCTTGCAACAACACGCGCGCATTCGCACCCGTAATAATTTTATCGTCGTTATTGAGCTGAGTGCCGACGCTCAAAGGATATTGCGCGTTATCGCGTTGCAACCAAGCGGGCATTTGCACGCCTTGCACGGTCATGTCGGGTGCGGCAAAAACGGTGGAGCTGAAAGCGGCTACAAGACTGGCGAGCATCGTTACACGATATAAGTGATTCATTTTTAACTCCTACGTAAAGAGGGGAGGAAGGCAAGCGCAGCATTAGGCTGTGCCGCTATAATGCCACACTTTTTTTTGCCCCATCTCGCCCCTATGCAAGCCAATTACCACCCCGAAGCCATCGAAAAATCTGTGCAACAAGCATGGGACGAACAGCAAGTTTTCTTAGCCCAAGATGTCAGCGACAAACCTAAATACTATTGCCTGTCGATGTTCCCTTACCCGTCGGGGAAGTTGCACATGGGGCATGTACGAAACTACACCATAGGCGACGTGCTGAGTCGCTATCACCGCATGAAAGGCTTTAACGTGATGCAGCCGATGGGCTGGGACGCGTTCGGACTGCCTGCGGAAAATGCTGCGATGGCGCACAACGTGCCGCCCGCCGAATGGACGTATGCCAACATCGACTACATGAAACAGCAGTTGAAATTGCTCGGTTTGGGCATCGACTGGACGCGCGAAGTGAAAACTTGTACGCCCGAGTATTACCGTTGGGAGCAATGGCTGTTTACCAAATTGTTTAACAAAGGCGTGATTTACAAACGCACTTCGACCGTGAATTGGGATCCGGTGGACAACACCGTGCTGGCGAACGAGCAAGTGATAGATGGACGCGGCTGGCGTTCTGGCGCGCTGGTGGAAAAACGCGAAATTCCCATGTATTTTTTCCGCATCACGCAATACGCTGACGAGTTGCTAAAAGACTTGGACACGCTGGACGGCTGGCCTGAGCAAGTAAAGACCATGCAGGCGAACTGGATCGGCAAGAGCTACGGCTGCGATGTGCATTTTCCTTACGACAAGTCCAGCATCGGCGCGAACGGCGTGCTCAAGGTTTACACCACGCGCCCCGACACGCTGATGGGTGTGACTTACGTCGCGGTGGCTGCCGAACATGCGCTAGCAACGCAAGCCGCTGCGAACAATCCCGCACTCACTGAATTTATCGCTGAATGTAAGCGCGGCGGCACCGCCGAAGCCGACATGGCGACGATGGAAAAGAAGGGCATGAATACCGGTCTGTTCGTGACGCATCCACTCACTGGCGGAAAGCTGCCAGTGTGGGTCGCCAACTATGTATTGATGGGCTACGGCGAAGGCGCGGTGATGGCCGTGCCGGCGCATGACGAACGGGATTTTGAGTTTGCGAAAAAATATAGCTTGCCAATCAAACAAGTTATTGAGCGCGACTTTATTTGTAAGCTCCGCCGTGCACTAGAGCATGGAAATGGAGATCGCAAAATTATCGAACAAGAACTTGTGCAAGGAGAGAACAGAAACTTCACCACTGAGCAATGGCAGGAGTGGTACGAGCGAAAAGTCCGCGTTGAATGTGTGAATTCAGGCAAATATGATGAACTCGATTTCCAACAAGCCTTCGACGCAATTTCCGCCGACCTTGCCGCCAAAGGCCTAGGCGCGAAAAAAGAGCAATTCCGTTTACGCGACTGGGGCATTTCTCGCCAGCGTTATTGGGGGTGTCCGATGTTGTGCCCGATGGCGCGGGTTCTCCATTGGCGAAGATGCCCGAATTCTTTGAGTGCAAGTGTCCGAAATGTGGCGGCGATGCAAAACGCGAAACCGACACGATGGATACTTTCGTCGAATCGTCTTGGTATTACGCACGTTACGCCAGCCCGCAATGCAGCACGGGCATGGTCGATAAAACCGCCGCGCAACAATGGTTGCCCGTCGATCAATATATCGGCGGCATCGAGCACGCGATTCTGCATTTGTTGTATGCGCGCTTTTTCCACAAGCTGATGCGCGACGAAGGGCTGGTGCAAGGTAATGAGCCATTCAAAAACTTGCTCACGCAAGGCATGGTCATCGCGCCGACTTTTTATCGCGAAGCCGCTAACGGCAAAAAGCTCTGGCTCAATCCTGCTGACGTGACGGTAAGCCTTGATGATAAAGGCCGCGCAACGGGTGCGGTGCTGACCGGCGATGGCTTGCCTGTCGTCATCGGCGGCACGGAAAAAATGTCTAAGTCGAAAAATAATGGGGTCGATCCGCAAGCCATCATCGACCAATACGGCGCGGATACGGCGCGCTTATTTATGATGTTTGCTGCGCCGCCTGAACAATCGCTGGAGTGGTCAGATAGCGGCGTGGAAGGCGCGTTTCGCTTTTTGAAACGTGTATGGAAAGCCGCGCACGACCATATCGAAACAGGCTTGGTCGCGGCTTATAGCACTGGCGAATTGAGCGCGAACGCGCAAGCCTTGCGTTTGCAATTGCATCAAACTATTCAAAAAATAGACGACGATTATGGTCGCCGTAAAACCTTCAACACCGCCATCGCCGCCATCATGGAGCTGCTCAACGCTTTGGCAAAATTTGATGCGAACACGGCTGTGGAACGCAGCGTGGTGCAAGAAGTTTTAGAAGCAGCGGTGCTGTTACTTTCGCCGATTGCCCCACATATTAGTGACGCAATTTGGGCGGAGCTGCGCCCCAACACGCGTTTGCATGAGCAAGCTTTCCCCGTAGTCGATGCAACTGCCTTGGTGCAAAACGAAATCGACTTGGTGATACAAGTGAACGGCAAGTTGCGCGGCAGTTTGCGCGTGGCAAAAGAGACCGACAAAGCCACGCTGGAAAGTCTCGCGTTGGCACATGAAGCGGTACAAAAATTGCTGGCTGGGGCAGCGGCGAAAAAAGTCATCGTCGTGCCGGGTCGTTTGATTAACGTGGTGATGTGATGAAACTACGCGCGCTGATTTTGCTGATTTTTATTGCGATGATGAGTGGCTGCGGCTTTCATTTGCGCGGTCAGGCAGGGATGCCGTTCAAGTCGATTTATCTAGACGCGCCCAATCTCAACACGCCGTTTATCAACGAACTGCGCCGCAATTTGATTGCCAATAAATTGCAAATCGCCAGCAGCGCGGCGCAAGCCGAGGTGATTTTGCAAGTGGTCAGTGAGCAGACCGATAAGCAAATTTTGACTTTGGGCGGCACAGGGCGCGTGAGTGAATTCAAGCTGCGTATGCTGGTCTCGCTGCGCGCTTATGACAATCAGCAGCACGATTGGGTACGCGCCGAAGAGCTGTCCATCGAGCGCGATTATTCTTACGATGACACCAAAATTTTGGCTAAAGAAGCCGAAGAAGCCTTGCTCTACACCAGTATGCGCACGGACATGGTGCAACAAATCGTGCGTCGTTTAAGTCACGCAAAAATGCAAATCGAGCCATAAATCCATGCCGACTATCAGCAGCGACGACTTAGCGCGCCACCTCACAGCGGGATTAAAGCCGCTGTATGTGGTGATGGGCGACGCGCTGTTATTGGCTGTGGAGGCGGCGGACAGTATCCGTTTGGCGGCGCGCAATGCGGGCTATGCCGAGCGCGAAACGTTTGTGGTAGAGCAATACTTCAAGTGGGCGGAGCTGAAAAATAGCGCGCAAAG
>JBJORQ010000102.1:0-4728 GCA_046049345.1 Pseudomonadota bacterium | reverse complement strand
ACATTGGCTCTATTAGCCTTATTTTTATTGGGTTTAGCGGTGTTGGCAGCACGCTTGCAAAGCGAAATTGGCGATGCTCATTTATATGCGACAGTGGCGCGTTGATAGCTGCCACGCTGTTTTTGCCGCGCTTAACGCGTGATGCCGCACCGCTTGCGGGGCTGTTAGTGCTACTTAGTTTTGCCGCTTTGTTACGTCCTTTTGATACGCAGTTGGCGATTTATAACGCCGCCACGCAAGCTGCGCTGCAAGGCAAAAATGTGGCGGTGCCGTGTGACTTTCGCGCGTCGGATGAGCGTTATCAATTCCTGTTGCCGCACACCCAGCTCACTGCCTATCACGAAAATCTACATCTGCCTATCACGAAAATCTACATCTCACCGTGCCGCAATTAGCCGCACGTTATCCATTCTTTGCCGTGCAAATCCCGCTTAACCAAGACGTTAGAACCAGCTTATGCGCGGACTGCAAAATCATCGGACAACGCTTGGATATACGCGGACGACAAAGCTCGGCTGAGCTCAAGGAAATGTTTCTGCACGGCAAGTTTTTTGAGTATTTATTCGTGCGCGAAGTGTTGCTGCAATCTACCGCCACGCTGTCGAGTTTGCCCGCTTTAACACTTGCGGAGCAATGTCGCTGATGACTCGCGCACGCTTATTTTTATTGGCTTTGCTGTTATTGGCGAGCGCGCTTGCCGCGCAAAAAATTGCGCAGCGCAGTGCACCGAATGGCTTTCAAATCGCTGCGATTACGCCTGTCGCCAGTCCCGCTTTTTTGCACAGCGAGTTTGTCTCGCACCAATTAAATATCGCCACTCACGCCGCCTCGCTGATTGAATTAAACGATGGAAAATTGCGCGCGTTTTGGTTCGCGGGCAGTCGCGAGGGTGCGCAAGATGTGACGCTGCGCAGCGCGATTTTTGACGGGAAAAATTGGGGAGCAGAGCAGACCATTATCAATCGCGAGCAAACTCAGCAAGGTCTGCTGCGTTATGTTAAAAAGCTCGGCAACCCTGTTGCTGCAAGGCGTGCCGACGGTGCTTTGGTTTTATATTTTGTCAGCGTGTCGCTAGGCGGCTGGGCGGGCAGCTCAATTTCTTTTATCACTAGCCACGACGAAGGCGCGAGTTGGGACACGCCGCGCCGCTTGATTACCTCACCGTTTATCAATATCAGCACGCTGATTAAAGGCACGCCGTTTGTCTATGCAGATGGCAGTTTGGGCTTGCCTGTGTATCACGAATTTTTAGGTAAATTTGGCGAGCTGTTGCGCATTTCCCAAGACGGCACAGTGTTGGATAAGCAACGCTTGAGCAGCGGAAAATTAGGCATCCAACCCGTGCTGCTCATCACCGATAGCAAACACGCCACGGTGCTGATGCGCCACACCAACGCGCCGCCTAAGCGCGTGATTGCTACGCAAACGCAGGACGGCGGCAAGACTTGGTTTACGCCGACTAAGCTCGTCACCGCCAACCCTGACGCGGCTTTGACGGGCGTGACTTTGGCGGATGGACGCATGTTGGCGGTACTGAATAATCTGGCGGTCGGTCGCCACGCCTTGTCCTTAATGGTGTCTAGCGATAGCGGCATGAGCTGGCGCAGCGTTTATGAATTTGAGCATGAGAGCGATGTGGCGGCGAGTGTCGAACAGTTTGCGCAGCGCAATGCGCAACTGGCAATGACGAGCGACAGCAAGGTCACGGATGGCGCGGCTTATGCGGCGACGGCGCAGCGCAATAAATGTCCCGCTTTATGCGACTTTGAGTTTTCTTATCCGTATTTAATCCAGACCCAGCGCGGCGATTTTCAGCTCGTCTATACCTGGAATCGCGGCTTGATTAAGCATGTGCAATTCAATACCGCTTGGCTGGAAAATCAGTTGTTAAAAGCCCCGCAAAAGGACGCGCCATGATGCTCAACGATGTCGCAGGATTATGCGGGCACGCCAGCGCGATTGCCGCCTGCTTATTGCTCGTGCCAGCGGTGCGCCGTTTGTCTAGGCAGCGGTTAGCTGGGCTGTTGGCGGCGATTTTTGTATTCGCCTTATTGCCCCTGAATGGTCTTCCTTTGGCGGGTTACACGCGCGGCATGGTGGGCGATTTAAGTATCACCACGCTGATGTTAATTGGGCTGGCAGTGCTGCGACCTTACGGCATCGCTGCGAGTGAAAAATCACGCGCACAATTACTGTTAATCATCGCCGCAAGCGCGCTGATTTTTTATCCTATGACTTTAGGCATCACCCTGTATGACCCGTACCGATTGGGTTACGGCGATGCAGGATTTTTCAGCGTGGTGTTGGTAATTGCATTATTGGCATGGTGGCGGCAGTCCAATTTAGTCGTCTTGTGCATCGCGCTAGCGACACTGGTATGGAGCCTCGGCGGGTATGAATCTACCAACGTGTGGGATTATTTTATTGACCCCTTGCTGGCGAGTTATGCACTGTTTTATGGCTGTCGCAGGCTTTACGGCGTGTGCGCAACTCAATTGTTAGGCGATAAAAAAGGATGAGCATCTGCCCATCCTTTTTTAACTGCAAGGAACGCTAATTTTTTAGTGGCTAACGCGTGTAACACCTGCGCCTGTGACTACGCGGACGCGGTCGCCGACTTTGAATTTTTCATCAGCACCTTGCGCGATGGCGACCATTTTGCCGTCATCAAACTTTATGGTGATTTCAAAGCCCGCCTGACGCGTCACGCCTTCTTCTGCTGCCGCGCCAACCAAGCCGCCGACCAAGCCACCCAACACTGAGCCTATCGCACTCGCTGCATTACCGCCGCGATTGCCGCCCGCTACGCCGCCGATGATTGCGCCTGCACCTGCGCCGATAGGGGTTTTCGTGCCTTCAATTTGAATGTCGCGGATGCTTTCTACCGTCGCCATTTTCACATCTTCAACTTGGCGTACTTGCCCGCGCGTGTAAGCCGCACCTGAGTTGCTCGACGCACACGCGCTTAAAGTTGCCGCTGCGACGAGTGCGATAAAAATAGATTTTGCGTTAAACATGATGAGTCTCCTTTTTAATTAACAGTGCCGAATTAGCAGTGGGTAAGGGCTTCGAGTACCGCCGCGTAATTTGGTTCTTGTTCGATGGTTGCAACCAGTTCGGTGTAGCGAATTTTGTTGTGCGCATCCAGCACGATGACGGCGCGACAGGTCAATCCAGCCAATACGCCATCGGCAATTTTCACGCCGTAGTTGCGCATGAAATCACGTCCGCGCATCAAGGATAAATTCACTACATTGCTCAAGCCTTCCGAGCCACAAAAACGCGCCATGGCAAACGGCAAATCGGCCGAAATGTTAATCACTACAGTGTTGTCCAAACTACTCGCGGCGACATTGAAGTGACGCGCCGAAGCCTGACAAGTGGGCGTGTCCAAGCTGGGCACGATGTTGAGCACTTTGCGTTTGCCCGCAAAATCGGCCAGCGACATGTTTTGTAACTCTGCGTTGACTAAGCTGAAATCTGGTGCGGCTTGACCCATTTTTGGAAACTCGCCATACAGTTTGACGGGGTTGCCGCCTAAAGTCGGCTGGGTGGGGAGGGTAGTTTTCATGGCGTGTTTCCTAGTAAGGGGATAAGGGCAGCGGAATCATACCCGCTGTGTTGTAACGCCGTCTTGCGACGAGATTAAGCGAGCGTGGCGTGATATGCCGCTTCGTCCATCAAGCCGTTTAAGTGGGCTAAGTGGTCGGCTTGCAAAGTAAATATCCAACTGGCATAAGGCGTGTTGTTGAGGTCTTCGGGCGAGTCGCTGAGTTGCACATTCACCGCGATAATCGTACCGCTCACTGGCGCGTGGACATCCGAGGCGGCTTTGACCGACTCGACCACTGCACAGGCTTCACCTGCCACGACTTTGCGCCCGATGGCGGGCAACTCAACAAACACCATATCGCCCAACATAGACTGTCCTTGCGCACTAATGCCGACGGTTAAAGTGCCATCAGCTTGCAGGTTTGCCCATTCGTGGGTGGCAGTAAATTTCAGCGTGTTCATAAAGTATCGGTTAAAAGTTGGGGGAGAGCAGCACGAGGCGGTAGCCATTGGCGTTGATGTCATCCAGTTTGAGCCAGAGCTTGATCAGCAATTCTTGATTGGCCGCCAAGCCATCCGCAGCATGTTGCCCTGTTAATAAATAATCACTGGCTTGGAAGATGCGTCGTGCCATCGGGCGTTCTTGCATATCGTTCAAGGTGAGCTCGATGTTAGGCAGAGCCAAGGCGTAGTGAGCGTGGTTACGCAGCAACACGGTAAGGGCAATGAGCTGCACGTTGTTGGGATCGGCCTCTAAATTAGACGACTCAATGCTGATGAGCTCGTTATCTTGCGGCAAGCTGACCGTGCAATTGAGGAGGCCGCACAAGGCTTGCAGGGCGGGTTTGCTGACGGGAAAGCGCGCGGCTAAGTCCGCTCGAAAGCTGTACGCCAATTGCAGGAGTAACCCCCCGAACAACACAGCACTCAGCATCGCGTAGGCCATGCCTTGCCATTTTTTAGGATGGCTGACGGGCGGTTCTGTGGCGTACTGCATGTCTTCATCGCGCAACGCTGGCGCAATCTGTTCGGGCGGCGCGACGATAAAATCTAAACTGAACTCATCGTTGCTGGCCGCAACGGGTTCAACGGGTTCAACGGGTTCAACGGGTTCAACGGGTTCAACGGGTTCAACGGGTTCAACGGGTTCAACGGGTTCAACGGGTTCAACGGGTT
>JBJORQ010000101.1:0-4625 GCA_046049345.1 Pseudomonadota bacterium | reverse complement strand
GCACGCGGCTGGTGCTGCGCTCGCCATTCATTACCACACATCGGCGCGGGAGGCGCAAGCCTTGCAAACTGAACTGAATGCGCTGCGTGCCGACAGTGTGGCAGTTTTTTCTGCTGACCTGCTCGACTTGCAAGCCTTGCCATCGTTAGTCGCACAGAGCATAGACCGCTTCGGCAGATTGGATGGTTTGGTGAATAACGCATCCAGTTTTTATGCCACACCGCTGATGGACGCAACTGAACAAGATTGGCACGATTTGCTGGGCACGAACCTGAAAGCCCCGTTGTTCTTGGCTCAGGCGGCGGCAACTGAGTTACGTCGCACGCAGGGTAGCATCGTCAACATCGTCGATATACACGCCGAACGTCCGATGAAAAATCATCTGGTTTATAGCGTGGCTAAAGCGGGTTTACGCGCACTAACCCTAGGCTTAGCACAAGAACTCGCGCCTGAAGTACGTGTGAATGGGGTGTCGCCAGGGCCGATTTTGTGGCCTGAACATGACGACTGGCGCGATGCCAACAAGCGCGCGGCTATCGTCGCGCAAACTTTATTGCAGCGTGTCGGCGCACCCGACGACATCGCGAAAACGGTATTATTTTTGATGCAAGACGCACCGTATATCACCGGGCAAATTATCGCTGTCGATGGCGGCAAGAGCATCAATACTTAACGAGAAAACTATGAACGCAATTGCACAACCCATCCAGTTTGAAGAGCATTCCAACAACTTTAATCGCCTGCGCTCGCGCCTTGAACATCAAGTCGGCAAAGCCATAGCCGACTTTAATATGATAGAAGACGGCGACAGCGTGATGGTGTGTTTAAGCGGCGGCAAAGACTCCTACACCTTGCTGGATATTTTGCTGGCGTTGCGCAAACGCGCACCGATTGATTTCCGTATCGTGGCGATGAATCTCGACCAAAAACAACCTGGTTTTCCTGCTGAAATTTTGCCTGCCTATCTGAAAAATCTGGGTGTGGAATATCACATCGAGACACAAGACACTTACTCTATCGTCAAAGAAAAAATCCCCGAGGGCAAGACCACTTGCTCGCTGTGTTCACGCTTGCGGCGCGGCATTATTTATCGCGTCGCGGGGGAGTTGGGCGCGAATAAGATCGCGCTCGGCCATCATCGCGACGACATGATAGAGACGCTATTTTTGAATATGTTTTTTGCTGGCAAGCTTAAAGGTATGCCACCCAAACTAATCACCGACAAGGGCGACCACATGGTGATTCGCCCGCTGGCATATTGCGCGGAAAAAGACATTGCGCGGTTTGCCCGCGCCATGGAGTTTCCAATTATTCCGTGCAATTTGTGCGGTTCGCAAGAAAATCTGCAACGCCAAAACGTCAAAGAAATGTTGAACGCGTGGGAGCTGCAATACCCCAACCGCACCGCTACCATGTTCACCGCGATGCAAAATGTTTCCTCGTCGCATTTGATGGATAGCAGCTTGTTCGACTTCAAAAATATCCAAATGGGCGATGCGCACGCGCAAGGCGATGTGGCGTTTGACCAAGAATCGGCGTGCTAATTGAACTAAAATTTAGCCATCCGCTCGTAAGCCTCGCTTTTATTATTTAATTTCTTAGGAACTCACCATGAACAACTCCATGCGTTTATCGACTTTGCTAATTGCCTTATTGCTCACCGCGTGCGCCGCGCCCGTCAAAATTGCGGTGCAAGCCAACGACGCGCAACTGGCTAAATACAAAGACTTGTCGGCGTTAGACATTGTCTCGGCGTTAGAAAAGAATGTGGCCGATGCGAAGACAGCAGGAATGCCTTTCACTGCGCCGCATTATTTCAAAGAGGCCACGCAAACTTTAAGCGCGGCACAAAACGGCTTGAGCAGCCAACCTAAAGATCAGCTTGCGCAACAAGCGGCTAAAGGCGATGCGATTTTAGAGAAAGGGCGCGCCATCATGGCGGTGGTGCAATATCGTTTCGCCAATGAACTCGCAGTTAAAACGGAGTTAGATAATTTAAGCACCGAAAAATCGTTGCCTAAAGACTATGCCAATGTAATGGGCGATTTCGCTGATTTAATCAATGTGGTTGAGGCTGAAAAAGCCGACAACATCGACAAGAAAAAAGAAGCCTTACTCAAAGCGCTAAGCAGCTTAGAAGTGCGCTCTGTGCAAGAAGGCGCGTTGCATAGCAGCGAAGTAATTAACGACGAGGGCAAAACCAAAAATGCCGATAAGCAAGTGCCGGCAACCTATGCTGAGGCAGTGCGTATTTACCTAGATGCCAAAACAAAAATTGCCGCAGCACCCCATGACAAAGAATTAGTGCAACGCTTAAGCGCGCAAGCCTTGTTCGCCGCCCGTCACGCACAACAGCTCAACGAGCGCGTCACTGAGCTACAAAATCAATTCAAAGGCATCGTAGCGAAACCCGCACTGGGCTTGAATGTCGGCGGCTTAACCGGTGTGAATGTGAACACCCAAGTTGGTGGTACACCTGCCGTCGAAAAAGGCTTAATTGAGAAAATCGCCGCACAAGAAGAAGAGCGTTTAGCCACCATCGGCCGTGCGCTGAACTATAAAGATGTGCGCGATTTAGGCGTAGAAAAACAAGCGCAAGAATTAAAACGTGCCGCCGCCGAACTGAACGAACAAGCTAAAAACGAAGTCGGTTTAGCGACGGCGAAGAGCTTAGAAACACGCTTACAAGCAGCCGTTGACGCGAATAAAAAAGCGGCAATGCAACTCGCTGACAAAGACTCGTTATTAGCCGAAAAAGACCTGCAAATCACCAAGCTCAACGAGCAAATCGCCGCGCTGGAAGCGAGTCGTGTCACCATGCCAGCCGCCACGATTAAAATTCCGACCGTCAAGAAAAAGAAATAATTCCTCAAGCGACTTTGAGAAGAGAAAAAGCTCCTGTGTTGCAGGAGCTTTTTCTCTTCTCGCGTTCGGTAAATTTAATGCGTGAACACGACACTAAGCTGCATCTACGGCAATCTTCATAATCACCTTACGTATCGCGCCCTTGCCCACCAACGGCGCGTGCGCATCTTCGGGAAAGAAAATACAAAAGTGTTGCGGCGGCACGGTTATCCAGGTGGCAGGTTCATCGTCAAAAAAGCGTATATCCCGTTCCAAGTTATGCTCGTCTAGCGGCTGATGACAATCAGCCAAAGCCTTCCAGCCCATCTCATCTACGCCGTCTAACACCAACTGAATGTCGATGTAACGACGATGCGCCTCCAGCTTAGCTTCGCCACGCGTGCGCCCGTTCGCTTCTTCCACAATGATGAAGAGTTGCTTATCAATAATTTGATGCACTCCAGGTGCGAGCGCGTTCAAATCAGTGTCGCGCAGGTAGGCAAAAGCACGCGGGAACAGCGGCTGCAAGGTGGTGTAGCGAAAAGCTTGAGCGAGCGAGGAAAAGATCATTTGATTTCCAGTTGGTTGGGCCTTGCACTTTGTTTTGTAAGGCGTGCAGATAAATTCTTCTCTACAAGAACCGCGCCACCATGCCTTTACTCATATCGCCTGGTAACGGTATCTGCACCTTATGTCCGCTGCCTGGTGCGACGGTGATTGCTTCGCCTTTAACAGTGCGCATTGCCGCCAAATCAATAATATGATTTCCACTTGGATGAATAATTTCCAGCTTATCGCCCACAGAAAACTTATTTTTCACCTCAATTTCGGCATAACCATTGGCGCAGGAAACGATGTCGCCGACGTATTGCTGACGGAAACTTTCGGAATGACCGCGCATATAGTTCTGCTGTTCGTGAGTGTGGTGGCGTTCGTAAAAACCGTCGGTATAGCCACGATTCGCCAACGCATCCAGCGCGCCCAATAATTGCGTATTGAAGGGACGACCTGCCACGGCATCATCAATCGCTTGGCGATAAACTTGCGCGGTGCGCGCGACGTAGTACATCGACTTGGTACGACCTTCGACTTTAAGTGAATCTATGCCGATTTTCGCCAGCTTTTCAACGTGCTCAACCGCACGCAAATCCTTGGAATTCATAATGTAAGTGCCGTGTTCGTCTTCCATCACGGGCATCAATTCATTGGGGTGATCGTGGCGCGCAATCAAATAAACTTTATCGGCGGCGGGATGACGTTGCTGCGAACCGCAATCCGACAAGCCCGACGCGCCCAACGCTTTGTCGAAATCAAAATCAATTTTTTGAATGTCACCCGTCGCATCTTCTTCCGCATCGGCAACTTTATAATCCCAGCGGCAGGAGTTGGTGCAAGTGCCTTGATTCGGGTCGCGATGATTGAAGTAACCCGACAGCAAACACCGCCCCGAATACGCGATGCACAGCGCGCCATGCACGAACACTTCCAGTTCCATATCAGGACATTCTTGGCGAATCTCGGCGATTTCATCGAGCGATAATTCGCGCGACAAAATGATGCGCGTCAAGCCGAGCGATTGCCAAAATTTCACGGCTGCATAGTTGACGGTATTGGCTTGCACCGACAAATGAATCGGCACTTCTGGCCAACGCTCGCGCACCATCGCAATCAAGCCCGGATCGGCCATGATGAGCGCGTCAGGCTGCATCGCGATAACCGGCTCCATGTCCGCCATATAGGTTTTTACCTTGGCGTTGTGCGGCATCAAATTACTGGCAATA
>JBJORQ010000100.1:0-6360 GCA_046049345.1 Pseudomonadota bacterium | reverse complement strand
ATATATATTAGGTGGTGAACACTAAAAACCACCTCTCTTAAAATTGGAGCACTTATCAGAATAATTCTGCCTGGAGGGACATCTCAGCGTCATGCAATGCTGCGCACTCAAGGCGATTACACAAAGCCAGTAATTGCGCTTCATCTAGCACCGCGATGTTCAGCTCTTGCGCCTTGTCCAGCTTGCTGCCCGCTTCACTTCCCGCCACCACATAATCGGTTTTTTTCGACACGCTGCCGCTGACTTTTGCACCCAAGGCTTCAAGTTTTTCTTTGACGGCTTCACGGCTCAAAGTCGGTAGCGTGCCGGTGATGACAAAAGTCTTGCCCGTCAATGGCAACAAGGTCGCGGCTTGCATCACCACCTCCGTCCAGCTCACGCCGCAGGCACGTAATTGCGCGATGACTTCGAGGTTATGCGGCTCGTGTAAAAACGCTAACAAACTTTGCGCCACGATGGGTCCGACATCGCGCACGGCTAACAAACTCGCCTCATCGGCGGCCAATAACTGCGCCAAATTTCCGTAATGTTTTGCCAAATCTTTGGCCGTGGTTTCGCCCACGTTGCGTATGCCTAAAGCGTAAATAAAACGTGCCAGTGTGGTGTGTTTACTGTGCTCGATGCCTGTCAATAAATTCAACGCGGATTTTTCACCCATGCGTTCCAAATTGATGAGTGCGAGTAAACCCAAACGATACAAATCAGCAGGCGTGCGCACGATATTCGCATCGACCAGTTGCTCGACCAGTCGGTCACCGAGTCCATCCACATTCATTGCGCGGCGACTGGCGAAATGCAACAAGGCTTGCTTCTTTTGCGCGGGGCAAAACAAACCGCCCGTGCAACGCGATACCGCTTCGTCGGCGGCTTTTGCCACCTGCGAACCGCACACCGGGCACACATTAGGCATCAGAAATTCTGACGCATCGGCAGGGCGATTTTCGAGCATGACACGCGCCACTTCGGGGATAACATCGCCCGCGCGCCGCACCACCACGGTGTCGCCGATGCGCACATCTTTACGGCGTATCTCGTCCTCGTTATGTAACGTGGCATTGGTCACCGTCACACCGCCGACAAACACGGGTGCAAGCCGTGCCACAGGAGTCAGCGCGCCGGTGCGCCCGACTTGAATTTCGATGGCAAGTAATTGCGTCGTGGCTTCTTCGGCGGGAAATTTATGTGCGATGGCAAAGCGCGGCGCGCGCGACACAAAACCTAACTCTTGCTGCAACACCGTGTCGTTGACTTTATAGACCACGCCGTCGATGGCGAATGGTAAATCGGCGCGCAATTTTCCGATGTCCTGATAAAAATCCAGCAGCCCTTTCACGCCGCGCACCACACGACGTTGATGCGCTACCGACACGCCTAATTTTTGCAGCATCGCCATTTGTTGATGATGCTCATGCGGCGAACTCAGCCCCTCGCAACGCCCCACGCCATAAGCAAAAAAGCTCAGTTTACGTTTGGCAGTAATACGCGAATCGAGCTGGCGCAATGCCCCCGCTGCCGCATTGCGCGGATTGACAAACTCCTTCTCGCCGTTGTCACGCTGCATGGCATTCAGCGCGGCAAAATCATCATTGAACATCAGCACTTCGCCACGCACTTCCAACTCACCAACAGGCTCATTGAGGCGCAGCGGAATATCGCGCACGGTGCGCAAATTTTCTGTGACATCCTCGCCCACATTGCCGTCGCCACGCGTCGCACCCTGCACAAAAATCCCATCGCGATACGTCAAGGTAATCGCCAGCCCGTCGAACTTGGGTTCAACCGCGTATTCAATTTCATCCAGTCCCAAAGTCTCGCGAATACGCGCATCAAAGGCGCACACTTCGGCTTCAGAAAAAGCGTTATTGAGCGACAACATCGGCGTGCGATGCGCGACTTCTTGGAAGATTTTGAGCGGTGTAGCACCCACTCGTAAGGTAGGACTGTCGGCGGTTTGCAGCTCAGGATGGTCTGCTTCTAAGCCTTGCAGTTCGCGGAATAATTGATCGTATTCCGCATCAGAAATAGTCGGATTATCGAGGGTGTAATAGGCGTGATTGTGTTGTTCGATTTGACTGCGCAAAGCAGCAATTTTTGCGGCGGGATTCATGGCAACAATCCCATCAAGAAAATAAACGACGTGCTTGCGCGCTACCTGGGGCGATGCCATTTTTGAGCATATTTAGCTCGACAGCTGCAATTTGTGCGCGAATCAATTCCAAACCACTCGCCGTCAAAACAACACGTTGATCATCGACTAAACTCAACTGTAATTCATCTGCCAAGGCACGCGCGACCTCGCACATTAAAGCAAACTGTTGGACTGGATTTTCATTACGCGGAACATCCAGAAGCAAGGTCAACGCACTGCTGCTAGCTTGAGCTAAAGTGTGGTGTTGAAATGGCGAATTATCTTGATTGATGAGCCTAAATAAACTGTTCCCCGCCGCATTCATGACATGAAATGCGCCATCAGATTCAAGCCGCATGGCTTGCAAATGCGCGGCTTCCGCCACCCGACTCGCGCGTAATAAACGCTCTGCGGGCGCAACCAAGTTCACTCCCACCATCTGATCAACTTCAGCGCACCAAGCATCTAATAGCACGCCGCATTGATGCGCTTCGGCTAAATCGGGCACGCTGATTTCAGCTTGAATATCATGTGCTAAGCCCAACACTAAGTCTCGAAAATCCGCCAACTTGGTGAGGTTCACCACCCCGCTGCGATCGGCGAGTTGCAAGGCTAAACGCAGCTTGCTATACAAAGTTTGGCTGTCTGCAATCACACGCTCCCAGCGCTGCGCTTGCATATTAAAACCACACACTTGCACAGGCTTAGAAAAGTCAAAACGACGTGACCAAAATAACGCTAATACTTGCGCCGAACTTGCCTCGGATAAACTTAACTCAATCATAAAATCGGTCTCGCCGCTCATCAAAGTACACGACTCATCTAGGTTCGACCCAAGTGTTACAAGGCTTGCTGTTTCAACCTCGTTCGCAATCACTTTGTCCATTAAATCAATTTGATGCGCCACCACCTCAGCTTGAGCCGATGCTGCGGATGGGTACAACGCATCGCCCGATTTTGCCTTAAATGCCTCGCCAAACTTACGCTGATATTGGCGTTGCTGCCACCAGCCAGCGCTATACACAAGCACGATAACACCCAGTCCAATCGCCAACAAGGCTAGCTGTAAATCACTCATACGGTTTTCCTAAATTCGGGGCGAAAAAAATTAAGCGCGAATTATCGCAAGAACTATCAGATTTAGGGAATCTAAATGGCCGCTCTAATCGCGCAGCAACGTCATCACGGGGAGTTGCAAACTACGGCGTGAAATGAAACTGGCGGCAAACACCACTAACACCGTGCCGCCGAGGATGCCGATGAGCCACACACTGGCACTCATTTGATAAGGAATTTCTAACACCCAATGTGACACTGCCCAAGCTAAAACCGACGCACCTGCTGCCGCAAACGCGCCACTGATTGCGCCTAACAGGGCGAATTCGGCGCGATGTAAACGGCGCAAGTACGCACTGCCCGCGCCTAGGGTGCGCAATATCGCGGCACTGTGGGCGCGCTCATCTTGCGTAGCTAATAATGCGGCATACAGCACCACTAAGCCGCTCAATAAGGTGAACAAAAACACCGCGCTGACGGTCTGCGCAATCTGCGCGATGATGGTCTGCACTTGCGCAATCACGCTGCTGGTATCAATCACTAACAGGTTAGGAAACTCGCGCGACAAGGCATCGCTCAAGGCTAATTTATCGGGCGGCAAATACACGCTAGCGAGAAAACTGGCGGGCATGTCGCGCAGCACATCAGGCGTGGCAATCACAAAAAAATTCACCTTCATTGAGTCCCACACCACTTTGCGCAAGCTGGTGACGCGCGCGGTAAACGTCGTGCCTGCTACGTCATAGGTGAGCGTGTCGGCTAGCTGTATGCCTAAAGTTTTGGCGATGCCTTGCTCAACCGATAGTTCATTCGTCGCATTTGCCTGCCACCATTGCCCCGCCACGAGCTCGTTCCAAGACGGCAAGGTATCGCGATAGGACAAATTAAATTCGCGCTCGACTAAGGCTTGCGCGCGTGGCTCGCTAAAACTATTCGCGTTAATTTGCCGTGCGTTAATCGCCAGCAAACGCCCGCGCACCATCGGTAGCAGCTCAGGCGGGGCAACATAATTACGCGTGAAGAAATCGCTGAGGGCGGCCTGTTGATAGGGCTGGATATTCACTACAAAACGATTCGGTGCATCGGCTGGCAACTTGCTTTGCCAACTCGCCAACAAATCGGCGCGCACCAAAGTCAATACCAGCAAGGCCATGCCGCCCAAACTCAAAGCGACGATTTGTAACGCCGCGCCGTGACGGGCTAAATTGAACACACCTAAGCGTTCAGGTGCGGCAAAAAAATCCGCGTAATACGCCAACACACGCAACAGCAAGTTCGCTAACACGGCAAATAAAATCAGCGCAAGCAACAGCCCGCCCAACACCAGCAAGCCCAGTTGCCACGCACCCGCTTGCCACACAAAAAGCCCTGCCAACACCCCACCCGCCAAGCTGTAAGCCAAGCGCACACTGAACAACGGCAAAAAAGCAAAACCGATGAGCAACGCCAGCCCACTTAAAGCGGCTTTCCATACAGGTAGCAAACTCGGCTGCGGCAAATTTGCCGCGCGCATCGCCGCGATGCTATCGACTAAAACGGCTTGTGTGACATAGCCCAACAGCCCGCCCAGCAAGGCGGCACACAGCCCTAGCAAAATAAATTGATACAAGAATAACCACAGCAGTTGCGCTTGCTGCGCGCCCAAGCAGCGCATCACCGCGCAGCCGTCTAAATGCCGCAACACAAAGCGGCGCGCTGCCAACGCCATCGCCGCCCCCGCCAACATCGCCGCCGTCAACGCTGCCAAGCCTAAAAAACTTTCCGCGCGTTCCAATGCCACACGAATTTCAGGGCGCGCATCGCGCACGTCTTCTAATTTTTCATACGCTAATAATTTGCTTTGCAAGGCACTCCGCAACGCCAAAATCTGCGCCGCATCTCCTTGCAGCAAGCCCGTGCTGGCTAAATCGGCATCATTCATCATCACGCGCGGCGCGAAACTAGCAAAACCTAGCGACTGGTCGACATCTTTCACAATGCGCGCCGCCACGATAAATTGCCGCGCACCGATGTCCACCGCATCGCCGATTTGTAAATTCAAACGCGTCAACAAACGGCTATCCACCCACACCGTGCCGCGCGCGGGAACATCCCCTCTCCCTTTAAGGGGGAGGGCTATGGTGGGGGTAAACACCGTGCGCCCCACAGCACTCTCCCCCTCATCAATCTCAACCTTCCCGCGCAGCGGATAGCCCGCCTCCACCGCCTGAATTTCACTCAGCAGCACCTGCTCGCCATGCGCCACCATGCTAGGAAAGCTGCGACTTTCCACCACTCGCAGCCCGCGCGCCATGTCGCGATATCCCGCAGCAAATTCGCGCGTAGAAGTGATGCGCAAATCTGCCCCGATTAAATTCGTCGCCTGCTGCGCCAATGCCTGTCGCACCCGGTCAGCAAACAGCTCAACGGTGGCAAGACTCCCCACCGCCAACACCAATGCCAGCAACAACACGCGCCACTCCCCCGCGCGCCAGTCGCGACGGAGAAGATTTAGGGATAAACGGAGGAGATTCATTGCATTAAGGTCAACAGAGGAGGAGCGAATACGCGGCTAGCGCAACTCGCCCCAACCAATATCCAGGGCGACGACGGTGATGTGCAACTGCGAGAATCTGCACTTCTGCGCCCACTACAAGATACAAAACATTTAAAGAGAAAACACCGTAATCCAGCCTTGCGTATATCGGGCGGACAATCCAAAGAGAAACTCATAGACGCGGCGCACACCCGTAACAAAGTGGCTTCAAATTCGCCTATGTAATCCTCGCCCAAACCTGCCAAACGACTTTCGTAAAAAGCAATGCTATCCAGATGCTCACTTGCCGCCGCAGGATGAAATTGATAAGTCATCGCAGCAATTTTTTAGCAGCGGCACGCACCGCATCAGCGGAAATTAACGTGGCAACACCATTATCCAAATCGGCGGCGCGACGTTGCACTTCATCACGCCAAGCTACTGCAATTTCGTTTTCGTCTTGCGTGTCCAAACTAAGCAATAACTTATGCGCCAGTTGGGCGCCTTGCTGTTCAGGCAAATGCAGCGCAGCATCTTCAATCGTGTCGGCAGTCATCGCAACGCTCCTTTCAACAACCGTGGGGTGCATAGACGCACCAGTAGGAAATGAGTATCAATAACAAGCATCAGGGCAACGCATCCTTCTACACCACGAGACGAT
>JBJORQ010000099.1:0-4654 GCA_046049345.1 Pseudomonadota bacterium | reverse complement strand
TGCCAGCGCTCTGTCTCAGGACAAATTGTTGTGACGCGCTATTTGCTCGACACGCATTTGATTTATTGGTGGATGACCAATGACGCGCGTTTAGGGAAAGCCACGCAGCGATTGATCGCGCAATCCGAAATCGTGGTGAGCGCGGTGAGCATTTGGGAGATGGTGTTGAAAAATGCCAAGGGTAAATTGCCTTTGCCCGACGGCTCGCTCAGCGCGCAACTTGAGGCACAAGGCTTTATTGTATTGCCGATGTTGCCTAGCCATATCGAAGCGGTACGCACCTTGCAATGCGCGCATAACGACCCGTTTGACCGCTTACTCATCGCACAAGCACAACACGAAAAACTCAACTTGCTCACTCGCGATAGCGTTATTTTGGGCTTAGGGCTGGCGAGCGTTTTACAAGGGTAAGCCGAAAAATTGGCGAACTTGATATACTGTTAGATTAAGAATGCGCGACAACATTGAACTTTGGGAGAGGAAATGAACGACATGGAACAATTACGCTTCAATATGATAGAGCAACAAATTCGTCCTTGCGACGTATTGGAAATGCGCATTTTAGAGTTGTTGAAGCAGGTTAAGCGTGAGCATTTCGTGCCTGCCGCGCAGCGCAATTTGGCGTTCTTCGATATGGATATTCCCTTAGGTTTTAACACCGCGATGTGGCAACCCAAGCTGGAAGCGCGGGTAGTGCAAGAGTTGCACGTTACGAAAGCCGATCGCGTGCTAGAGGTGGGTACGGGCAGCGGCTATTTAACCGCGCTGTTGGCGAGTTTGGCGGCGCATGTGACCTCAGTCGAAATCGTGCCTGAGCTGCATGTGTTAGCGCAACAAAATCTAGCCGCGCATCATTTTGAAAACATTACTTTGGCGGTTGGCGATGGTTCGCAAGGTTGGGGCAATGAGCAATACGATGTCATCGTGCTGACTGCGTCCACCCCTGTGTTGCCCACCGCCTTCCAAAACAGTTTGAAAGTTGGCGGGCGCATGTTTGCCATTGTCGGCGACGCACCCGTGATGTACGCCAAGCTGATTACTTGCATGGCGGAAGGCGTGTTCGAGAGCGTGACGATTATGGAAAGCAACGTCGCGCCATTGCAAAATGCGCAACAGCCGAAACGCTTCGTTTTTTAAGGGCAACTCGTAAAACCCAAATCGCTTCATGATGCGTTGCTACCTAACCTTAGCTCATAGCAAGCGCATTATTTGTGCGAGCGCAATTTATTGCGCGATAGCGCGCTCTTAACCCATCGCGCAATAAATTGCGCTCCCACAGAGCGTGTCGCGCGTACTGGGTGGGGATTTGAATTTTTCGAGACAGCCTTTATATTCACTACGATTGCACGAAACTCGCCCCACCTGTAGCATTAGAAGATTCTGATATATTGAGATGCTGACCATGAAATTAAAAGCCTTGTTTGTTCTGACGATGGTTGCCGCAAGTGCGACTGCGCACGCCACCGATTTGCTTGATGTGTTCCATGCGGCGCAAAGCAGCGACCCTGTCATCGCAGCCGCAAAAGCGCAGCGTCAAGTCGGCGAAGAGAAGCTCACACAAGGACGCGCACTGATGTTGCCAGCGGTAAATTTGTCGGCCAACAGCACTTATAACGACAACACCACCCAATACACCGGTGCAACGCTGTTTAAGAGCGGTAACTATCGCTACAACACCCACGGCTACAATTTGAATTTGGTGCAGCCCTTGTTCCGCGAACAAAATTGGGCGGTGTATAGCCAATCGCAATTACAGGATGCCATCGCCGCCGCGCAATTACAGTCCGCCGAACAAGACTTGGTATTGCGCAGCGCGCAAGCCTATTTCGACGTGCTGGCAGCCGACGACGGCGTGCAGTTAGCCGAAGCGCAACAAGCCGCCATCACCGTGCAACTCGCCCAAGCCAAGCGTAATTTTGAAGTCGGCAGCGCGACCATCACTGACAGCCACGAAGCGCAAGCGCGCTTTGACATTACCCACGCGCAACTCATTGCCGCACAAAGTAATTTGGAAATCAAACGCCGCGTATTGCAACAAATCACCAATGTTGCCCCGACCGATTTGAAACGCCTAGCCGAGCCGTTCAAAGCAGACGCGACAGGCGTAGATTTGAATAAAGCCATAGATGCCGCGCAAGCCAATAATCCGCAACTGAACGTAGCGAAAGCCAGTGCCGAATTGGCCGACAAAGAAGTCGATCGCAATCGCGGCGGTAATTATCCAACCCTAGATTTAGTTGCCAATTACGGCAAAGCTATTGCCAGCGGCGGCACATTTGGCGTGGGCAGCGACACGCGCAACGCCAATATCGGCGTGCAACTCAACGTGCCACTGTTTCAAGGCGGCGCGACCAATTCCAAATGGCGCGAAGCCGAAGCCAATCGGGAACGCGCCAAACAAGAACTGGAAAGCGCGCATCGCAATGTCACCCTGCAAACTAGCCAAGCCTACTTCGGCGTAGTCAACGGCGCGGCGCAAGTGCAAGCCCTGCAACAAGCCTTGGTCTCCAGCCAAAGCGTGTTGGATGCGACCAAAACAGGGCAATCGGTCGGTGTACGCACCAACCTTGATGTGCTCAACGCGCAACAACAACTATTCGCCACACGCCGCGACTTATACCAAGCCGAATACAACTATTTAGTCAGCCAACTGCGCCTCAAAGCCGCCACGGGCGATTTGACGGAAGACGGCGTGAGCGCGGTTAATCAAGCCCTGAAATAACGCGCAACCTTGACGTGCTGCCACAAGGCTGCTTAAATGCGCGTTCATTATTTGAACGAACCTCACAAAGCCTAAGAATGCTCGATTTATCTATCCATTACAGCCTGCTCAAAACCCTGCAAGCGAATCCCGAGCTTTCGCAACGCGAGTTGGCGAAACGCTTAGGTGTAAGTTTGGGCAAGGTTAATTTTTGCCTGAATGCCCTTATCGAAAAAGGCTGCGTGAAAGTGAACAACTTCCGCAACAGCGACAACAAACTCGCCTACGCTTACCTGCTAACACCCAACGGAGTTGAGCAAAAAGCCCGCCTCACGGTTGAGTTTTTACAGATTAAATCCCAGCAATACCAACAATTACGCGGCGAGATTGCCGCGCTAAAACGCGAGCTATAACCCCATGCGCTTATTTGGCAGCCGTACCGATGACAGCCAGCGCGGTGACGATATAGATTTGTTGGTTGAACCCCAAAAAAGCGATGTGAGTAAATTAGTCCGCGCGGAGTTGTCCATGCTTGCCGATTTACAGACCCAACTAGGCGAACAAAAAACTGATGTTTTGCTCGGCTGTCCAATGCGCCAAACGCGTTCCGCGATTTCCAGCATCGCAAAAGAAACAGGGATTCTATTATGACTAACCAAGTTGCATTACTACGGCTGCGAGACGCGTAGAGTTAAGCGCGCTGCTGGCTAATAGCAACGCTCGAAGCAAATTAACACATCACTTAAATCAGAGTTAAGGAACCATAATTATGAAAGCAGTCATTCTTGCCGGTGGTTTAGGTACGCGCATTAGTGAAGAGACTTCGACGCGCCCTAAACCTATGGTTGAAATTGGTGGTAAGCCGATTCTTTGGCACATTATGAAAGGCTATTCAGCGCATGGCATCAATGACTTTGTGATTTGTTGCGGCTATAAGGGCTACGTCATCAAAGAGTATTTTGCCAACTATTTCCTGCATATGTCAGATGTTACTTTCGACATGGAGCATAACCAGATGCAAGTGCATCAAAAATATGCCGAGCCGTGGAAAGTCACGCTGGTGGACACGGGCGAAAGCACCATGACAGGAGGCCGTCTTAAACGCGTCGCCGAATATGTTAAAGATGAAGAAGCTTTTTGCTTCACATATGGTGACGGTGTGAGCGATGTGAATATCACTGAGCTGATTGCTTTTCATAAAGCGCAAAACGTCAAGGCGACTTTGACGGCGGCTATTCCGCCGGGACGTTTTGGTGCGCTGGATATGGTTGGCGACAAAGTGAATAGTTTTCGCGAGAAGCCTAAGGGTGACGGCGCGATGATTAACGGGGGGTTTTTTGTGTTGTCCCCGCAAGTGATTGACTATATTTCTGACGACAATACAACTTGGGAGCGTGACCCGCTTGAACGTTTAGCAGAGGAAGGGCAATTGGCGGCCTTTCAGCACAATGGTTTTTGGCAGCCGATGGACACCTTGCGCGACAGGATGCATCTTGAGGAACTCTGGCAATCTGGCAAAGCACCGTGGAAAAACTGGAAATGAACGCAGCCTTTTGGCACGGTAAGCGCGTATTGCTGACGGGGCACACTGGCTTCAAAGGAAGTTGGTTGTCGCTGTGGTTGCAATCTATGGGCGCGCAAGTCGTGGGTTACGCACTGGCGCCACCGACCAACCCTAGTTTGTTTGAAGTGGCTGACATTGCTATGGGTATGACCAGCATTATTGGTGATGTTCGCGATTTGGCGCATCTCAAAGCTGTATTTGCCGAACACCAGCCTGAGATTGTCATTCACATGGCGGCGCAGCCCTTGGTGCGCTACTCCTATATTGAACCGGTCGAAACTTACTCCACTAATGTGATGGGCGTGGTCAATCTGCTTGAGGCAGTGCGTGCAACCAAAAGTGTCAAAGCGGTGGTTAATGTCACTACTGATAAGTGCTACGAGAATCGC
>JBJORQ010000098.1:0-5854 GCA_046049345.1 Pseudomonadota bacterium | reverse complement strand
GCCCATCCGCCAAACGGATAAACGGCTTCGGGTGCAGCTCACGCGACACCGGCCAGAGCCTAGAGCCTGCGCCGCCGCAGAGGATGGTGGGAATGAGGGTCATCATAGAGGAGAGACCTTTCTATTTAAACAATGCAGTTGCTGGTACTTCAAGAACGTCGTTTGGGCATTCATGCGCGCGATTTGATAGCCTGCTATACCGTCTAAAAATCCTGCGCGCAATAGATAAGTTCGTATAAAAGCCCAGCCGCCGCGCACGGGCGCATCTAGCGCATTCGCACGTTTGCCGCGCGCAAAACTTTTCTCAGCTCCCGCTTTTGCATACTGCAAAGTTTTGCGCGTCACATCATTCATATTCAAATAGGTGTAGTGCAGCAAATCGTTGTGCAGCTTGGCAGAGCGACCTTGCAGCTCGACATGTTCATGCACTACATCGTCGGAAAAACGCGCGTGAGTTTTTTTGAAGAGGCGCAACACATAATCAGGATACCAGCCGCAATGGTGAATAAATGTGCCGCAAAACTGCGACAAACGCGGCACAAAATAGCCGTCAAATTCACCCTGCATCGCGCTCAATAATTCCGCTTGTAACGCAGGTGTGACGCGCTCATCGGCATCAAGCGAAAACACCCAGTCATGGCTAGCAAAATGCAAAGCACGATTTTTTTGCGCGCCAAAACCTGGCCAATCTTTGAACTCAAAAACCTGCGCACCGAGCTCGCGCGCGATGGCGAGCGTGGCATCCGTGCTACCCGAATCCACCACCACAATTTCATCGGCGAACGCCACCGAAGCTAAGCAGTCGCGGATGTTGGCGGCTTCGTTTTTGGTGATGAGAATGACTGAGAGTTTGGGCATCGCGCTACACATCTTCCTTGAACGGTTGATATTCTGGCACCCATTGCGTCAAATCTGCGCGCACTTGGGCATCGGGTTTGGTAGTTGCTGCCGCCCATGCCAGCAAGCGTTCCAACCATGCGGCATCGCACTGCACGGCCTGTGCGATGAATAATTTTGGATGCGGCGTGGGCAAGGTATTTTCATCATCGGCGAGTAACTCTTCGTGCCGCTGAATTCGATTTTGATGTCATCTTCTTTCATGCCAGAAAGTCGAATCAGCTCCTTAGCCAAATCTACAATTTTGACTGGTTCGCCCATATCCAACACGAAAATTTCGCCGCCTTGTCCCATCAACCCCGCTTGTAAAACCAGTTGCGCAGCTTCAGGTATCGACATGAAAAAGCGCGTGATGTCGGGGTGCGTCACGGTAATCGGCCCGCCCGCCGCAATCTGCGCGCGGAACTTAGGAATTACGCTACCCGTGCTGCCCAACACGTTGCCAAAGCGCACCATTACGAAGCGAGTTTTGCCTAAATTTTGTTCGGGCTGCAACGCCTGACACACCAGCTCCGCCAAGCGTTTCGACGCGCCCATCACATTGGTCGGATTGACCGCCTTATCGGTAGATACCAGCACGAATTTTGCGATGTTGTGATCGAGTGCTGCGCGCGCTACGGTGTAAGTGCCGAGTACGTTGTTGCGTATCGCCTGCCAGGCATTGTTCTGCTCCATCATTGGCACATGTTTGTAAGCCGCCGCGTGGAATACCGTGTGCGGGGCTTGCGCGGCAAACACTTCATTGACGCGCGCGGCATCGCGTACATCGCCGACGATGCATAAAAAATTAAGCTGCGGGAAAGTTTGCTTGAGCTCTTGTTCTAGGGTGTACAGCGCGAATTCATTTTGCTCAAACAGCACCAATTTGCTTGGCGTGTACAACGCGATTTGACGGCACAGCTCTGAGCCAATTGAGCCGCCCGCCCCCGTGACTAACGCCACATTACCCGCCAATAATTTTTGCAAGCCGGCTTTATCCAAGCACACCGGATCGCGTCCCAACAAGTCGTCCAACTCGATGGCGCGCAGTTGCGTCACGCCGACTTTGCCTGACATCAAGTCGTCAAATGACGGCACGGACAAGGCTTCTACATCTGCGGCTTGGCAAAGTTGAATCGCGCGTTTGCGTTGTTGATGAGAACTAGAGGGCATCGCGAGGATGACTTTTTCTACCGAAAAATGCGCCACCCATTTATCCAAATCATCCAACTTGCCCAGCACTTTGATGCCATGCAACACACAGTTTTGCTTGTTGTCATCGTCATCTAAAAAACCGACTAATTGCCAAGCGGGATTCTTCACCAAGTCTTTCGCCAAATGAATTGCTGCATCGCCCGCGCCCAATACCAGCACGGGTTCGGAGGCTAGTTTGAGCTTGCCATGCAGGTGCGTTTCTTTCCATGAGCGATACGCCAGACGGCTGCCGCCCATCAGCAAAATTAGCAGTAGCGGATTGATGATTAACACCGAGCGCGGTACGACTAAATTCACGCGCAGCATCCATAAGGCAACAGGAATCAGTGCAGCGGCAACCAACACGGCGAGGACGATGCGCTTCAAGTCGGGCACGCTGGCATAACGCCAAATGCCGCGATACAAACTCATGCGCCAAAACACCAGCAACTGCACCAACACCACCCACACGATGGTGTGTTTAAGCTCTAAAGAAAAATTGACGGGCAAGTCAAAATTAAAGCGCAAGGCATAAGCCAAGCTCCACGCCAGTCCTGCGGCGAAACAGTCGTGCAGCATGGCAAAAAGCGTGCGGGTATTGGATTTGCGTAGCATTATTTTTGCTCCTGCGCAGCTTGGAAAGTGCGCCAGCGTTTATCTATCCACATGGATAAAGCAATATAAATTGCCGCCCAAAACGCCAGTAAATTGGCTTGCGCAGCGGGTGTTTGCGTGATGCCCCACACGGCTGAGCTGCCGACCAACGCCATCAACACATATTCCAAAATCGCCGTAGCTTGGTGACCGAAACCGCTCAAAATTAAGCGTTGGTAATAATGACTGCGATGCGCTTGCGAGAGCTTTTCGCCGCGTCGTAAACGTAGCAACAAAGTCATGGTCGCATCCATCACGAACGGCGAAAACACCAGCAATGGAAACCACAACGGCCAGAAATTTTGCTGCCAACCCCACGCACCCAAACTGGCGGCGAGAAAGCCTAACGGTATCGACCCTGCGTCGCCCATAAACACCGTGGCGGGATAAAAGTTGTGATACAAAAATCCCAACGCCGCCGCGCCAATAGCGAAACACAGCATGGCAAACACTTCGGCATCCGCGCCGCCATGTTGCAACGCGGCAAAGCCGTACACGGTAAAACCGAACATCGCCATGCCGCCCGCCAAACCATCCGAACCATCCATAAAGTTATACAGATTGGTCATCCACACGATGTAGAGCAGCACGGGCAACCACCAATACCACGCCAGTCCTAGCCCAAGCAGCACCACAATCGCCGCGACGACATGCGCAATAAAACGCGATTTTGCCGACAGCCCTTGCTTGTCATCGACGATAGATAAAGCGAACAAACCCAACATCGGCAGCACCAGCCACACGCGTAAATCACTCAGCAAAAATGCCCAGCCCGCCAAGATGCCCAGCATGATGCCGATGCCGCCCACGCGCGGAATTGGCGTGCTGTGCAGCGAACGTTCATTGGGAATATCTTTAATCGTGCCGTCTTTATTTAGGGTGAGTAACAAGGTCGCAATCAGCGTGACGAGGGCAGCAACAATCGGCGGGTAATGGGACATAAAGGGGGGCTAAAAATAAAGTCGCCCATTATAGCCTTAGGGGAAATGATTATTGATGCGGCTGTCGTACTAGTCATTTTTTGTTAGTAGCACGTGCTTATACAAAATTTTTATCCGCAGATTACGCAGATTTTTTGTTTACAGATAAACGCTGTGCAACATATTTTCCTATCGTTTTAATCTGTGTGAATCTGCGTAATTTGCGGACGGATTTAACCTTGTTATGCCACTCGCTTACGCTACAATCGCGCCGTTTTTTACTCTCACATCCTTCCTGTGCAAGCTCCTGATACGCCCCATTTTCGCATCGCTGTGATGCGCTTTTCTGCCCTAGGCGATCTTGTGTTAGTCGCGGCAGCGGTGCGCGCTTTGCAGGCGCAACTACCTAATGCGCACATCACTTGGATTACCAGCCCGCTGGCGTACAGCTTGTTGCAAGGCATGAGCGGCGTGACCTTTGTGGTGCGCGACAAACCGCGCAGCTTTAAAGATTACCTAAGTTTTTATCGCGAATTTCGCCAGCAAAAATTTGATGTAGTGCTGGCGATGCAAGCCAATTTACGCATCAATTTACTTTATCCCGCGCTGCGCGCGCCGCTCAAAATTGGTTTCGATAAAACGCGCGCGCGCGAAGGGCAATGGTTGTTTTGCAACCGTCGCATCGCCTTTGCCGACACGCATTTGCTGGATAGTTTTTTAGCTTTTGGCGAATTATTGACAGGACGCGCGCAGCAGGCGGTGCATGGCTTGCCAGTTGCCGCTGAAGACTTGGCGTGGGCACAGGAACGGTTAAGTGCGCTGCCGCGACCGTGGTTTGCCGTGCATCCCGTCGCCAGTAAAGCCGAACGAAATTGGCTGCCTGAACGCTATCGCATCGTCATCGAACATGCTGTTGCGCAGCATCACGCCAGCATCGTTTTAACAGGAGGCAATTCCGCCGCCGAACAGGCGATATGTGCGCAGCTTGCCAGCAGCGCGCCGCAACAAACGCTGAATTTATGCGGTAAAACTACGCCGAAACAACTCGCTGCCCTGTTGAGCTTGGTGGACGTTTTGATTGCGCCCGACACGGGTGCGGTACATATCGCTCGCAGCATGAACACGCTCGTTGTTGGGCTGTATGCAGTCGCGAGCCCTAAACTTACAGGCCCGTATCAAGCCTTGGATTTTTGCGTCGATGCGTATCCGCAAGCCGTGCAAAAATTCTTAGGTAAATCGGTCGCGCAACTGGCTTGGAATACCCGTGTGCATCATGCTGATGCGATGGCGTTAATCAGTATCGATGCCGTGTTGACGCAGTTAGAAAAAGCACTTGCTTTGTCTAAGCACCGCGTGAATTAAGCGCATCAGCTAGAATGCGCGCTCTTTGAATTTGGCTCGAATTTGGCGTACATCATGGTTCCTCATCTCACTACCGCTTTAACTGGTCCGTTGCTCGATTTGGAGCGACGTTTGTTGTCGTCTATGCCGACTACCGAGCATTGGTTTCGCACACAATGGTTGGAGCATCCCGTGCCGTTTTATGCCTCGGTAGATTTGCGCAATAGCGGCTTCAAACTTGCGCCCGTTGATACCAATTTATTTCCTGGCGGCTTCAACAATCTCAATCCCGATTTTTTGCCGCTGTGCGTGCAAGCCATGCAGAGCGCGGTGCAAAAAATTTGCCCAGAAGCGCGCGGCGTATTGCTGATACCCGAAAATCACACGCGCAATTTGTTTTACCTGCAAAACGTCGCGCAATTGGTCACCATCATCAAGCAAGCGGGGATGCGCGTGCGCGTTGGTTCGCTGCTGCCAGACATCACTGAGCCGACCACGATTAGCTTGCCGAATGGCGGCGCGCTCACCCTAGAACCCTTGGTGCGACGGGGCAATCGCTTAGGTTTGACAGACTACGATCCGTGTGTGGTGCTGCTCAATAACGACTTATCGGGCGGCGTGCCTGACATCCTTAAAAATCTCGAACAAGAGATTTATCCGCCGCTGTCGGTGGGCTGGTATACGCGCCGCAAGTCGCAACATTTCGCTATGTACGACAAAGTTGCCACGGAGTTTGCCGAGCTGATACACATCGACCCTTGGCTGATCAATCCCTATTTTGACACCTGTACTGACATCAATTTTCAGGAGCAAATTGGCTTGGATTGTTTGGCGGAAAAAGTCGAACTGATGCTCGCCAAAATCCGCAT
>JBJORQ010000097.1:0-4810 GCA_046049345.1 Pseudomonadota bacterium | reverse complement strand
GTCGAGTTCGACCACGCCAGGAATCATGCGCGGCGTGAGTTGGCTCAAGCCGTCATCGCCTGAATTGAGCCGCAACATGGGGAAAAAAGTGTTGTCGGTTTTAGCAATCACCGCGTTGAAATACGCATCGCTGTCGGCGTTATACACATCCGCATCGCTGAACAAAATATCGAACACAATGGCTTTGGGATGCTGCGCCTCTATACCTTCGACAAACTCCCCCAACACCTGACGCGGCCACGGCCAACGTCCGTAATCTTTAGCCATCGCCGCCAAACTGGCTTCGTTAATATCAACAATCACGATGTCAGGGTCGGCGGGTGGAACATGCACGCGATAGCGCACCATCAAGTCAAACGCGCCTTGTTTCATGTTGGCAAACACATGTAAATAGGCGGTGTCGGCGATAATTAACACGCTAAAAAATGCCGCTAAATACAAGTAAAAAGCCCCGCGCCACTTGTGCGCTAAGCGATCAAATAACAAGGCAAGGGTGCGACGAATTTGATAAGAAATGCTGGCGAAAATGTTCATGACGGAGGGGCAAAAAACGAGGCGCGCATTATGCTGTAAAAGATTAGCTGTCCGCAGATTACGCAGATTAAAAAAACAAGAAAAAATCTGTGTAAATCGGTCTAATTTGCACAACAATGTTTCTTGTTATAATAAATAAAAAACCACCCGAAGGTGGTTTTTTATTTTGCAAAACTTGCTAAGAAACGAAAACCGTAGCGCGCGACAACGCAATTAAGGTGCGCAGTAGGTTTTTACAAATCTTTCGCGTGTGATGCCAAGTATTTTGCAACGCCTTCAGTCGATGCACCCATGCCTGCTTTACCTTTGCTCCAACCTGCTGGGCAAACTTCGCCGTGCTGTTCGTGGAATTGCAACGCGTCAACCATGCGCAACATTTCGTCGATGTTGCGACCCAATGGCAAATCGTTCACCACTTGATGACGCACCACGCCGGCTGCGTCAATCAGGAACGAGCCACGGTAAGCTACGCCGCCGTCCGCTTCCACGTCATAGGCTTTGCAAATTTCGTGCTTGATGTCAGCAATCAATGGGTAGCGAACTTGACCAATCCCGCCGTTATTCACAGGCGTATTTTTCCAAGCCAGATGCGTGAAATGGGAGTCAATCGACACGCCAATCACCTCAACATTGCGCGCTTTGAATTCATCCAAACGATGGTCGAACGCGATGATTTCTGAAGGACAGACAAAGGTGAAATCGAGTGGGTAGAAAAACACCACCGCCATTTTGTTTTTGATGTGCTTGTGCAAATTAAATGATTCGTTAATTTCGTTGCTACCCAATACAGCGGCTGCGGTGAAATCAGGTGCGGTCTTGCCAACTAATACGGCCATGGTGAACTCCTAGTAATCTAAAAATGTTGCGGTTGATGAAACGAAAAAGGCGGCGAAATTTACCAGAAAGTCTAAGCCTGTCAACCTCGCGCTGAGTAGGTGATTAGGCTATTTGGCGAGTTCAATGCGTTCGATTTGGACGCGATACAGGGCGGCTTCTGGCGCGCTTGCGACGCGTATGCCAGAGGCGATTTTCCCTTGTTGTTGGCTGGCTAAATTGTTGATGAACAGCAGTACGGTTTGTGCGACGGGCTGGCCAGTGTTGGCATCCAAACGCACCACGCGTAGTTGTAATTTGGCAAGCGTCGCTGCGGTCGGATTTTGCACCATGGCGTATAAATTACCTTTGCTATCGACTTGCACTTCGGTGGGCAAATACTTGGCGGGATTACGCGGCAAATCGAGTTGCAACAAACGCGCAGTTGATGATTGCCCTACACCCGAATCCGAGCTGGCGGCAACCTGATAATTTTGCATCGCCGCCGCCACATCACCGCGTCCTTCGGCGAGTTGCCCCAATAAATAATGGCTGGTCGCGGTGGGAAGCAAGGCATTGCTTTGCACTAGAGCTTTTTCTGCTTCGGCTTTGCGCCCTAAGTTGTTTAGCGCGATGCCGCTTTGCACATGCGGACGGAAATAATCGGGCTGCATTTTGATGGCTTTGTCATAAAAACCTAGCGCGGCTTGATTGTTTTTTTGCGCTAAGGAAACATCGCCTAATAATTCTTGGAAACGCGCTTCACGCGGCTCGATGGCAATCGCTTGCTTGGCAAGCAGGGCGGCTTTGTTGGGGTCGTTCGGTAGGCTATGTACGCCTTGGTCGTAATTCTCGTAAGCCGCTTTGGTGGCTTTCAAATGCCCGACTTTTTGCGCATAAATTTCGCGTCCCCATTCGCCGCCTGCGCCTAGTTCTGCGAGTGTGGTTTGGTTGTCGGCGACGCGCTGATCGGAAGGTGGATGACTGGCGAATAAGCCTTTGATGAAATCACTTTTTTGTCCTTGGCTCAAGCGCACAAACGTCTCTTGCAACGTGACGGCGGCGCGTGGGTCGTAGCCCGCGCGTTTCATATACAACATGCCGTATTTGTCCGCTTCGGATTCGTCGTCGCGACCAAATTTAGTTGAGATGAGTTGTGAGCTGAGTTGTGCGCCGCCCACGGCCAATTGTCCATAGCGAGTGTTCTGGGTTGCCGCTGCCGCGAGTACGCTCGCACCTTGCAACAACATGCCGCTTTCCATGCTTTTCGCGCCGTGCCGTGCTGCCGCGTGAACGATTTCGTGGCTCAACACAGCGGCTAATTCCGCCTCTGAATTGAGCTCATAAAGCAGGCCACGATTGAAGGCAATTTTTCCGCCTGGCATCGCCCAAGCGTTCGGCACGGAGTCATTCAGCACGACAAATTCGTAAGGCAATTTACGATCGGAGACTGCGGCGAGTTTGTTACCGACGCTTTGTACATAGGCGGTGAGCTCAGGGTCGATGACGTAATCACCACCTTGCTGTTGACGGGCGGGCACATAGTTTTGCTGCCCCATAGCAATTTCTTTTGACTCGGAAACAAATTGCAATTCGTGTTTGTGCGTAACGGGATTCACGCCGCAAGCACTTAGCAACATCGCCGCAACGACACTTAAAGCAATCACACGCAACATTTTTAGCTCCTCGTTTGATTCCTTTCCCCTGCAAGGGGGAAGGCTAGGAAGGGGGTAAGGCGGAGCAAGGCTAGCCCGCCAACTTCTGTTTCAACACTTCATTTAACTGCGCTGGATTGGCTTTGCCTTGACTTGCCTTCATCGCCGCGCCGACAAAAAAACCGAATAGCTTGTCTTTACCGCTGCGATATTCCGCCACTTTTTCGGCGTTCGCTGCCATCACTTCCGCGACTATTTTTTCAATCGCGCCGCTGTCGGAAACTTGTTTCAGACCTTTGGATTCAATGATGGCATCCGCCTCGCCGCCCTCACTCCACAAGGTACGAAACACTTCTTTCGCACCCGAATTGGAAATTGTGCCGTCCGCAATGCGCGCTAACATTCCGCCAAATTGTGCCGCGTTAATTGGGCATTGCGCGATGTCCAGATTGTCACGATTGAGTTGCGCGCTGAGTTCACCGATAAGCCAATTTGCAGAAAGTTTTGCCTGTGACGCACCGACCATAGATACGCTTGCATCAAAAAACTCTGCCATCTCGCGCGAGCTGGTCAAGTTGTTTGCGTCATACGCCGACAAGCCGAATTCATTGGTGTAGCGCGCACGCTTAGTCGTTGGCAGCTCTGGCAGGGTGGCGCGCACGGCTTCTATCATCGCTGGCGTAATATCCAGCGGCAATAAATCGGGATCAGGGAAGTAACGGTAATCGTGCGCGTCTTCTTTGCTGCGCATCGCGCGTGTTTCGCCAGTGTCGGGGTTGAACAAAATCGTCGCTTGCTGAATTTTTCCGCCGCTTTCCAGCGTGTCAATCTGCCATTGCACTTCGTAGTCGATGGCTTGCTGCATAAACTTAAAGGAGTTCAAATTTTTGATTTCGCGGCGTGTGCCTAGTGGCTCGCCGGGCTTGCGCACCGACACGTTTACGTCGCAACGGAACGAACCTTCCTGCATGTTGCCGTCGCAAATGCCTATCCAGCGCACCACGGTGTGCAAGGCTTTGGCGTATGCCACGGCTTCGGCGGCGGAACACATATCGGGCTCAGAAACAATTTCCAGCAACGGTGTGCCCGCGCGATTTAAGTCGATGCCGGTCAAGCCTTGCGCTGCGCCATGCACCGATTTGCCCGCGTCTTCTTCCAAGTGCGCACGCGTGATGCGCACGGTTTTTTCATACGGCTTGGCATTTCCCGACAAAGGCTCGACTTGAATCGTCAACGCGCCTTGCCCGACCACAGGCAAATCCATTTGGCTAATCTGATAGCCCTTGGGCAAGTCAGGATAGAAATAATTTTTGCGCGCGAACACCGAGCGCGGCGCGATATGCGCACCGACCGCCAGACCGAATTTAATCGCGCGTTCCACCGCGCCTTTGTTCAGCACCGGCAACACGCCCGGCAACGCGATACTCACCGCATCCGCTTGGGTGTTGGGTTCAGAACCGAACGCAGTGGACGCGCCGGAAAAAATTTTAGTGTTGGTAGAAAGCTGGGTATGTACTTCCAGCCCGATAACGATTTCCCATTTCATAATTACTAACCCCTATTTGCCACAGAAATCACAGAGGTAAGACAGCGGTTTCTCTCTGTGGCTTAATTGTTTTTCAAATTCCGTTCGGCTGCCTCGTATGCCAATCCGTTGCTAATTGATATTGATGCGCGACGTTTAACATCTGCGCTTCTTTGAAATAATCGCCGATGATTTGCAAGCCGACGGGCAACCCATTCGCGCCCGTCCCACAAGGAATAGACATGCCCGGCAAGCCCGCCAAATTCACCGCGATGGTGTAGAT
>JBJORQ010000096.1:0-5608 GCA_046049345.1 Pseudomonadota bacterium | reverse complement strand
CAAATATTTGGCCGAACACGGCGTGATTGTGGAGAAATGCGGGCTGTATTCTTTCTTCATTATGTTCACTATCGGTATCACCAAAGGCCGTTGGAACACCCTGCTTACCGCGCTGCAACAGTTCAAAGACGACTACGACAAGAACCAACCAATGTGGCGCATCCTGCCCGAATTTGCCGCTGCGCATCCGCGTTACGAGCAAGTGGGTTTGCGCGATTTATGCCAACGCATCCACGAAACTTACAAGCTGCACAACGTGGCACGCATGACCACAGAGATGTATTTGTCGGACATGCAACCCGCCATGAAACCGTCCGATGCGTTTGCCAAAATGGCGCATGACGAAATCGAACGCGTGGAAATTGATCATCTCGAAGGTCGCGTGACAGCGGTGTTGTTAACGCCCTATCCACCTGGTATTCCGCTGCTGATTCCGGGTGAAATTTTCAACAAGACCATCGTGGATTATGTGAAATTTGCGCGCGATTACAACCAAAAATTCCCCGGCTTTGAGACCGATGTACATGGTCTGGTAGCAGAAATGGTGGACGGTGAAAAACGCTACTTTGTGGATTGTGTACTCTAAAGTGGAGTAGTTTTTCGGCAACAAAAAGGGCAGAATTTCTGCCCTTTTTTACGTCCACTACAATCGACTTAGATGCCGAGTGCCCGCCACAAACGCATCAGATGACGCGAGGTTTCGTGCGAGGCTTTGGCGAATGCGCCGCCTTCAATATCTTGTTTAGCCACGTCATTTTTACCGTCTAAATGCAAGTCCAATACATGTCCCGCACATTTATGAAAGTTAGTATGCGCAGCAACTAGCTCTTTGAATTCAGCATTCGTGCCAAAGTCTTTACCGCCCTGACCATAAATCCATTTGCCCAAAGCGCACTGGTTATCGACCGCAACGACGCGCGGGTCTAAAATTTCCGTACCCGTGCCATCAACCACGCCCATTAAGCGCACTTTCCATTTGATATGAGCTTCTAAAGCAGTTTTGAAATTCAAGCCACCGACTTCTTCACCCGCATCGGCTTTTGCCCCAGCAGCTTCTTTAATATCTTCGCCACCAAAAATTGATTTCCACCAGCTCATTTTCTTCTCCATATTCATCTAGTTTGCAATTATAAGTTGATTGCATGAAGTAACTATTACACATGCTTAGACAGATGAAAAATAAGGAAATAATTCTATAGCGATTTACGCTGGTGTTGAACGAAGTGATAGCACAAAGGCTGCGGCACAGTTTGCGTGCAAACTACGCGCGCCATTTCTTGCCACACTGTTTTATCGAAGTCGGAAAAGTGCGCATCACCTGCTACTTCTTGCTGAATTTCGGTGATGTACAAAGTGTCCGCCAAGGGCAAAGTTTGCGCATAAATTTCCGCGCCACCCACCACAAAAATTTCACTATCGTCGCCACACATTGCAATCGCTTGGTCAACTGAGTTGGCAACCAAACAGCCCTCAATTTTTAATGCGCTATCGCGACTAATCACCACGGTGGTTCGCCCAGGCAATGGTTTACCGATGGAGTCAAACGTCTTGCGTCCCATAATCATGTGATGCCCCATGGTTAACGCTTTGAAGTGTTTTAAGTCTTCTGGGCAACGCCACGGCAGCGTGTTATTGATGCCGATGGTGCGGTTACTCGCCATCGCGACAATCAGAGAAAGACTCATACCGCCACCACGCCTTTAATCGCCGGATGTGGCTCATAGCCTGTCAGCGTGAAGTCTTCGAATTTGAATCCGAGTATGTCTGTTACGTCAGGATTTATTTTCATCGTCGGCAGTGCGTGCGGTTCGCGCGACAGTTGCAGCGCGACTTGTTCCATGTGATTGGCATACAAATGCGCATCGCCCAAGGTGTGAATAAATTCGCCGTATTGCAAGCCACACACTTGCGCCATCATCATGGTGAGCAAGGCATAGCTGGCGATGTTGAACGGCACACCTAAGAAAATATCGGCACTGCGTTGGTACAACTGGCAGGACAACTTTCCGTCCGCCACATAAAACTGAAAGAACGCGTGACAAGGTGCGAGTGCCATTTGGTCGAGTTCGCCGACGTTCCATGCCGAGACGATAATGCGCCGCGAATCGGGATTGTTTTTGAGCTGCTCAACGGCAACTTTAATTTGGTCGATAACGCGTCCATCGACCGTTTCCCATGACCGCCACTGCTTGCCATACACAGGTCCCAAATCGCCGTTTTCATTCGCCCACTCATCCCAAATGCGCACGCCATGTTCCTTGAGATACGCGATATTGGTGTCGCCCTGCAAAAACCATAACAGCTCGTGAATGATAGATTTTAAATGGCATTTTTTAGTCGTTACCAGCGGAAAACCTTGCGCTAAATCGAAGCGCATTTGATAGCCAAACACGCTCGTTGTGCCAGTGCCAGTGCGGTCGGATTTATAGGTGCCGTGCTGTTGCACATGCTGCATTAAGTCTAAGTATTGACGCATTGCTAGCCCGTATAATCACGGTTTTCCCGAATTTTGAAGGTCGCCATGCTAGCACAACTCAGCCTCATTCCCGCCTCCGCCAACACCCGCCATGCCACGCATTTATTGGTGTTGCTGCCATCTGCCGCAACGCTGACCACAGACTGCCCTCACGCCGAATTATTAAACGCGGTACTAGCGCGACGTGGACTCAAAATAAGCGACTTAGCCAAATCGCCCATCGCCGCGAATACTGCCGATGGCACCTTGGTCGTATGGGCGATGCTAGACTTTGCCAACGCCACGTTCGCCTTACACAGCCAAACGCGCAAGGGAATGCAACTGTTGTTAAGCGAACAACCGCACACGCTCAACATCGAAGTTTTAGGCGATGCAGCACAACGCCAGCGCGCCGCCGAATTAGCCGTGTATTGCGCCTGGCTGAACGGCGCGCTGTTACCCGTAACGCAGCAAAAAGATAGCCGCCGCGCGCTGCAACAAATCGAGCTCAACGGCTGCGACGATCAACCCAGTTTTGCTGCGCTGCGCGCCCAAGCGGCGGGCAATTTATTGTGTCGTGAATTGACCGTATTAGCCCCCAATGAACTCACTCCTACGCACTATCGCCAGCGCATACAAAGCCTCGCGCAACAAAATCATTGGACGGTAGAAGAGTTTGATATGAGCGCGTTGCGCCAGATGGGTGCGGGCGCGTTTGTCGCAGTCGCGCAAGGCAGCGACATCGCCGATGCCGCCATCGTGCATATTGCTTATCGTCACGCGCAAGCCACGCAAACCGTGGCGTTGGTCGGCAAAGGCATTTGCTTCGACACGGGCGGACACAATCTCAAACCGTCGCGCGGCATGTACAACATGCACACCGACATGAACGGTTCGGCAGTCGCGCTCGGCATTTTGCTGGCAGCCTCGCAACAAAATTTGGCGGTGAATATCGACTGCTGGCTCGCCATCGCCCAGAACCACATCAGCCCCACCGCTTTCAAGCAAAACGACATCGTTGTAGCACTCAATGGCACGACTATTGAAATCGTCCATACCGATGCCGAAGGTCGCATGGTGCTAGCGGACGCGCTGACTTTAGCTTCGCGCGCGCAACCCGATTTGCTGGTCGATTTCGCCACCTTGACGGGCAGCATGAAGTCCGCACTCGGGCATCGTTATGCAGGCGTGTTGGGCAACCGTGAGCAGCTGTTACAGCGCGCATTAACCACGGGACAGCTCATCGGCGAACGGCTGTGCGCCTTTCCCTTAGATGAAGATTACGAAGCCCCGCTCGAATCCAAGGTCGCCGACATCAAGCAATGCGCAGCGGACGGCGAAGCCGACCACATCCTCGCCGCGCGCTTCTTGCTACGCTTCATCGAACACGACACGCCCTGGCTACACGTTGATTTATCCACCTGCCGTTGCCCAGGCGGATTAGGCGCAGTTGAGAGCGAAGTGACAGGCTTCGGCGTGGCATGGGGGTTGGCGATGTTGCAGGGGAACTCAGCTCGTAGCGATTAGCTTGTGGCGGGTAACTAATTTTGCCGCGCTCAATACCCAACAAAAAAGGTTCGATGTGTAAACATCGAACCTTTCTTAGGTTGCTATTTTTGACTAGAAATTAACTGCGATAACTGGCGTTAATTTTCACATAATCGTAAGAAAAATCACACGTCCATAAAGTCGTATCAACCGCGCCGCGATTGAGTTCTACGCGGATGGTGATGTCGCTTTGTTGCATCACGCGCTGACCATCGGCTTCCTCGTAACTCGCGGCGCGTCCGCCGTTTTCAGCGACTAATACATCGTCTAAATAGACCTTGAGTTTGGACACATCCAAATCGTCCACGCCCGCATAACCAATCGCCGCCAAGATGCGTCCGAGGTTGGGATCAGAAGCGAAAAACGCAGTTTTAACCAACGGTGAATGGGCGATGGCGTAGCCGATTTTTTTGCATTCCGCTTCGTCCTTGCCGCCTTGCATTTGGATGGTGATGAACTTGGTCGCCCCTTCGCCGTCGCGCACGATGGCTTGCGCCAAATAGGTTGCCACCTCGCTCACCGCTGCCAATAATTTTGCGTAAGCCTCACTCGTCGCCGAAGTGATTTCTGGCAGCGCGGCTTTGCCTGTGGCAATCAACATCAGCGCGTCATTGGTAGAAGTGTCGCCATCCACGGTAATGCAATTGAAAGAACGGTTGCACGCGCTGCTGACCATTTGCTGCAACAGCGGTTGCGCAATCGCGGCATCGGTGGCGATGTATCCCAGCATGGTCGCCATGTTCGGATGAATCATGCCTGAGCCTTTGGCGATGCCAGTCAGCGTGATGGTCACGCCATCAATGATGATTTGTTTCCCAGTTATCCGCTTGCACATTCGCCACCGCCGCTGGTAAACCCGCTGCGATTTTCGCCACAGGCAAGGGCTCCATAATCACGCCCGTCGAGAACGGCAAAATTTGCGTAGCTTTGCAGCCCAACAATCCTGCCAGTGCCGCGCAGCTCGCACGCGCATCCGCCATGCCTTGTTCACCCGTGCCCGCATTGGCGTTGCCGGTATTCACCAGCAAGGCGCGTATGCCATCAGCAGTAGCCAAATGTTCTTTAGCAACCGTGACAGGCGCGGCGCAAAAACGATTGGTGGTGAACACGCCCGCAACGCGCGCGCTAGGTTCTAACAGCATCACCAGTAAATCTTTACGCGCGGCGCGTTTGATGCCCGCCTCCGCAAATCCCAAAGAAACGCCCGCAACGGGCAACAGTTGTGCCGCAACGGGCGCAGATAAATTCACAGGCATATTTCTCTTTCTAAAATGAAAAAGGTTCGCTCTTAACTCGCGTCAGAACGAACCTATAAAACGCTTACGACAGCCCGCTTTAGTAACGACCTTGCGAACCAAAAATGTAGTTGCTCATCTCGACGGCTTGCATATTCATGCGGCGCACGATGCCGTGCACATTGCGCACTACGCCGCGCATGACGCGATACATAATCAGCGGATGGCTGTTAATCAGCGTTTCAAAACGCGCACGTTCCAAGCTCAACACTTGGGTATCGCCCATCGCCACCAAGGTCGCGCTGATGTGTGAAGCCGCGCCGCCGACGAAAGTAATAATGCCTGCCAAGTCGCCCGGCTTGAGCACATG
>JBJORQ010000095.1:0-7812 GCA_046049345.1 Pseudomonadota bacterium | reverse complement strand
ATTCCCACTCAATTGTTGCAGGCGGTTTGCCGGAGATGTCATAGACCACGCGGTTGATGCCGCGCACTTCGTTGATGATGCGATTGGAAACTTTGCCTAATAACTCGTATGGCAGATGCGCCCAATGCGCGGTCATAAAGTCTTGTGTTTGCACGGCTCGTAGCGACACGACCCATTCGTAAGTACGTCCGTCGCCCATCACGCCCACGCTTTTAACGGGCAAAAATACCGTGAACGCTTGTGAGGTTTTTTCGTACCAAGTTTTGCCATCATCCGCTTTAGTGGCGCGCAACTCTTCCATGAAAATCGCGTCCGCACGGCGCAATAAATCAGCATATTCTTGTTTCACTTCGCCCAAAATCCGCACACCTAAACCCGGTCCTGGGAAGGGATGGCGATACACCATGCCGTGTTCCAAGCCCATCGCCACACCCAATTCGCGCACTTCGTCTTTGAACAATTCGCGCAACGGTTCGAGCAATTTCAGATGCAGGCTTTCTGGCAAACCACCGACGTTGTGGTGGGATTTGATGTTGTGTGATTTTTTGTTTTTACCGCCGCCCGACTCAATCACGTCGGGATAGATAGTGCCTTGCGCCAACCATTTTGCTTGTGGCAATTTTTTCGCTTCGCGCTGGAACACTTCGACGAATTCACGACCAATAATTTTGCGTTTTTTCTCTGGATCAGTCACGCCCGCGAGAAAGCCCAAGAACTCCGCACTAGCATCCACATGAATGACTTTTACGCCCAAATTGTCCGCAAATGTTTTCATCACTTCAGCCGCTTCATTCAAGCGTAACAAGCCGTTATCGACAAATACGCACGTTAGTTGCGCGCCGATGGCTTTATGCAATAACACCGCAGCGACCGACGAATCTACGCCGCCCGACAAGCCCAAAATCACTTCATCGCTGCCCACTTGCGCACGGATTTTTGCCACGGCTTCATCGACATAATTGGGCATCGTCCAATCTTCCGCACAGCCGCAGATGTCATACACAAAGCGATTCAGCATCGCCACACCTTGCACGGTATGCGTAACTTCAGGATGGAATTGCAGAGCGTAAAAGCGGCGCGCTTCGTCTGCCATACCCGCAATCGGCGTAGTCGCGTTGCTGGCAATCACAGCGAAACCTGCGGGCAACGCCGTGACTTTATCGCCATGACTCATCCATACATCAATTAAGCCATGACCTGCCGCGTTGCTACGATCTTGAATGTCGCGCAACAACGGCGAGTGACCTTGCGCACGAATTTCGGCGTAACCGAATTCGCGTACCAAACCCGTCTCGACCGCGCCGCCCAACTGCGCCGCCATGGTTTGCATTCCATAACAAATCCCCAACACAGGCACGCCTAACTCAAACACGATTTGCGGTGCGCGCGGCGTATCGCCTTCGGTCACCGAGTTCGGCCCGCCCGACAAAATAATGCCGCTCGGTGCGAAAGCGCGAATAAATTCCGCGTCCACATCGCAAGGATGTAGTTCGCAATAAACATGCGCTTCACGCACACGACGGGCAATCAGTTGGGTGTATTGCGAACCGAAATCGAGGATAAGAATTTTGCTAGTGGACATGGAGAGGAATGGAAATAAAGGATGGGAAATGAAAAAAGTTCGAGGAGAATCAAGCGTAAAGGCGGTTAAGCCTGATTTACGCCCTAGTTCCCCGCGATAACTTTAATCAATATGATAGTTCGGTGCTTCTTTGGTGATTTGCACATCATGCACATGCGATTCGCGGATGCCTGACGAGGTAATTTCAACGAACTCGGCTTTTTCGTGCGTATCCGCAATGGTGGCGCATCCGAGGTAGCCCATGCTGGCGCGCAAGCCGCCCATCAGTTGATGAATCACCGCCAACACGCTGCCTTTGTACGGTACGCGACCTTCCACGCCTTCGGGCACGAGCTTGTCTTGATTGCCTTCGCCTTCTTGGAAATAGCGGTCGCTAGAACCTTGCGCCATCGCGCCTAAACTGCCCATGCCGCGATACGATTTATAGGAACGACCTTGGAATAATTCGATTTCGCCCGGCGCTTCTTCCGTACCCGCGAACAAGCCGCCCAGCATCACTACATGCGCACCTGCGGCAATCGCTTTAGCGATGTCGCCTGAGTAACGAATTCCGCCGTCAGCAATCAGTGGCACGCCTGTGCCTTTAAGCGCGTTTGCTACATTTTGAATCGCCGCGATTTGTGGCACGCCCACGCCAGCAACAATACGCGTGGTGCAAATTGAGCCTGGACCAATACCGACTTTCACGCCATCTGCACCATGTTTAACCAAGGCCAATGCGGCCGAACCTGTGGCGATATTGCCGCCAATCACCTCGATATGCGGGAAGTTCTTCTTCACCCACTGCACGCGATCCAACACGCCTTGCGAATGTCCGTGCGCGGTATCCACCACGATGACATCCACACCCGCTTCGGCCAACAACGCCACGCGTTCTTCCGTGCCCTCGCCCACTCCAACCGCCGCACCTGCGCGTAAACGACCTTGCGCGTCTTTACACGCCAACGGATGTTCGCTGGATTTCAAAATATCTTTAACCGTCATCAACCCGCGCAACTCAAACGCGTCATTAACAACCAATACGCGCTCGATGCGATGCTTGTGCATCAAATTGCGCGCATCTTCCAAACTGGTGTTTTCTTTAACGGTAATCAGACGCTCGCGCGGGGTCATGATGTTTTGAATGGACTGATCCAAATTGTTTTCAAAGCGCAAATCGCGGTTAGTGACAATACCGACCAACTGCTTACCTTGCACCACGGGCAAGCCCGAAATTTCTCAGGGCTAATGGTGATGGGATCTTTCACCACGCCGCTTTCAAAACGCTTCACCTTCGCGACTTTGGCCGCTTGTGCGTGCGATGACATATTTTTATGGATGATGCCGATGCCGCCCTCTTGCGCCAACGCAATCGCCAGACGCGACTCCGTCACCGTATCCATCGCGGCGGACATCAAAGGAATGTTGAGGTGAATGTTACGAGTGAGCTGCGTACGCAAAGCCACATCGCGCGGCAACACATTTGAGTAAGCGGGAACGAGCAAAACGTCGTCGAAGGTCAGAGCTTTTTGAATGATGCGCATGGTAGTCCGTTTCGGCAAAGCGCGGATTATACGCATCATCGCGAGGATGGTAAATCAGTGTGATTCGTGACAGGGATTTACGGGGCGATGTAGGTCGGATTCCCCCAGCTAAATCACCTGAGGACAAGAGCGCAGCGTCATCAGAAAAAAATTAGACTGGTAAATGTCGGATGACACGGTGCTCATCCGAGCGACAAGTTACAGCGCAGTTTCGTTAGTCTCGCCAGTGCGAATCCGAATCACTTGCTCGATGCTGGAAATAAAAATTTTGCCGTCGCCGATTTTGCCCGTGTGGGCGGCTTTGATGATGGCTTCTACGGCAGTGTCTAACATGGCTTCGGCAATGACGACTTCGACTTTAATTTTAGGTAAAAAATCGACCACATATTCCGCGCCGCGATACAGTTCGGTATGCCCTTTTTGCCGACCAAAGCCTTTCACTTCCGTCACTGTCAAACCGCTCACGCCCAATTCCAACAATGCTTCACGAACTTCGTCTAATTTGAATGGCTTAATCACGGCTTCGATTTTTTTCATGGCAGACCTCTAGGAAAGATAAATGGGAGAACAAAAAACAGGGCGCGATTGTAGCAACTTCAATTTGTGGGAGCGCAATTTATTGCGCGATTGTTCTGGATGAATCTCTCGATAAATCGAGCTCCTACAGAAGTTAAGCATCACAATTAAATTTGCATGGTACGAGATGCCCTATTTGGTTTTGCTTAAAAACACGGTGATTTCTTCTCGATCGTGATAAAGCTGTTTGGCACTCAAACGGTAGTTGATGCCCTCCTCGTCTAAGCGTTTGCGGATGCCGCCCAACGCGCTATCGACGGCACTCAGGCGTTGTTTCATCGGCAATTTAAGATTGAAAATCGCTTGCTTACACCAGCCTGATACAAACCACGTTTCCATCAAACTCGCCACTTTGGCGGGCTTTTCTATCATGTCGCAAATTAACCAATCAACATTTCTGGCGGGCTGAAATTTGAAGCCGTCTTGACGTAAATGTATGACCAATTTATGCCCCGCCAACACGCCCTTCATCGGGCCGTTATCTACCGCCGTGACGCGGATACCGCGCTTGACCATTTGCCACGTCCAACCACCCGGCGCTGCGCCCAAATCAACAGCCGTCATACCGCTGCGCAACATGCGCACTTGCGCAGCTTTGTCCATAAACACATCTATCGCCTCGGCGAGTTTTAAGGTGGAACGGCTCGGCGCTTCGGCTGGCATATTTTGGCGATGAATGCCCATCAGTGCGGCGGAACTGTTGTACGGGTCGCTGCTGGCAATCACCACCGTATTGGTATCGGGGAAAAATAAATGCAAGCGCGGCAAATGATAGTTGCGATAGTGGGCAGCTTTATCTTCGCCCGCCGTGTCGCCCTCAGCCGCATTAGGCAGCTTGCCTTTTTCCAGCAACGCCGCTTCTAACAGCGGTTGAAAGCGACGCGTAAACGCCGACAATGTTTTGCCATCATTGGTGTCGGGCACTTCTAAATACAGCTCGCCAAAATTTTCTTTCAGCGCGCAAATCGCTTGCACGATCGGCGTTAAGCGATCGCGCTCAGGCAAGGGACGCAACACGCTATGCACGCGCAACAACTGCCGTGCAAAAATCAACTCGTCATAGCGCATGGCATGTTGCTCGACCGCCAGTAACGCAAAGCCGCTGTTTTCTTGCACCACATAAGGCTGCGCCAACACAGGCTGCTGCGCGCGCGCCATCCGCTGCGCTTCCTGCAAACAATCCGCCTCAAAACCGGGACGGCAATACATCAGCCAAGCAGTTTGATAAGGGTATTTTTGCAAGCGTTCTTGCAATTGCGCAAAGCAGTTTTGCGGTGCGGCGGCGGGAGATTTAGTCGTCATAATTTTTTGGGAGAATTTGGTTATTTGAGACGGGGCAACTGCAAATGCCAATGAATGGCGGCGAGACGTATCACTACGATGGTGGACATGGCGCACAACATCGCGGCGGCTTGATTTAAGGCATATGCATCCAACGCGATAAACAACAATGCACCCGCGAGTGAGGCGGTGGCGTAAATATCGGTGCGGAAAATTAGCGGTAATTGGTTACATAAAATATCACGCAACACGCCGCCAAACACGCCGGTAATCACGCCCATCAGCGCGGCAATCAGCCAAGGTGCGCCTAGCTTTAACGCTACGCTGGTACCAATCACGGTAAACAACGCCAAGCCAATCGCATCGGGAATTAAAAAGAAATTTTTCGGAAAAGCCAGTTTTCGACCTAAGAAAAAAGTCAGCGTGCCCGCCAACAAACCCACCACTACATACACGGGGTCGTGTATCCAATACACGGGTAAGCGTCCCAACAAAATATCGCGCAGCGTGCCGCCGCCTATGCCCGAAATCACCGCGATGACCAATACGCCGAACAAATCTAAGTCGCGGTGGCGCGCTTCTAAAGTAGTGGTGATAGCGCAGATGGCGACCGCACACAGGTCTAGTAGATAAATCAAACTCATGAGCGTGAGGGCGAGGACAAATTGAGGGCGCGCATTATACGAGTGATTAGCTGACACTTCGTATTCTTCCTGATAGCACCAGTGATAAACTGCGCGGCTATTTTTTGGCAACGATTTGGACGAGATAAAATGACTAAACGCTACGATTTAATTGTGTTTGATTGGGATGGCACGGTGATGGATTCCACTGCGGTGATTGCGGGCTCGATTCAAATGGCGTGTCGCGACTTAGATTTAGAAGTGCCTAGCGACGAAATGGCCCGCCATGTGATTGGTCTGGGTTTACAACAGGCATTGCGCTACGCCGTGCCTAATGCGCCCGATGAAATGTACGAGCCGCTGGTGGCCCGTTATCGTCATCATTTTTTAGCGCAAGACGGGGCGATTCCGCTGTTTGAGGGCGCACGTGCAACTATTAGCAACTTACACAGCGCAGGTTATTTATTGGGCGTGGCGACAGGCAAAAATCGCAACGGCTTAGAACGCGCGCTGCTGTCGTGCGAGATGAAGTCTTACTTTCATGCCACGCGTACCGCCGAACAAACCGTCTCTAAACCTGACCCGACTATGCTGTTTGAGTTAATGGAAGAACTCGGCGTAGCAGCTTCTCGCACTTTGATGATAGGCGACACTTCGCATGATTTATTGCTGGCGCAAAACGCTGCCGTCGATGCGGTCGCAATGGGACACGGCGCACATCCAGCCGAACAATTGCGCGCCTTAAACCCGCTCGCCTTGGTCGATAATTTTGCCCAGCTTGATGCTTGGTTAAAAATCAACGCATAATTTTTAGGGAAGGAAACACCATGTCAGATCAACACAATTGGGAACGCGACGTACTCGAAAAACTCGCCCTATCCGCCTTGCAAGAACAACGTCGCGCGCGGCACTGGAATATCTTTTTTCGCACCCTCACCTTCGCGTTTTTATTCTTAGTTTTTTTTGCCGCGATGGGTTGGTTGAGCAGCTCGGATAAAACTTTGAGCACCGGCAAACATACCGCGCTGATTGACTTGCAAGGCGAAATTTCTTCCGATAGTGCCGCCAGTGCCGACAATCTCATCCCCAGCTTGCAAGACGCGTTCGCCGACAAAGGCACGCAAGGTGTGATTCTACGCATCAATAGCCCAGGTGGCAGCCCTGTGCAAGCGGGGCAAATCAACGATGAGATTCGTCGTCAGCGTACCTTGCATCCCACTATTCCTTTGTATGTCGTGGTCGAAGATATTTGCGCATCGGGCGGCTATTACATCGCGGTCGCCGCCGATAAAATTTTCGTCGATAAGGCCAGTTTAATCGGCTCAATCGGCGTGCGTATGGATGGTTTTGGCTTCACTGGTTTGATGGACAAACTCGGCGTAGAACGTCGCTTGGTAACCGCAGGTGCGAACAAAGGCTTTCTCGATCCGTTTACCGCCAGCAAGCCTGAACAACAAGAATTCGCCAAACAAATGCTTGCCGAAATTCACCAGCAATTTATTCAAGAGGTCAAAGAAGGACGCGGTAAACGTCTCAAAGAAACGCCTGACACTTTTAGCGGCTTGGTGTGGAACGGGCAAAAGAGTATCGAACTGGGGCTGTCCGATGGTTACGGCAGCGTGGAGTCGGTGGCGCGCGATGTCATCAAGCAAGAAAACATCGTCAACTTCACAGTCAAAGAAGGCTTCGCCGACCGCCTCGCTAAACGCTTTGGTGCAGGGGTAATGAGTCAATTGGGCTTTACTACGCATAGCTCGGCAACACTGCGTTAAGTAAAAAATGGCGTTCAAGATTTTGTTGCAATGCGACCTCTAAACAGAGGTGGCTCCGCAAATTCGGACAGTGTTATAAGTGATAGCCTTGCTCAACCCAAGCCGTGCAGAATACGGCGAACAAAGGAGCAAGCGCATGAGAAGGACGAGAAGGAATCACGCACCTAGATTCAAAGCCAAGGTGGCAATCGCCGCGATTAAGGGCAACAATACACTGGCAGAACTAGCTGAACAGTTCGATGTTCACCCCAACCAGATATCCGAATGGAAACAGCAGCTGCAGGAATCGGCAGCCGACGTATTCGGCGGCCCGCCGAATACGAAGACAGCAGAGCCTGATCTCAAGGTACTCCACGCTAAAAGTGGTCTGTCAAATTGCGTGCAAAACTTTCCAGATTAGCGGTAGGAACAGCGTCCAATAGTTTCCACAGTAGGATGTAAAAACTGGGAGGGTT
>JBJORQ010000094.1:0-5014 GCA_046049345.1 Pseudomonadota bacterium | reverse complement strand
GATAGCGGCCCGATGGCGCATCCCGTACGCCCCGATAGTTACGAGGCGATCGACAATTTTTACACCGCGACGATTTACGAAAAAGGCGCAGAAGTGGTGCGCATGTATCAAACTTTATTAGGGCGCGACGGCTTTCGTCGCGGTATGGATTTGTACTTCGCGCGCCATGACGGAAAAGCTGTAACCTGCGATGATTTTCGCGCCGCGATGAGCGACGCTAACGGTCGCGATTTAACTCAATTTGAAGGTTGGTACCAACTGGCTGGCACGCCGCGCGTAGCGGTTGCAACGCAATACAATCGCAAAGCAAAAACTTACACCGTGACGCTTACACAAAGTCTGGCGAATGGCAAAAATCAACCGTTACATATTCCATTCGCCATCGGCTTATTGGATGAGGCGGGGCAAGACGTGGAGTTATATTTGGCGGGCGTTTTACAAGCCGACAAAACCTGCGTGTTGGAACTAACGCTTGCCACGCAAAGTTTTGTTTTCCAGAAAGTCAGACAGCCTCCTACGCCCTCTTTGCTGCGCAATTTTTCCGCGCCGGTCATCGTCGAATACGCCTACAGCGATGCCGAATTACTGCATTTATTCGCGCACGACAGCGACGCATTTAATCGCTGGGAGGCCGGACAACGCTTAATGTTGGTGCGCTTAGAAAGCTTAATCACGCGCGTGCAAACAGGCGAAAATTTAGCGCTAGATACGCCCTTCATCAACGCCCTGCGCGACACCTTATTAGATGAAAAACTCGCGCCCAGCTTGCGCGAATTAATGTTGAGCTTGCCGAGCGAAAGCGTGTTGGCAGAACGCAGCGCGGTTATAGATCCACACGCCATTCACACCGCGCGACAATTCATGCGGCGCAGCTTGGCGCACGCACTGAAAGCTGAATTGATCGCGGTTTATCAAAGCCAACTCAGCCGCAAAAAATACCGCCCAGACGCACAATCGGCGGGGCAACGCGCACTCAAAAACATGTGCTTAAATTATTTATTGGAATGGCAAGACGACAGCACCGCGCAACTGGCACTCGCGCAAGAAAAATCCGCCGACAACATGACGGACCGCCTCGCCGCGTTGCTCGCGCTCTTGCAACACGATGCCGCCACGCCCGCGCTGCAACGCTTTTACGACGAATTTAGCGATGAAGCCTTAGTCATCGACAAATGGTTCGCGATGCAAGCCAGCGCGCGCAGCTGCACGGTCAGCGCGGCGCGCAAACTCATGCAACACCCCGCTTTTACTTTGAACAATCCGAATCGCGCGCGCAGTTTAATTTTTAGTTTCTGTAATGCAAACCCTGCACAATTTCACGCAACCGACGGCAGCGGCTATGCTTTTTGGGCGGAACAGGTCATCGCCCTCAACGCCCTCAATCCACAAATCGCCGCCCGCCTCGCGCGCAGCCTAGATCACTGGCAAAAATATCAGCCCGCGTTGCTCGATCAAATGCAAACCGCCTTACAACGCGTAGCCAAAGAAAAATCACTCTCGAAAGACGTGCGTGAATTGGTGGGTAAAGCGCTGGGGTAACGGCTCAACATTACCGACAATGTTTAGCTTTTGTAACTTCTTGAGCCATTGCTTCGATTTCAGCGATGTCTTCAGGATGGCTTAGTCGGTAATGTTCACGGGCGGCACGAATACTGACGAGATGCGCTTCGATGTTCTTGCTAGTAAGCAAAACACCAAAGTCATCGGGGACAGTGCGACTAGGCGATTTGTAGTCAAAGATGCGATCAAGAACTAAATCACCAGCGGCGGGGGTGTAGTGGGAAGAATCAAAGTACCAGCGCATCATAGTTGTTGTATCACCCAGAGCAGGAACGGTTTCGGTAGAAATTGAGTGGTAGCCGCTAAAATCCCAAAGCGGAAAGACTGGCTGACCAGCACGTTGCGCTTCCTCTTCATTCATCTTCACCAGCCGATGTTTCCACTCCTCCCATTTCCCCCACAAGCCCCCCGCTGCAAGGGTTTCCCATTGGCGTGCGTGAGAGGCGGAAATCAATAATTTCAAAGTGATGTGGTCGCGATGCGCACGGGCGAAAATGGCACGAATTTCTTCAAGCTGAGGCAAACGCCCATTAGTTGAGGAAATGTCATAAGAACATGAAGGAACTGGTAAATAAAGTTGAGATAAATAGCCATTCTCAGATGCCTTCATCAATTTCCGATGACCTCCGCCATCTTTAATATATTGCGCTGACCATAGGCGTAAACCATGTTCCGACCACGTATCGCTCAGAAGTGCTTTTCTTTTGAGGATGGTGAGTGCCGAGTCCTTCAGCGTAGATCCAGACAAAGCCAACTTCCATTCGCGTGAGTGTGAGAAATTTTCAACCACAAAGTCAGGCGGCTCGGAGAGTAAGTTATTTGATACGAAAAAATCTAGCCCAATAACAAAAGTGTTGATTTCCTGTTTGTCACTCAGTGCATCAAATAGCTTTCGTGTTTCTCGGTTGGGCTGGGCTGAAATAGCCAAATTTATAGCTTTACTTTCTAATGCTGGGTGATCGGGGTTGAGTCCAATATCGCTGCGCGAAGTTCCGAGAATTACAGTGTCGGCAGGATGTCGAGCCAAGCCGACGGTTTTGTAAATTCTTTCGTGAGTACCCAATTCGGATTGAGCAGTATTCAAGCCGCGAATTTTCGGTGAATTCCAAATATTGTAAGGGTCAATCAGATAGTTAAATCCGGCCAACGCCACTAAGGCAATAAAAGTGCCAATGCAAATATGAAAGAGATGATTGCGCATAATCAAAATTGGAAGTAGAGAAATTCGCTGACGCGGGTTAAGCCCATAATGGCGACAGCAAACAAAATACCCGTTGTCCAAGCTCGTAGTTTTGTGGGCTGCCATTGCAAAAAGCGTAGCCATTTTGCTTGTTGGGTGGGTACGACATCTGTTACTAAATGGCTTTCTGCCAAATTTTCACAGGTGGGGCGATACGCTTGGAACATTTGCCAGACATTGGGCATCAGCCAAATAATTGGCAATGCCAAACCAAAAAGGAGTAGTAAATTCAGCATGTCAAAACCTACCATTGGATGAAATCCTGAAAACACCATCCAATCATGCCCGACAAAATAATGCCCAATCTTACCCTCCAGCGAAGTAGGTAACGAAACCCCATTCATCCCTGCCATGCCGTGCAGCATGGTCATCGCTGAGGTAAAACTATCTGCTCTAAAGAACACCCAGCCGACGACTACGGCTAAAAATGTCAATGCACCTGCGCCCAACTTTGCCAGTCTGCCGCCATCGCCCCAGCCCATTTTTTCTTTTATGCCGCGCCAGGCGTGATTCACCATCAAATAAACACCGTGCAGTGCTCCCCAGATAACAAACGTCCAACCCGCGCCGTGCCACAGCCCTCCGAGCAGCATGGTGAGAAATAAATTGAAGTAACGGCGAAATTTGCCGTGACGACTCCCGCCGAGTGGAATGTATAAATAGTCGCGCAAGAAGCGCGATAAGGTCATGTGCCAACGTCGCCAAAAGTCGATGATGCTGGTGGCTTTGTAGGGCGAATTAAAGTTCATCGGCAGGCGCACGTTGAACATCAGCGAAATACCAATCGCCATGTCGGAATAAGCGGAAAAGTCGAAGTAGAGTTGCAGGGTGTAGGCCAGCGCGCCGATCCACGCTTCAAATAACATCGGTTGCCCACCTGCGGCGACGGCACTAAAAATCGGCGTGGCAAATTCGGCCAACGAGTCAGCAATCAACACTTTTTTTGCCAAGCCCAGCACAAAAATGCTCAAGCCGACAGCGACGTTGTCCCAGTTGATATGGCAGACATCGCGCTTGGCGAATTGCGGCATCATTTCTTTATGATGCAACACGGGGCCCGCAATCAAATGCGGGAAGTAGGTCACAAACAGGGCGTAGTGAACAAAATTGAATTCCTTTACTTTGCCTTGATAGGTATCGATCAGAAAAGCGATTTGAGTAAAGGTGAAGAAAGAAATACCGAGCGGGAGAACAACTTGTGCGATCGGTAAGGCAGTGCCTGCAAAACTGTTTAAATTGTCAGCAAAGAAGTTGGCGTATTTAAAATAACCGAGCAGAACTAAATTGAGCCCAATCGCTCCTGCCAGCAGCATTTTTGACTGACTGACTGACTGACTGACTGACTGACTGACTGACTGACTGACTGACTGACTGACTGACTGACTGACTGACTGACGTGCGAGGCTGCGCGCAATTAAGTAGCCAGCCGCGTAATTAAACACAATGGAGATTAGCAGCAAACCGACGTAACGCACGTCCCACCAACCGTAGAAAAATAATGATGCGGCGGCAAGCCAGAGCGACGCTAAAGCGTGACTGTGTTTACCGATACGAAAAAAGCCGAAAAACACAATCGGCAGAAAGGCAAAAATGAAAATGTAGGAATTAAATAGCATGGATTATCGGCGTGGAATAAAACTTTTTTATGTGAATAGTTGGCTGGAAATCATACGGGAATTTTACCAGACTAAACTGATAATCCCCTGTTCTAGAGGCGTTTAGGATAGCAAACACCCATATCTTGCCAATTTTTATGCTGAATATTTTAAGCACAGCAACGCCGTAGTCATCAGAAGCACTGCGCAAACAAAAACGCCCTAGATTGCTCTAGGGCGTTTTTTTATTGGAGCGGGAAAAGAGGTTCGAACTCTCGACCTATACCTTGGCAAGGTATCGCTCTACCAACTGAGCTATTCCCGCGTAAAACTGACTACTAACAAGCTTTTGTTTGGAGGTGCGTCCCAGAGTCGAACTGGGCTAACCGGATTTGCAATCCGGGGCATAACCGATTTGCTAACGCACCACGGAACTACTTTGAAGCTTTATTTATTTGAAACCTGCTGCAAAATTTCAAATAATAGAGGGAAAGCTTTTTATGCTTTCCCTCAAATTTGGAGCGGGAAAAGAGGTTCGAACTCTCGACCTATACCTTGGCAAGGTATCGCTCTACCAACTGAGCTATTCCCGCGAAACAGGCGCGCATTATAGGGATAG
>JBJORQ010000093.1:0-5264 GCA_046049345.1 Pseudomonadota bacterium | reverse complement strand
TGCCGTGAGCAATTTATTTATGACCTTCGCTTGGTACGGACATCTAAAAAACTTCGCCACGTCGCCTTGGTATATCGCGGCGTTGATAAGTTGGGGCATTGCCTTATTTGAGTATTTGATTCAAGTGCCCGCCAATCGCATCGGCTATAGCGTGATGGATTTGGGACAGTTGAAAATCATGCAGGAAGTCATCACGCTGCTGGTGTTCGTGCCGTTCGCAGTGTTGTATATGAACCAGCCGCTTAAGTGGGATTATCTCTACGCCGCGCTGTGCATGATGGGCGCGGTATATTTTATTTTTCGCGCCTAGCAAATCCCTTAAAACATAAATTTTCGCGGTACATTTTTATGAGCAAACACATCCATATCCTCGGCATTTGCGGCACATTTATGGGCGGCATCGCAGCCATCGCCAAGCAAGCGGGCTATCGCGTCACGGGTTGCGATGCGAACGTCTATCCGCCTATGAGTACGCAGCTTGAAGCGCAAGGTATCGAACTCATCGAAGGCTTTGGTGTGGAACAACTCGCGCTGAATGCCGACGTGTATGTCATCGGCAATGTGGTAACGCGCGGCAACCCGTTGATGGAAGAAATACTCAATCGCAATCTGCCTTACGCGTCGGGGCCGCAATGGTTGTCCGATACTTTGCTGCGCGATAAATGGGTGTTAGCTGTGGCGGGGACGCACGGCAAAACGACCACGACTTCGATGTTGGCGTGGATATTGGAATACGCGGGATTAACGCCGGGCTTTCTGATTGGCGGCGTACCTGAAAATTTTGGCATCTCAGCGCGCATTACCGAGTCGCCCTTTTTCGTTATTGAAGCCGACGAATATGACACCGCATTTTTCGACAAACGTTCTAAGTTCGTTCATTACCATCCGCGCACTGCGATTTTGAATAATCTCGAATTCGACCACGCCGATATTTTTGCTGATTTGAATGCGATTGAAACGCAGTTTCATCATCTGGTGCGCACCGTGCCAAATCACGGTTTAGTGGTTTGCAACGGTCGCGAAGATTCGCTGCAACGCGTATTAAAACGCGGCTGCTGGACACCTGTGGAATTGTTCGGCAACGATGCAGGCTGGAACATCAACGACGAAAACTTAGTCAGCTTAAACGGTATACCGCAAGGCACGTTGCACTGGGACTTGATGGGCGAACACAATCGCATGAACGCCCTCGCCGCCTTGTCCGCAGCGCGCCATGTCGGCGTACCCGTCGCGCAAGGTCTCGCCGCGCTTGCCGAATTCAAAAACGTCAAACGGCGCATGGAAATCAAAGGCACGGTGAACGGTATTACCGTTTATGACGACTTCGCGCATCACCCCACGGCAATTGACACCACCGTGGCGGGGCTGCGTAAAAAAGTCGGTGCGGCACGCATTTTGGCGGTGCTAGAACCGCGCTCGAATACGATGAAATTAGGCGTGATGAAAGCTGCGTTACCCGCCAGCTTGAAGGATGCCGATTTGGTGTTTTGCTACGCGGGAAATTTAGGCTGGGATGCACACGAAGCACTCGCGCCGCTGGGTGAAAAAGCCGTGGTCAAAGATGATTTAAACGAACTGATTAACGCCATCGCCGCCGCTGCAAAATCTGACGATCAAATCCTCGTGATGAGCAACGGCGGGTTTGGCGGCATACACGACAAGCTACTGAAAAAACTGCAAAGCTAATTATTCGTCTTTGCTATCCAGTCCCAATTCCTGAATCTTTCTGGTCAAGGTGTTGCGCCCTATGCCTAACAGCGTCGCGGCTTCGATGCGTCTGCCGTGGGTGTGTTGCAAGGCTTGCAAAATCAGCGTGCGCTCAAACTGCTGGGTGAGGTGATCCATGATGCCTTCATCGCCACGTTGCAACGCGGTTGCAGCGTGTTGCGCCAACTGCTCGCTCCAATCGCCGCTCGCCACGATGACACTTTCGCTGCGCCATTCCTGCGGCAAATCCGATATTTCGATACTTTGTGACGGGGTCATCACGGTCAGCCAATGACATAAATTTTCTAGTTGGCGCACGTTGCCGGGAAAGTCTTGCGCAGCCAAGTGTTGCAAGGTTGCCGCGCTAAATTGTTTCGCTTCCACCGCCAATTCGCGCGCACTTTTTTGCAAGAAAAAACTCGCCAACAAGGGAATATCTTCGCGACGTTCACGCAGCGGCGGCAAGCGCAAGCGAATCACGTTTAAGCGGTGAAATAAATCTTCACGGAACAAGCCTTGTTTGACGCGTTCTTCTAAATCTTGGTGGGTCGCGGTGATGATGCGTACGTTGGCTTTGATGGGTTGTTGGCCGCCGACGCGGTAATAATTACCGTCCGATAACACGCGCAATAAACGCGTTTGCAACTCGGCGGGCATGTCGCCAATTTCATCTAAAAATAAGGTACCGCCTTCGGCTTGTTGGAAGCGTCCTTGCCGTGTGGCGGCAGCACCGGTGAACGCACCGCGCTCATGTCCAAACAGTTCAGATTCCAATAAATCTTTAGGAATTGCGGCTGTATTGATGGCGATAAACGGCTGCGCGGCGCGCGCACTATGGCGGTGCAAGGCTTGCGCCACTAGCTCTTTACCCGTGCCCGATTCGCCGTTAATCAGCACCGTGGCATTTGATTGCGCCAAGCGACCGATGGCGCGAAACACTTCTTGCATGGCGGGTGCTTGTCCCAAAATATCCTTAGACACCACCGCCGCCTCAGCTTCACTGGCTTTGCGCTGACTTTGCGCCAATGCGCGCACAATCAGTTCGACCGCGTGATTGATGTCAAAAGGCTTAGGCAAATACTCGAACGCGCCGCCCTGAAACGCTGACACCGCGCTGTCTAGGTCGGAATACGCCGTCATAATAATCACTGGAATCAGCGGATATTTTTCATGCAATATCTGCAAAAAATCCAAGCCGGAACTGCCCGGCATTTTGATGTCACTCACCACTACTTGCGGCACGCCGCGTTTCAGTTCGAGCAACGCATCATCCGCGCTCAGAAAACTTTTGAAGTCGATTTCCGCACGCGTCAAAGATTTTTCCAACACCCAACGTATCGAACGATCGTCGTCAATAATCCAAACTGAATTCATTAAAAATCCTTAGGTAAATTCAAAAATTTTGCGGTTAAGGCAAGGGCAGCATGACGCTAAAACAGGTTCTCCCGACTTCGCTGTCAAACGCAATCGTGCCGTTGTGTTGGCTGACAAAATCTTGCGCCAGCGTCAGTCCCAAACCATGGCCATCGGCGCGTCCTGACACCAGAGGATAAAAAATCGTGTCACGCAACTCCAGCGCGATACCAGGACCGTTGTCGATAATTTCCACCAAAATCGCTAAGCGATGGCGACGACGTATCAGCGTAATTTGTCGCGCAATGCGCGTGCGTAAAATGATGTCCCCCTTTCCCTGCATGGCTTGCGTGGCATTGCGCACAATGTTGAGCATCACTTGGATAAGCTGTTCTTTGTCGCCTATCAGCGGCGGCAAGCTGATGTCGTAATCGCGTTGAATACTTAATCCTTCGGGCAATTCCGCCAACACTACACTGCGCACGCGCTCTAACACTTCGTGGATATTCACCGCGCTGTGCTGCGCACTGGTTTGTGGCGTAAGCAATTTTTCCATCAGCCCGCGCAATCTATCCGCCTCTTGAATGATGACTTGGGTGTATTCGCGCAAAGCGGGCTTGTCGAACTCTTGTTCCAACAACTGCGCTGCGCCGCGTATGCCGCCGAGCGGGTTTTTAATCTCGTGCGCGAGGTTGCGCAGCAACAAACGATTCGCTTGGGTCTGATCCAACATCTGTTCTTCACGCGCGAGTTTGAGCGTGCGATCCATCAAATGAAACTCCAGCAACAGGCCTGATGTATCGAGTGGGGTCGCCGCGCAACGTAGATGCAGCTTGGTTTGCGCGGGTGTGCCTAGCAGCATGTCGTGCTCGATAAAACTGGCGCGACTGTGCAAGGCTTGCTGCATCGCGCTGCCGAGTTGCTCGGTATGAGTGAACACCTGCAACACCGCATGACCGAGTAGCTGAGTGCGACTCAGCTCGAATAAATTTTCCGCAGCGGGGTTCAGATAAGCGATGCGCGCCTCGTTGTCCACGAGGATGACCGCAGTGGCTAAGGCTTCAAAGGTAAGGGGAGAGGTATTTGGCATGATGCAGCTTACAAAGCACGTTCCATGCCATGAATAGTATTATTTTAATTTAGCCAGTTCGGCGTTCAGCGCGTCGATGTTTTTTTGATGTAGCGAGACTTGCTCGCTTTGCTTGCTGACATTCGCGGCATACTCTTGAGCCACGGCTTCGTTGTGAATAGATTTGCCATTTGCGACAAAATTTCCTTGTGGTTGATCTTCCGCTTTAGCCTGATTTTGCTTGGCCTCCGCGAGGAGTTTTTGTTCGGTGGCTAACTCATCTTGCAAAATTTTACGGCGCGTATCGTCGCGACCTTTTTGCACATCGTCATCCACTCTAGGAAAACTGTTAGGACTGTTGCTGCGAGTTTTAGCCAGCGGCACCATGGTCGGCAACGGTTCCAAATAAATTTTCTTGCCGCCCTTTAATGGTGCGCTGGAGTAAGTCACATGCCCATCGGCATCGACCTGTTTATACAGTTCAGCGTGCGCCAGCAGCGGCACGGCACAAAGCACAGCAAGTAAGTATTTGGTTTTCATCATCGTTCCTTTATTTTTAGCGCGCGGAGTATAGGCGAAGAACGTACGTTTTGCAGCATTCAGACTAGCCATTTACCCCGAACATCATGCGTTTCGCCACGAATTTTTTGGCGAACGGCAAGCAATCCAACGCCGTTAAAGCCGCGCCGCGCGCGCCACTCAGCAACGGCATATCGTTAGAAAACAAGCGCACCAAACTATCGGTAAAACGTATCCCCGCTTCGCGATCGACGCGGCGTGTGGCGCGATAATTTGCCAGCATTGCCTCGCTGCCTAATTCATCAGGCGCGCGCGCTAAAATAATTTGTGCCAATTCCCACGCATCGCGCAGCCCTAAGTTAAACCCCTGCCCCGCCACGGGATGCAAAGTCTGCGCGGCATTGCCGAGCAACACCAAATGCGGCTGCGGCGTTTGTTGCGGCGCACGTTTCAGTCCGAGCGCGAAACAACTGCGTTTGCCGACGTGTGTAAATTCACCGACGCGTTCGCCAAATTGTTGCTGCAATTCGCTTAAAAATTTTGCGTCGTCCCAGCTCAACATCGCTTGTGCAGCCTCATGCGTCGCCGTCCAAACTAATTCGTAGCCGTCTTTGAA
>JBJORQ010000092.1:0-5337 GCA_046049345.1 Pseudomonadota bacterium | reverse complement strand
GTTTGTTTTGCCGCATCGTTGGCAAACACTTGAGTCAGAGCTAACGGCGCGTTCGTGGGTAACGGAGTTTTTCGTCGCGCAAAAGTTGCCTCTACTGCTTGGCTTAAAATTTGTCCCTCCAACGAAAATTTTTGCATGATGATCCAAATATCATAAAAATCCTTCATGCGGCTATTGGCAATTCCGAGCCAAACCATAGCTTGAAATTTCTCGGCGACCACAGTGTAGAGCGGATAAGCGCGCAACTTGGGTGCGGCAAAATCCAGCATTGTCGGATAAGTAATATTTTCTGGTGCAGGTGTTACCGCATCGCCGTAGCCAATATCTATCTGGATTGGAATCACGGCATTTTCAAGACGTGCCTCAAATGAAACGCGCACGCCCTGATATTCTTGATCCTCGCGAATTTCCAACACGCGCATATTGTCTGGATAAAATCCTAGACCATCCGCCTCCACTGACAATTGGCAAATTTCTCGAAAAATATTTTCCACTTGCGCGAGTTCGCTCGTGCCAAATCCCAGCAGATCAACATCACGAGTTGGGCGATGAACTTCACCGCCCCACAGAGCAAAAAGCATCGCACCTTTGAGTAAAAACTGGTCGTGAAATTTGGATTGCCCCAAGCGATACAAGAGGCGTTCCAATGCATAACGCGTCAGCACCAAATCGAAAGCTTCGCCATCACGTCTAGCGATATTGAGTAACCGTTGACGCACGGATGCCGAAAGATTGCGAGGTTGATCTACGCTCATACCAGTGTTTCCAAATAAGGTCGCATCACATTAGCGACGCGGCAAATTGCTGCATAGTGCCAGAGTTCATCCATGGTGCATTTGCGGGCACGCCAACCTTCCCGCAATGCTTCTACCGCAACATCAAGGCCGATTTTATTTCGGCACTTAAAACAGTCCACGATTGTTTTAGGCAGCGAATAAATTTGCGTGGCAACTCCGCCTATCAGATGCGTCTCTATACCTGACTGTAGTGACAGCCCTGAAAATCGGACGATACGCAAAGGCGTTTCACTCACAACCGGTGCGCGCGCTTTGTTTTCAATTGCCATCCAAACTTCAAAGGGTGCTTGTGTGGTGACCCCATGAAACCGCAGTGCAGAGAGCAGGCATATCACGCCATGAGGAACGCGCTTTGCAGCTTCACCGAGGCTGTGATTGGTGGTGATCGACCTATCCGCCAGCATATAAAGTCCGCGCCCAATACGCTGAAGTTTGCCTGCTTCGCATAGACGTGCAAGATAGGTGCGGGGTATGTTGTGCGGTTCCAGGTCTCGGGCGCGAATAACCCCGCCCTGCTTGGCGAGACTCAAAACCTTCGTAACTTTTGAGGTTTCCATGTCTGATACATATCGTAGGTAGTTGCTTATGTTTACCGACATTCAGTATCATGTCAACTTACAAGGTAGAGTAAGCCTTCTCGTTAAATTAAAAGTTACTTTCGAGCCATCGGAAAAATCCAATCTTGTTGTAACCCCTTCAGAGCATTCACTGGCACTAAGCAATGGAAGACTATAGTATTAGCAAGAACCGCAGCATAATCGGGGGTGGAGACGGTATGGGGAATTTAATCTGATGGTTTTTAGCGAAGACTCAAGAGTCAAAATCCCCTGCATTCTGCATTTGGTGCGCCTCGGCTATCGCTATCTTTCGCTCAAAAATTGCACATGGGATGAAGAGACCAATATTTTTCCTGACCTATTTCGTTCGGCTATCGCAAAACTCAATCCTGATATGGAGCTTGCCGATTTAGATCGCTTGCTGGTTGATGTCAAACTCTTGCTGGATAACGAAGACCTCGGCAAGGCTTTTTATGAGCGGCTCACCGCGCGCTCTGGCATCAAGCTGATCGACTTTGCAAATTTTGACAACAACAGCTTTCATGTCGTCACCGAACTGACTTGCAAAAATGGCGATGACGAATTCCGCCCTGACATCACGCTGCTCATCAACGGTTTGCCACTGGTTTTCATCGAAGTCAAAAAGCCCAACAATCGCGAAGGTGTCCTAGCAGAACGCAATCGCATCATCACGCGCAGCCGCAATCCGCGCTTCCGCCGCTTCATCAACATCACGCAGTTGATGGTGTTTTCCAACAACATGGAATACGACGACGGCACGCCTCAGCCTATCGAGGGCGCGTTCTACGCCAGTTCTTCATACGATGCGCCCAGCTTCAACTATTTCCGCGAAGAGGAAACGCTGAATCTCGCCGACTTGCTGGCCGATGAAAACGACGCACTCGAAAACGAAGTGCTGCGCGACAACAACCTCAACGTCATCAAACACAGCCCCGAATTTATCAGCAATAAATCACCCGACACGCCGACTAATCGCATCTGCACTTCATTGTTCAGCCGCGACCGTCTTTCGTTCCTGCTGCAATACGCGCTGGTTTATGTGAATGAGGCGGATGGTTTGCACAAACACGTCATGCGTTACCCGCAGCTTTTCGCCACCAAAGCAATAGAACGCAAGCTCGATGCGGGTATTCGCAAAGGCATTATTTGGCACACGCAAGGCAGCGGCAAAACCGCGCTGGCGTATTACAACACGCGCTTTCTCACCGACTATTTTCAGCGCAAAGGCATCATCCCAAAATTCTATTTCATCGTTGACCGCATCGACCTGCTTATCCAAGCGCAGCGCGAATTTTCCTGCCGTGGTCTGATAGTTCACACCATAGATTCCCGCGAGGCTTTCGCCCGTGACATCAAGGCAACACAAGCCCTGCACAACCATACGGGCAAAGCTGAAATTACCGTGGTCAACATCCAGAAATTTGAGGACGACCCCGACGTGGTGCGCACTGAAGATTACGATGTCAGCATCCAGCGCGTGTATTTTCTTGATGAAGTGCATCGCAGCTATAACCCCACCGGCAGCTTTCTTGCGAACCTCACGCAGTCGGACGGCAACGCCATCAAAATCGGGCTTACTGGCACGCCGCTATTAGGTGACGATTACAACTCGCGCGCGCTATTTGGCGATTACATCCACAAGTATTACTACAACGCTTCGATTGCCGACGGCTACACCCTGCGCCTGATACGCGAAGAGATCGCCACCAACTACAAGCTCTCGTTGCAAGAGGCACTCGCCGAGGTAGAGCTTCAGCAAGGCGACATCGACCGCAAGCTCATTTATGCGCATCCAACATTTGTTGAACCTATGCTCGACTACATCGTGCGCGACTTTGAAAAAAGTCGTAGCGCGTTAAACGACGCAAGCATAGGCGGCATGGTGATTTGCGACAGTTCCGAACAAGCCAAAAAAATGTTTGAGATTTTCAACACGGTCTATTCGGAGCAACCACAGCCCGTTTACGCCGTGCAAGACTCTGCGCAGGCACTGATTGCCGCGCGTCAGCCTGACAGTTACGCCGCCAGAACAATGTTGGAAAATCGCGTTAAAAATGCCGCGCTGATTCTGCACGATGTGGGCAGCAAAGAAGAGCGCAAGCAATGGGTAGAAGACTTCAAAGCAGGCAAGATCGCCCTGCTGTTTGTGTACAACATGTTGCTCACGGGCTTTGATGCGCGCCGACTGAAAAAGCTCTACCTCGGTCGTGTCATACGCAAGCACAACCTGCTGCAAGCACTGACCCGCGTGAATCGCACGTACAAAGATTTTCGCTATGGCTACGTCGTCGATTTCGCTGACATCACCACCGAGTTCGACAAAACTAACAAAGCCTATTTTGACGAGCTACAAGACGAGTTGGGTGACGAGTTAGTGCACTACTCCAACCTATTCAAAACTGCTGAAGAAATCACTCAAGAGATTGAGGCAATCAAAGATATTTTGTTCAGCTTCAATGTCGAAAACGCCGAAGAATTTTCCAAACAAATCTGCCAGATTCAGGATCGCACCACCGTGTTGGCTCTCAAAAAAGCCCTCGCCGATGCGCGCAGTTTGTACAATCTAATCCGCTTGCAAGGTGATTACGAACAGCTCCAGCAACTCGATTTTCAAAAGCTCAATCAGCTCTACCGCGAGACCTGCAATCATCTCGATTTGCTCAATCTCAAGGACAGCATCGAGTCCAGCAGCGACACCGCCAATCTGCTCAATGTCGCGCTCGAAGACGTGCTGTTTATGTTTACCAAAGTCAAAGAAGAAGAGCTGGTACTGGCGGATAAATTGAAAAATACGCTGCGCAAAACGCGTGAGGCTTTGGCGGATAACTTCGACCAACAAGACCCAAAATTTCTCACCCTCAAAGAAGAGTTAGAGCGACTGTTTAAGAAAAAGAATTTGAACGAAGTTACACGCGACGAGATGAATGCCAACATCGGCGCGCTCGATGCCATACACGACAAAGTAAAAGAGCTGAACCGTCAGAACAATCAGCTCCGCGCCAAATACCAAGGCGACACAAAATACACGCGCATCCACAAACGCTTGTGGGAGCGCGGCACACTAACCAAAACCGAGCGCGGCCTGTTTGACGCACTCATCGGTGTTAAGCAACAAGCCGATGAGCAAGTGCTGCAAAACACGCAACTGTTGAGCAACGAAAGCTACTTCGAGCGAATGATGCAGCCGCTCGTGATTGGCGAATTTGGCACGCGTCAAAAAATCCAACTCAACCCCGACGCATCGCGCACCATTAACCAACTGGTGGTGGCGGAATACATGAATGAATTTGCGGCAGGGTTTCGCAGCAGGTTGGTATGACGAAAATAGTGGTGGGGATTAGACGATAACCCACCCCCATCCTAACCTTCCCCCTGAAGGGGAAGGAACGTTGCTCCGCCCTTGGGGGGGAATGGACTGTGTCCCTTGAAGATGCGAGGAATTTACTCCCTCCCCTTCAAGGGGAGGGCTGGGGTGGGGATGGAGTAAATAGCTGGAGTAAAAAATGAAAGCCCAAACAAACCGCGCGATTATCGGCGGGCAGCTTCAACGAAAACTGCGCAACAACATGACTGATGCTGAACGGTGCTTATGGCAACGGCTACGCAGTCGGCAATTGGCAGGCTGTAAATTTCGCCGCCAGCATCCTTACATGGATTTCGTACTGGATTTTGTCTGCCTGGAAAGATGCTTGATTGTTGAAGTTGATGGCGGGCAGCACTTAGAAAATAAGCGAGATCAAGAACGAGACAGACGTTTGCAGGAAGCAGGATTTCAGGTATTGAGATTCTGGAACAACCAAGTTTTACAAGAAACGGATGCGGTGGTTGAAGCTATTTGGACTGCGTTGCAGAGCAAGGCGACCATAACCCATCCCCACCCCAACCCTCCCCTTGAAGGGGAGGGCGTTTAGTCCACTCGTTCAAGGGCGAGTCTAGCTCCACTCATTGAGACGGAGAAAAAG
>JBJORQ010000091.1:0-5422 GCA_046049345.1 Pseudomonadota bacterium | reverse complement strand
AACCATACCGCGCGGGTGTTTTCGCCCGTGGCGGGGCGTGTGGCGCGCATCGTGGCGCAGGCGGGCGACAAGGTCGCAGCGGGGCAAGCCTTGCTCTGGCTGGATTCGCCCGACTTCTCCGCCGCCGCAGCGGATGCGGCAAAAGCCAGTTCTGCCGCGCACCTCAAGCAACTCGCCTTGAGTCGTGCACAAACTTTGTTTGACGGCAAAGTGTTGGCGCATAAAGAGCTGGAAATGGCGGACGACGACTATCAACAAGCCCGTGCCGAAGCGACTCGCGCGCAAGCCAAATTGCACAACCTGAATGGTGCGGATAGCGCGGATGGCTTGTTCGCGTTGCGCGCGGCACTGGCGGGGGTGGTCACCGAATGGCAGGCGAATCCTGGCACTGAAGTGCGCCCCGATGCGAGCACGCCTTTGTTTGTAATTTCCGACCCTAAGCATTTGTGGGCGGTGATAGATTTACCCGAACAAGACATCGCCGCAGTCCATATGGGACAAGCGATTAGTGTCGAAGTGGATGCCTATCCGAATGAACAATTCAACGGCAAAATCGTCAACGTTGGCGCGGCACTCGACCCGGCTACGCGGCGCATCCAAGTGCGTTGCAGCGTGGACAACAGCAGCCAAAAACTCAAACCCGAAATGTATGCGCGCGTCACACCGCTCGCCGATGCCAAAAATAAATTGCCCCGCGTCGCCAACAGCGCGCTGGTCAATCAAGGCATCCACAACTATATTTTTGTCGAAAAAGAAGCGGGCGTATTGGAACGTCGCAGCGTAGTGCTGGGCTTGCAAGGACGCGAATTTAGCTACATCAAAGAGGGCTTAAGCGCGGGCGAAAAAGTCGTCAACAGCGGCGCGCTACTACTCAATTCAGAGTTGTCGGGCGAGAACTAAAATCATTCTGCTACACCGCTAAAAGGCTAATCAACCATGCTCGATAAACTTATTACCTTCGCTTTGCAACAACGCGTATTTGTCGTCGCCGCCAGTTTGGTGCTGATGATTTTTGGTTGGATTGCTTGGACGAGTCTGCCGATTGAAGCCTTTCCCGATGTGCAAGATGTGCAGGTGCAAATCGTTACGCAAGCGACAGGCTTAGCACCAGAAGAAGTAGAGCGCAGTGTCACGCTGCCGCTGGAACGCGAAATGGGTGGCGTGCCGCGTATGACGCAACTGCGCTCTGTGTCCATCACTGGGCTGTCGATTATTACGCTGACCTTTGCCGACAACACCGACGATTATTTTGCGCGTCAGCAAGTCATCGAAAAAATCCATAACGCCAACTTGCCTGTCGGCATCCAGCCTGGCATCGCGCCGCTCACCAACGCGGTTGGCGAGGTGTATCGCTATGTGCTGGACGTGCCGCCAGAGATGTCGCCACAAGAAGTGCGCGCGCTGCAAGATTGGACGATCCGTCCCGCGCTGCGCACCGTGCCAGGCATCGCCGATGTGGTGAGTTTTGGTGGTGAAATTAAAGAATATCAAGTGCGCATCAAGCCCGATGCCTTGCGTAAATTTAACGTCAGCATCGACCAAGTGGCAGCGGCGGTAACCGCCAATAGTGCCAATAGCGGCGGGGGATTATTGCAACGCGGCGATGAGGCGTTGGTGATACGCGGGATTGGGCTGCTGCAAAGTTTGGACGACATCGCGCGCATTTCTATCATCACGCGCAACGGTCATCCGATTTTGATCAGCGATGTTGCCGAAGTCGCCATCGGCGCGCGCCCGCGTTCCGGCATGGTGGCGTTCAACGAACGCGACAACGTGGTGCAAGGCATTGTGCAAATGACCAAGGGGCAAAACGCCACTAAAGTGGTCGCAGATTTGAAAGAAAAAATCGCCCAGCTCGATCACAAATTACCCAAAGGCGTGAAGCTCGTGCCGTATTACGACCGTACCGATTTGGTCAAACATACCGTGCATACCGTGGTGGAAAATTTGCTGGTTGGCGCATTTTTAGTGGTGACGATTTTGGTGATTTTTTTGCGTAACTGGCAAGCCGCCTTAGCCGTAGCGGTGGTGATTCCGCTGTCGTTGTTGTTCGCGTTTGTGTTGATGGATGCGCGCGGCGTGTCGGCGAATTTAATCTCTTTAGGCGGGGTCGATTTCGGCATTATCATCGACAGCGCGGTAGTGCTGGTCGAGGCGGTGATGGTCAAGCTCGCCCTCGCCAACGTCGCGCAATTTCCGCAGCACGCCAACTATTCATGGCGCGTCCATACGCTGAAAAATACCGTATTGGAATTGGGTCGCCCCATCTTGTTTTCTAAGGGCATCATCATCTTGGCGTTCTTGCCGATTTTCACCTTCCAACGCGTCGAAGGCAAAATTTTCACGCCTATGGCATTCACCCTAACCTTCGCACTCATCGGCGCGATTTTGCTCACGCTCACGCTCGTGCCTGTGTTGGTGAGTTACGCCATGAAGAACGGCGACCTCGCCGAAAAACACAGCGCTTGGATGCACGCGCTGCAAGAAAATTATCGCCGCTTACTCGATTGGGCAGAACCGCGCCGCAAGCCTATCGTGCTGATGTCGGTGGCTTTATTGAGTATTACTTTATTGCTCTCACCGCGCTTAGGCAGCGAGTTTTTGCCCAAACTAGACGAAGGAAATATCTGGCTCACCATCACTTTGCCGCCCTCAACCGCGCTGCAAAAAACCAAGGAAATCGAACGCGAAGTGCGCGCCATTTTGAACACTTACAAAGAAGTGAATAACGTCACTACGCAAGTCGGTCGCCCCGATGATGGCACCGATCCTAAGGGTGTAAACAATTTGGAAATCATGGCGGATTTGAATCCGAAAGAGACTTGGAAGTTTGCCGACAAAGAAGCACTCATCGCCGACATGGAGCAAAAAATTCACACCATCCCTGGTGTACCAACTAACTTTTCGCAAGTCATTCAAGACAATTTAGAAGAATCGTTGTCGGGTGTAAAAGGCGAAATTGCGGTGAAAATTTTCGGTCCTGATTTGGAAATTCTCGAAGACAAGAGCGAGCAAATCGCCAGCGTGCTGCGCAGCATACGCGGTGCGACTGACGTGGCCGCCATCAAAATCGGCGGGCAAAGCGAGCTGAATATCGTGATGAATCGCGAGCAAATGGCACGCTACGGCATCAATGTCAGCGACGTAAATAACACCATTCAAACCGCGCTGGCGGGCGACAACCTCAACGTGTTTTTTGAGGGCGATAAACGCTTCGATGTGACAGTGCGCTTGGCAGAAAACGATCGCAATGCGGTGAGCAGCATTGCGGATTTGCCGATAGCCATGCCGGGCAGCAGCAACACCATTCCACTTGGTCAACTGGCGCGCATCGACATCAAGCAAGGCGCGGGGCGCATCGGGCGCGAAAACGGCGGGCGCGTGGTGGCAGTGAAAGCCAATTTGCTGGGACGCGATCAAGGCGGCTTCGTCGCCGAGGCGATGGAAAAAGTCAACGCCGAAGTAAAATTCCCACCTGGCTACACCATCACTTGGGGCGGTCAGTTTGAGAATCAGCAACGCGCCTTGCAACGCTTAAAGTTCATTGTGCCGCTGTCGGTCTTGATGATCTTCGTACTGCTGTTTTGGGCGTTCCGCTCGATGATGAAAGCCTTGCTGGTGATGCTGATGGTGCCGTTTACCATCATCGGCGGCTTGGCGGGATTGGGTTTGGCGGGCTTGCATTTATCGGTATCGGCGGCGGTCGGCTTTATCGCGGTGGCAGGCATTTCAGTACAAAACGGCGTGATTATGGTCGAGCAATTTATGGAAATTATGCTGCAAGGCAAAGGCCTAAAAGAAGCAGTGCTGGAAGGCGCGGTGCTGCGTTTACGCCCGATTTTGATGACCGCATTGATGGCGGGATTAGGCTTGTTGCCCGCCGCGATTTCGCACGGCATCGGCTCGGAAACACAACGCCCGTTCGCAGTGGTGATTGTTGGTGGCATCGTCACGGGCACGCTGTTCACCCTGTTGCTATTGCCGATGTTGTATCCGCTTTTCGCCGATGAAGCGCGCCATCGTAAAAATGAAAATGAATAAAATTTCCGCGACTTGTTTGCTTGCTTTACTACCCTCATTGGCACACGCCGAAACTCCCGCAGTCGCAGCGGTCGGTGACTGGGATGCGCAATTTCAAACCACCTACAACTGGCAACGTCACCCCAGTTATCAGGCGGCTTATTCAGGGCCGAACAGTCTTATCACCGGTCACGAGAAGATGTACACCTTCTCGACTACCGCCTTTATCGGCGTGCGCCCTTGGCAAAACGGCGAGATTTATTTAACGCCAGAAATTTCGCAAGGCGTGCCTTTTTCCACCAATTTAATCGGCATGGGCGGCTACACCAATGGCGAAATCACCCGCGCGGCGGGCACATCGCCGACCATTTATCGGCAAAAACTTTTCCTGCGGCAAACTTGGAATCAGGGTGGTGGCAGTCAAGCAGTCGCCGCCGCGCAGAACAACCAAATGGCGGGCTGGATAGACCACGACCGCGTGGTGCTGACGATTGGTAATTTTTCCACGCTGGATGTATTCGACCCCAACACTTACGCCAAAGACCCACGCACGCAGTTTATGAATTGGGGCAATTGGACATATGCCGCGTATGACTATGCCGCCGATGCGCGCGGCTTCGGCTGGGGCGCAGCAGTGGAATGGTACAAAGCAGATTGGGTACTGCGCGCGGGACGCATGAGCGGACCACAACAACCGAATGGACTGCCTGTCGATTTAGCACTGGCGAATCACTACGGCGACCAGCTCGAAGTGGAACACGCGCACGAATTGCTAGGTCATCCTGGCAAAGTGCGCGCGCTGGGCTGGCGCAACCGCGCCAAGCTCGCCAGCTATAGCGACGCGCTGACTTGGTTGAACGCGCATCCGGGCAACTACACGGGTCCCGACGCGCTGGTCGCAGTGCGGCTGAGCGAGAAAATAAAATATGGCGTAGGTATCAATGTCGAACAGGAAATCAGCGACAACAGCGGTTTCTTTTTGCGTGCCATGCAAGCCGACGGGCGCACCGAAACCTATGCTTTTACCGAGGTCGATGGCTCACTTTCTACGGGTGTTGTCATCAAGGGCAATGCCTGGGGACGTAATGCCGACGGGGTGGGCGTGTCGCTGATGCAGAATACTTTATCGCCTGAACGCCGCCGTTTTCTGGCAGCGGGCGGCATCTCCTATTTCATCGGTGACGGCAAATTAAACTACCGTCCCGAACAAATTTTTGAAGGTTATTACAGCCTGAATTTGCACAAGGGTGTGTGGCTGACCAGCGACTACCAGCGCATTGTCAATCCCGCCTACAACGCCGATCGCGGCGCAATCGACGTTTACGCCATGCGCTTACATTTGGAGTATTAAAGTTCCGCACAAGGTATTGACATTTAGTTCTAACTAGAACTACTATAGTTC
>JBJORQ010000090.1:0-5553 GCA_046049345.1 Pseudomonadota bacterium | reverse complement strand
CTCATCATTGTTTCGGTTGGTCACAAAATGCCTGATTGGATTACGGTCGGGTTCAATGAGTACGTCAAGCGGATGCCGCGCGAGGCGAAAATTGAGCTGCTGGAAATCAAGCCGGAGCCGCGCACCACGGGAAAAACCACCGAGCAAATTATGCAGGCGGAAGCGCAGCGCATTTTGGCGGCGTTGCCGTCGAGTTGTTGGCGCATTGCTTTGGATGAACGCGGCGCGACACCGACCACCAAACAGCTTGCCACACACATGCAAGATTGGATGCGCGAAGGCTGCGATGTCGCTTTTATTGTCGGCGGCGCGGATGGTTTACATCCGACGGTGAAGCAATCCGCCAAGCAGTTAATGGCACTTTCCGCCTTGACCTTGCCGCACGCGTTTGTGCGCGTGTTACTAGCCGAACAGTTGTATCGCGCGCACAGCCTGATGCACAACCATCCTTATCACCGAGAGTAACGATGTCCTTCGCGAAAATTTACCTCGCTTCACAAAGTCCGCGCCGCGCCGAATTGCTGACGCAAATCGGTGTGGCTTTTGAGATCTTACATTTGCGTGCTGACGTGGCGCGCGGCATGGACGTGGATGAAACGCCATTGCGTCAAGAGCTGCCCGAGGCGTATGTGCAGCGCGTGTGCAGGGACAAGGTAACGGCCGCTTATGCGGTGTTGGGCTATCGCCATTTGCCCGACGCGCCTGTGTTGGCGGCGGATACCACGGTGGTGCTGGATGGCAAAATTTTAGGCAAGCCCGACAGCCCTGAACACGCGCTGGAGATGCTGCAAAATTTGTCGGGAAGCGAGCATCAGGTCTTGACCGCTATTGCGGTGCGGCAAGGTGAGCAAATTGAAACGGCGTTGTCGGTGTCCACAGTGCGTTTTGTCGCGCTGGACGAGGCGCGCATTCGTCGTTATTTGCTGAGCGACGAAGGACGCGACAAAGCTGGCGCGTATGCCATACAGGGCTTGGGCGGCGCGTTTGTGGCGCATCTGGCGGGCAGTTATTCGGGCGTAGTAGGTTTGCCCTTGTGTGAAACCGTCGCACTGCTGCGCAAATTTAATTTGCCTACCCCATGAGGACACAATGAGCGACGAAATTCTGATCAATGTCACGCCGCAAGAAACGCGTGTCGCGGTGATGCAGCAAGGCATCGTGCAGGATTTGCACATCGAGCGCAGCAATAGTCGCGGCATTGTCAGCAATGTGTATTTGGGCAAAGTGAAGCGCGTGTTGCCGGGCATGCAGTCGGCGTTTATCGACATCGGTATGGAGCGTTCCGCGTTTTTGCACGTTGCCGATATTTGGGAAAACACCGCCGAGCCCAAGCCGATCGAGCATCGTTTATTCGATGGGCAAAATATTTTGGTGCAAGTGATTAAAGATCCCATCGGCACGAAAGGCGCGCGCCTCACCACGCAGCTCAGCATGGCGGGACGGCTGTTGGTTTTTTTGCCGCAAGAAAGTCATATCGGCGTGTCGCAACGTATCGAAAGTGAGACGCAGCGCGATGCGTTGCGCGCCAGTTTGCTGGCGGCGATTCCTGCTGAACATAAAGGCGGCTACATTATTCGCACCGTTGCCGAAGCAGCTGAACAGCCTGATTTTGCAGCGGATGTGGCATATTTGGACAGGCTGTGGGGAGCGTTACAATTAGCCGCTAAAACTGCCAGTGCACCGCAATTGTTGTATCAAGAGTTGGACATCAGCCTGCGTGTGTTACGCGATTTCGTGAACCAAGACACGCTGCGCATTCAAATTGATTCACGCGCCACCTATCAAAAAATGCTCGACTTCGCCGAGGCTTATACGCCCAATGCTGCGGCGAAATTGGAGCATTACCCCGGCGTGCGCCCGCTGTTTGATTTGTATGGTGTGGAAGAGGAAATCGAGCGCGCGTTATCCAAACGCGTTGATTTGAAGTCGGGCGGCTATCTCATCATCGACCAAACCGAAGCTTTGACCACAGTCGATGTAAACACCGGCGGCTTTGTCGGCTTACGCAATTTTGACGACACCATTTTCAAGACCAATCTCGAAGCCACGCAAGTCATCGCGCGGCAACTGCGGTTGCGCAATTTAGGCGGCATTATCATTTGCGATTTTATCGACATGGACAGCGAAGAACATCAAGCTACCGTGCTGGAAGAATTCAAAAAAGCCTTGGCGCGCGACCACACCCGCATCACCGTGAATGGCTTTTCCTCCTTGGGTTTGGTCGAGATGACGCGCAAGCGCACGCGTGAAAGTCTGGCGCATTTATTGTGCGAACCTTGCCCAACTTGCCAAGGACGCGGACAGGTCAAAACGGCGCAAACCGTGTGCTACCAAATCGTGCGCGAAATCGTCCGCGAAGCGCGCCAATTCAATGCGCGCGAATATCGTATTTTGGCGGCGCAGCAAGTGATTGATTTGTTTTTAGACGAAGAATCACAAGCCTTAGCGCAGCTTTCCGACTTCATCGCCAAGCCGATTTCTTTACAAGTCGAAACGGCTTACAGCCAAGAGCAATACGACGTCATTTTGATGTAGCTTTTCTTTGCTCGCTGTTGCGTATTGCTTGCGCACAGCCCCGTTAGGATTTTTCATGCCGCTGCCACTCGCTTTTATCGCCGTGATTTTGATTTGGTCAACCACGCCGCTCGCCATTCAATGGAGCGCGCAAGGCGCGGGATTTAGCTTCGCGGTGTTGTCGCGCATGTGTCTCAGCGTTTTGCTGTGCTTGGCTTTGCTGTTTATTTTGCGCGTGCGTTTGCCCCTACATCAGCGCGCTTTGCACAGCTACCTCGCCAGTGGTTTAAGCATGGCGGGCACCATGGTGTTGGCGTACTGGTCGACGCAATTTGTTAGCTCAGGCATGATTTCACTGCTGTTCGGCATCTCGCCGCTGATTAGCAGTTTGGGTGCGGCACTGTGGCTTAAAGAAGAATCGCTGACGCGCGAAAAATTAGTCGGCATGAGCTTAGGTTTATTGGGCTTGTTACTTGTATTTCGCGGCGGCTTGGCGGTGGGGGCGACAGCAGGATTAGTAGCATTATTTTTCGCCGTGGTGATGCAGGCATTGGGCTTGGTGTGGATTAAAAAAGTTGGTGACGACAGCCCACCGCTGGCAACAACTTTCGGCTCGCTCATTGTCGCCTTGCCCGTGTTCGTGATGGCTTGGTGGCTATTCGACGGACACTTGCCAGAGACAATTCCCAGCCGCGCCCTAAGTGCCATTATTTACCTCGCCAGCGTTGGTTCAGTGTTGGGATTTTTGCTCTATTACTACCTGATTAAACACATGGACACGGGGCGCATCGCGCTGATCAATCTCATCACCCCGGTGCTGGCGTTGCTGCTCGGACACACCCTCAACGGCGAGGCAATTTTGCCGCAAGTGTGGCTAGGCGGCGCGTGCATTTTGTGCGGTTTGGCGGTGCATCGCTTTGGTGCGCAACTGTGGCGACGGTTTGACGCTGCTAGGGCGCGGCGTTAGGCTAAGTTAACTTTTCCGATTGGATTTTTGCCATGACCAAACCTGCTGCCAATCTCACTTTAAGCCTTAAAAATCGCTCCGATTTACAAGCACGCGCGCTGCTGTTGGGCGACCGTCTCGACTTGAAGTCATTCAAACTTTCCGACTGTTTATCGCCCACGCCGCTCACCTTAGAAGTCGATGCGAGCGGTGGCATTGCGGTGTTGTTTCGCTATGGCGTGGTGGTGTTATTTGGCGTGGCGATGGTTGATGAAGTGCGTTTTGTCGAATCGCTCAAGCCCTTGCTGAGCAACGCTTACAGCGCGCCTGATGTCGAAGAGTTAGCCATTCATGCGGGCACGAATCACCTTGGCATACAAAGCGGTACGGTGTCGCTCGATACCATTTCGCTGGAGAAATTACAACTCATTGCCGATGCCTTAAGCAAGCATTTAGTGTTGAATTTATACGAGCACAAAGTCGCCAGCGAGTTCGACAAAATTGAGCCACTGGCGCAAGAGTTGGCAACGTATGGTCGCGTCAGTGCGGGCAGTAAAAAGCTGCTCTCGAAAATCGGTCACATGTTGCTGATTGAACATCGCATGGTGGGGCGCGCCGAGATTGGTGACAAACCCGAAACGCTGTGGGACTTTCCGCAGCTCGGTGGACTGTATGCCAGCCTAGCCGATGAGTTTGAATTACATGAACGTCAAGCCGCCCTGAATCGCAAGCTGGGATTGATTTCCGACACCGCGCAAACGCTCTCGGACGTGTGGGACAACAAGCAATTACACAAGCTGGAGTGGTATGTCATCGCGCTAATTCTGTTTGAAATCGTGCTGAATTTATACGAGCGTATCGGCAAGTTATTGAGCTGATTCCTGCGGCGTTTTACTGTGTATCGCGTAATCAACTAACTCGTTCAGATAGGCGAAATCTGGGTTGCCCAAACTAATTTGCCCGCGCCCCTTGAGCTGAAGTTCTTCACGCACCAAGTGCGTGACCTCGCCATTCTCCGCGCGTACATAAGTGCCATTAGTGCTTTGGTCTATCAACACAAATTTATCAAAACGCAGCTCGATGCGCACATGCTGACGCGACGCATAATCGCTGCTCACGACCAGTTCGCAAGCCTTGTCTCTGCCGATGATTGCGCTACGCAGTGCTTGATTGACGTGCACAATTTTGCCCGCGTAACTTAGTGTCAGCTCTTCTAAATCCAAGGGAAATTTACGAAACGCGGGAATGCCGATACGGGTACTTTCGCCATCGTCTTGCTCCCATACCACCTGAAAAATATCCAAGCGTTCTTGTTTGCCTTTGAACTCGGCGCGCATCACTTGGCGCAAGCTGGCACGCACATGCATGGGTAGGTTTTGCGCCACGGCAAGCGTGGTCATAATCTGCGTGGCGCGCGTAATCGCCGCGACCCGCGCGGCAACATTCACCGTGTCGCCATGCACATCGTTCGCGTCGCACAACACTTCGCCAAAATGAAAACCGATGCGCACCATCAGCTTGTGCCCGCCTTCAAACAGGGCTTTTTCCATGGCGCGCTGCATGGCACACGCGGCATCCAAAGCCTGTTCTGCACAGGGGAAAGTGCACATCACTTCATCACCCAAAGTCTTAATCAACACGCCCTGTTGCGGGGGCAATTCAGCGCACAATAAATTGAGGCATTGGCTAATTAAACGTCGCGCCAGCTCGTCGCCTAAGCTGTCGTATAGCGCGGTGCTGCCGCAAATATCGGCAAACAGTACCGCGAGTTTTTCGCTACCTAGCGTGTGTTGCGGACTCACAAAAATATCCCTTCGAGATAAAACCACGCGCCGTTTTCATACACAAAATGGCTGCGTTCATGTAAGCGATGCGCGCGTCCCGCAACCTTGTAGCGCGCCACAAATTCAACGTTGGCAGAGCTGTCCGATAACGGTATGAAATTTTTAATTTCCAAACCTAGCCAGCGACTATCGTCACTCGCTAAATCAAGCTGCGCGGGGCGTTTAGCAGGATGCCAAGTGGCGAGTAAATAGTCTTCGAGCTTGAGCACATACGCGCTGTAACGCGAGCGCATCAAAATTTTTGCGTCG
>JBJORQ010000089.1:0-5619 GCA_046049345.1 Pseudomonadota bacterium | reverse complement strand
TGCTTCATCGCGGGATCTTTGTTGTACGGAGTCCACTCATGCCAACTATGAAAATCCTCAATGAGCACAAAGATTTTTTCGGGTGAAGCTTTGATGCGGATGCTGCGTTCCACATGAAAAGTATCGGGCTTGTTGGCGGCGTAAAGCAGCACCGCCGCAATGATGGCTGCCAAGATAAAAGCGATTGTTTTAAGCATAAAAATCTCCTAGTAATGGGCTGAGCGTTAATGCTCAAAATTCGCTGGTGTAGCTAGTAAGTGCTGCGCTTGACGTAAGGCTTCTGGCAACTTGGCAACGATATTACTGTTACCAATTTCCGCAAAAAATCCCGCTTGCTGCATCAACAAAAAAGGCTGGCTGTGTGCGCCACACAGGATGAGATGTTTGTCATGCGCGCGCAGTTTGCTGTGTAGATGTTGCAGGCTGTGCAAGGCACTCGCGTCCATGCTGATGACTTCGTCCATTTTTAGAATGAATACATCGGGTTCGTTATGCAGCTCTGCCAGCACCGCTTCGAGCTTATCCGCTGCACCAAAAAACAATGCGCCATAGACGCGATAAATCATCACGCCGGGCGGCACGGCTTTGCGCATTAAGGTCGCGTCACCATCGTCGGGCTGTGGTGATTCAGCGGCGACGCTGACGTGGGTAAGCGCGGTGATGCGTTGGATGAAAAAGAAAATTGCTAAGAACATGCCGACTTCGACTGCGACGGTTAAATCAAAAATCACCGTGAGCAAAAACGTCAGCACCAGCACCGCGCTGTCACCCGCAGGATAGGTGCGCAGCGTTTTGAAACTTTCCCATTCGCCCATGTTGTAAGCGGTAATCAGCAAAATTGCGGCTAAGGTGGCGAGCGGAATATGCGTGGCAAGTGGCGCGGCGAGCAACACGATGAGCAACAACGTCAGCGCATGCACCATGCCCGAAATCGGACTGGTCGCCCCTGCGCGCACGTTGGTGGCGGTGCGCGCAATCGCCCCCGTAGCAGGCAAACCGCCGAAAAATGGCGTGACGATATTCGCAATGCCTTGCGCGATGAGCTCCTGATTGGGGTCGTGCTTGTCATCTATCATGCCGTCCGCCACCGCTGCTGAGAGCAACGATTCAATCGCACCGAGCAAGGCGATGGTCAGCGCGGGCGCAATCAAATGACGCAAAGTGGCGAGGCTGAATTCGGGTGCATCAAAGCTCGGCAAGCCTTGTGGAATGCCGCCGAAACGTGTGCCTATGGTTTCGACTGGCAAATTAAAAAACGCCACGACGGCGGTGCCGACTACCAGTGCCACGATCGGCGCGGGAATTTTTTTTGCCCATGATTTGGGATAAAACCAGAGGAGTAAAAACGAGCTGAGCGCGAGTAACAAGGTCAGCGCGTCGAAGCTAGGCAGGGCGTGAATCAGCGCGTTGGATTTGGCAAAAAACTCGGCGGGTAAAGTGTCGATTTTGAGGCCTAAGAAGTCTTTAAGCTGACTAAAAATAATCAGCACCGCGATGCCGTTGGTGAAGCCAATAATGAGTGGGCGCGGGAAAAACTTAATCAAATTTCCTAGCCGCGCCAAGCCCATCGCCACCAGCATCACGCCCGCCATCAGCGTGCAAATCAGCAAATTGGCGTAGCCGTATTGCGCAATGATGCCGTACACAATCACGATAAACGCGCCCGTCGGCCCGCCGATTTGTACGCGCGAACCACCCAGTAGCGAGATGATAAAACCCGCGATGATGGCGGTAAAAATGCCTGCTTCAGGTTTCGCGCCAGAGGCGATGGCGAAGGCTATCGCTAGCGGTAGGGCAATCACGCCGACGGTGATGCCAGCGGTGACATCGGCGGTAAAACGCGCGCGATGATAGCCATGCAAAGCGTCAATTAAACGCGGCCGAAAATACTGCGCAATCTTTAGCCACACTGCGTTTTGCACTGACACCTCCGTGCTGTTTATTTAACCCGCATACCCGCTTGCGCGCCGTCATCTGGCGACAAAATAAACAGTCCCGGAGCATCACCCGAAGCCGCCAGTACCATGCCTTCCGACATGCCGAACTTCATCTTGCGCGGCGCGAGATTCGCCACCATTACCGTCATGCGTCCAACCAATGTCGCTGGGTCGTAAGCCGACTTGATACCCGCGAACACCGTACGCGGAGTTTCTTCGCCGATGTCCAGCGTCAGCTTCAATAATTTTTCCGCACCTTCAACATGTTCCGCATTGACGATTTTTGCCACACGCAAATCAATCTTGTTGAAGTCGTCTATTGATATGGTTTCAGAAATTGGTGCGGTAGCACCGACGTTCGCCCCCTCAGCCTTTAAGGGCGAGGGTAGTGTTGCGGGTAAAACTTTTGCCGCCACAACAGGTGTAACTTCCGCCGCAGGCATACTTTGTTTGTTGGCTTCTACCATCGCTTCGATAAGTTTGGGGTCGATACGAACAGCCAAGTGTGCGTAGTCGTTAATTTTGCCGCTCAATAACTCTTCGGCATCCTCCCATTGCAAAGGCAAAATATTGAGGAACTGCTCAACCTGTTCGGCGAGCTGAGGCAAAATTGGTTTCAAGTACAAAGTCAGTAAGCGGAACAAATTCAAGCTTACCGAACATACTTCGTGCAATTTGGCTTCTTGACCGTCTTGCTTGGCGAGCGCCCAAGGTGCTTGTTGTGCCACATATTCGTTAGCCAAGTCAGCTAACCGCATAATTTCGCGAATGGCTTTACCAAAATCACGACCTTCGTAGGCGGCGGCAATTAAAGCTTGTGAGTCGATAAATCTACTTAGCAGATCAAACTCTTCCCTTGTGCGAATCTCCCCGTTTTTATTGATTTGGGTTGGAAAGGTAGCAATTTTGCCAGCAAACTTCTTGCTAATAAATCCTGCCGTACGACTCGCAATGTTGATGTACTTGCCGACTAAATCCGAATTCACGCGCGCCACAAAATCTTCCAGATTCAGGTCGATGTCTTCCATCGTGCCGTTGAGTTTGGCGGCGTAGTAATAGCGCAAATATTCGGGGTTCAAGCCTTGTTTGAGATAGCTGTCGGCGGTGATAAATGTGCCGCGCGATTTACTCATTTTCTCGTTGTTCACGGTCAGGAAGCCATGCGCGAAGATCTGCGTCGGGGTGCGCAAGTTGGCGAACTTCAACATTGCGGGCCAGAACAGCGAATGGAAGTACAAAATATCTTTGCCGATAAAGTGATACAGCTCGGTCTTGGAATCGGCGTTCCAAAACTCATCAAAATTCAGATTTTTTTGCTCGCACAGTTTTTTGAAACTGCCCATGTAGCCGACTGGCGCATCCAGCCACACATAGAAAAACTTGCCCGGCGCATCAGGAATTTCAAAACCAAAATACGGCGCGTCGCGCGAAATATCCCAGTTGGATAATCCAGCTTCAAACCATTCTTTCATTTTGTTCGCCGCCTCTTGTTGCAGCGGTGGCGTGGCTTGCGAGGCTAATTTGCCTTGCGTCCATGCGCTTAAAAACTCTTGGCAGCGCGGGTCTGACAACTTGAAAAAGTAATGTTCTGAGCTGCGACGTTCCGGTTGCGCACCTGACACGGCGGAGTAAGGATTGATCAATTCGATGGGCGCGTAAGTTGCGCCGCACGCTTCGCAGTTGTCGCCGTATTGATCTTTGGCATGGCACTTGGGGCATTCGCCTTTGATGAAACGATCTGGCAAAAACATTTCTTTAACGGGGTCGTAAAACTGTTCGACGGCTTTGGTTTCGATTAAATCTGCCGTGCGTAATTTGCGATAAATGTCCTGCGCAAATTCTTTGGTCTCGACGCTGTTGGTGCTGCCGTAGTGATCGAAAGCGATATTGAATCCGTCGAAATCCGCTTTGTGTTCGTGCCACACGCGGTCGATAAGTTGCTCAGGTGTGATGCCTTCATTTTGCGCGCGCAGCATGATGGGCGTGCCGTGCGTGTCGTCGGCGCAAACGTAATGCACTTCGTGTCCCTGCATTTTTTGAAAGCGCACCCAGATGTCGGTCTGAATATATTCGACCAGATGACCTAAGTGAATGCTGCCGTTGGCGTAGGGAAGTGCGGAGGTAACGAGGATTTTGCGAGCCATGAGGAGAGTGTCGAAATGCGATAAAGGCGGGATTTTAGCAAATCAAGCGGCATCGCGGCGAATTGGTTAAAATCGCGCCCATTTTATTTTTGGAGACGCGGGAAACTGGGGAGTTGGAAGTGGGGAATGGAAAGTGGAAAAACCGTTGCGCGGTGATTCCCACTTTCCACTCACCACTCACCACTCACCGATTCCCCAAAATCAATGAGCATCAAATCAGACAAATGGATACGCCGCATGTGCGAGCAGCACGACATGATTAGCCCGTTCGAGCCGAATCAAGTTAAAGAAGTCGATGGCAAAAAAATCGTGTCTTACGGCACGTCCAGCTACGGCTACGACATTCGTTGCTCGAACGAATTTAAGCTGTTTACCAACATCAACAGTACCATCGTTGATCCGAAAAACTTCGATCCGAATTCCTTCGTCGAAGTCACCGCCGATTACTGCATTATTCCGCCGAATTCTTTTGCCTTGGCGCGCACCGTGGAATACTTCCGCATCCCGCGTTCAGTGTTGACCGTGTGCTTAGGAAAATCGACTTACGCACGTTGCGGCATCATCGTCAACGTCACGCCGTTCGAGCCGGAATGGGAAGGTTATGTGACGCTGGAATTTTCCAACACCACGCCACTGCCCGCGAAAATTTATGCCAACGAAGGTATCGCGCAAGTGCTGTTTTTCGAGAGCGACGAAATGTGCGAAACCTCGTACAAAGACCGAGGTGGCAAGTACCAAGGGCAAGTCGGCGTGACGCTGCCGAAGATTTAATTGCTATGCCACATAGCAAGAAAATCATCTGGCGATCTCCCAAAGGCGACGTGATTGCCTGCGTGGAAAAGAACAAAGTCCTGCAAGAAAATCTCATTGAAATTCGTCAAGTTTGCCAAGACGCATTGGAAGACGCGGTGCTGATGGGTTGCGACGAACAACAAGTGCGCGATGTGTTTATGGAGCTGATTGCGTCGCTAGAAAGTAATTATTCGTCAGGAGACGACTAAATGAAAACCGAATCTTTCCAGCGAAAAAAGCACGTTTCTATTAAAAATATGCCTAATTAAAACGCCTTGCTTACAGTCATCCCACTTAGATTACATTAAGCCTAGCAACTACGTCTAAACGAACAACTCGTTGAGTTTGCATTACAGAATTACTTTATCGGAGGACTCATTCAATATGAGCAAAATCCAAAAATACATCATCGCCTTAGCAGCATTGTTTTTACTGGGCTGCGAGCCTGCGGCAGATCAATTTATCGAGGTGAAAGCAGCGGCGGTGAAGCAGGCGAGTGGCGAGCTGTTGTTGGATATTCGTGAGGCGGACGATTACAAGGAGTTTCATATTCCGAACAGTACCAATATTCCGTTTGGGCGGCTCAAGCTGCGTTTGGCGGAGTTGGACGCGTACAAGGGCAAGCCGATTATGGTGATTGATCATGCAGGGATGCGAGCTCCGTGGGCATGGGACGTGTTAAATAAGGCTGGCTTTTCTTCGGTGTTTATCGTCAAAGGCGGCGTTGCAGAATGGAAAAGTGCGGG
>JBJORQ010000088.1:0-6216 GCA_046049345.1 Pseudomonadota bacterium | reverse complement strand
CGTCGCGTGATGGTTCTGTGCGCGCCGATTGTGTTCGCCGCACTGGCGATTTTATTTTATGTGCCGCACATCACCGATTGGGCATTGGGCGAATATGAGCGCGTGCCTTATACGCAATACGGTGTTTGGCTGACCGTGAGTGCCGCTGCTTGGCTGCTAGCAACTTTAATCGGCGGTTATTTGTTGCATAAAAACAATAAACCTGCTGGCGTATTGTCGATTGCTTTAGGCGGTTTGCTGTTCGTGCAAGGGGTGACAGGACATGAATCGTTGGCGGCGACCACTTCAACGCGTGAATTAGCGGCGCAAATCGCACCGTACAATAAATTAGATATACCGTTTTACAGTGTTGCCGTGTATGACCAAACTCTGCCGTTTTATCTCAAGCGCACTTTCACGCTAGTTGCCTATCAAGACGAAATGGCATTTGGCATTAAGCAAGAGCCGCAAAAATGGCTGGCAACCATCGCAGACTTTAGTCGCATCTGGGCACAACAGCCGCAAGCCTTGGCGGTAATGCCCCCCGCCATTTATGAACAACTACACACGCAACAACTCGCCATGCAAGTGATCGCGCGCGATATGCAATATGTGGTGGTGAAAAAGCCGTGATAGCAGCCGCTAAAAATGACTGGCGTTATGGCGGACCACTGCTGGCCTTATGCGGCATCGCGTTGTTGCTGCTAACGGGCAAAAATATCGCGTTGTTTGTTTTTTTGAATACGCACCTGTCAGTTTTGGGCGATACCTTTTGGAGTCATGCCACGGTGTTGGGCGACACCACGATTGCCTTGCTTTTGATCATGCCGCTGCTGGTGCGTAAACCGCAATGGAGCATGCAATTTTTGTTCGCGGCGGTGTTTGCTACCTTGTACGCGCATGGCATGAAAGAATTATTTTCCAGCTTGCGTCCACCCGCTGTTTTGAGTGCCGAACAATTCCATTTAATCGGCTTTGCATTGCAAAATAATTCCTTCCCATCAGGACACACCACCACGATTTTTTTATTGGCAGGCTGGCTCGCTATGGCCGTTTTATCGGGTTGGGCACGGGTGAGCATTGTTGCCATCGCGCTGTTGGTTGGACTCTCACGCATCGCCTGCGGCGTACATTGGCCACTCGACGTATTAGGCGGTATCGCCGGCGGATGGTTGTGCGCATGGGCGGGTATTTCTTTAGCGAATCACTGGACAGCATTCAGCGCAAATCGTTACACGCCCAAAGTTTTGCTGATAGGCGGCATCGTGTTAGCCATCTGGTCTATCGGCTGGTACGACAACACTTACGCGGGTACGCACGCGTTACAAACTTTCATCAGCGTAATCTCGGCTGCCTTATTGATTACACAAATCCCGCGCTTATTTTTTGCCAACACATCAGGAAGCCAGCCATGAATTTAGTTAGTTTTGCTTTAATTTTTACGGGCGTGATGCTCAATGCCGCTGCGCAAATTTTGATGAAAGCGGGCACCAATGCGATTGGCCATTTTGAATTTAGTGCCGCCAACATTTTGCCGATCGGCATCAAACTCGCCACCGACTGGCACATCATCGTCGCGCTGAGTTGCTATGTGGTCGGCGTAGTGGTGTGGATTTTGGCGTTGTCGCGCGTGCCTGTCAGCATTGCGTTTCCGATGTTGTCGATGGCGTATGTGGTCAACGCGCTAGCGGCCTGGTATCTGCTCGGCGAAGACTTTAATCCCGCCAAATTGGCGGGCATGGCGGTGATTATTTTTGGCGTAGTGATTATTTCGCGCGCATAAAACAGAGGAATTTAATATGAATACTTTTTTACCTTTTTCTAAACCAACCATAGACGAAGCAACGATTGCATCGGTCGCCGAGGTGTTGCGCTCAGGCTGGATTACCAGCGGCCCTAAAGTTGCCGAGTTTGAGCAGCAACTCTCGACTTATTTTGGCGATCGTCCCGTGCGCACTTTTAATTCGGGGACTTGCACGATGGAAATCGCGCTGCGCATTGCCGGAATCGGCGCGGGCGACGAAGTGATTACCACGCCGATTTCTTGGGTGGCGACTGCAAACGTGATTTTGCAAGTGGGTGCAACGCCCGTGTTTGCCGACATTGATCCTGTCACGCGCAACCTTGATTTGGACAAAGTGGAAGCCGCGATTACAGCGAAAACCCGCGCGATTATTCCCGTCTATTTAGCGGGCAAACCGCTGGATATGGACAGGCTGTATGCCATCGCTAAAAAACATAATTTGCGCGTGATTGAAGATGCCGCACAAGCCATCGGTTCGAGCTGGCAAGGCAAACCAATTGGTTCATTTGGCGACTTCGTGTCGTTTAGTTTTCAAGCGAATAAAAACATCACCACGTCGGAGGGTGGTTGCTTGGTGTTGAATAACCAAGCGGAAGTGGTGCTGGCGGAAAAATATCGACTGCAAGGCGTGTCGCGTAGTGGTTGGGATGGCATCGACGTGGATGTGTTGGGCGGCAAATATAATATGACCGATATTGCCGCCGCGATAGGCTTAGGGCAGTTTGCGCAATTGGACAAAATCACCACGCATCGACGCGCTTTGGCGCGTCATTATTTCGCTGAATTGGGCGCGGATTTTGAGACACAAACAGGCGCGATATTGCCACCGCAAGAGTTTGAAAATACCAATTGGCATTTGTTCCAGTTAGAACTGCCTGAACGTATGACGCGTCCCGAATTTATGGCAAAAATGAAGGAGCACCAGGTCGGCGTGGGCTTTCATTACGCACCGATCCATTTGTTTACGATGTATCGCGAGCTCGGTTTTAAGGAAGGCATGTTTCCAATAGCCGAACGCGTGGGCAAACAAATTGTCTCGCTGCCAATGTTTTATAGCTTGAGTAAAGCCGATGTCACCCGCGTGTGCGTGGCGTTACGTACGGTTTTACAGCCTTAAATTTCAGTGATTTCACTGCTCGTTTTGCTTGTCGAAGCAATACTTGCTCGGTTATTCTCCGTGCGCGGCAATGACAACAAACAGTCGGCTGGAGTGGACAGATAACAAGGAGCTTAACGTGGATGATCAAGATCAAATAAACGACGACATCATGCTTAGTCTGCAAAATTTTACGCAGAGCATGTCAGCCTTGTCTTCAGAGCGTTTTAATCAAATGCGCGATTGTTCGTTTTTTAATCCTGTGCCGAGTGACGAACTGTCGATTTTGGTCACGCATTCCAGACTGGTAAAGTTTTCCGCTGGTGCAAAACTCACCTCCGAAAATGATGTCAGCAGCACTTTTTATGTGTTGTTGTACGGCACTGCGTCCGCGTTTGTAGATGGACATGAAGTTGGTCGAATTTTGAGTGGTGAGTGTGTCGGTGAAAGTGCATTTATGGGGAAAGCCATATATGCACCTTCTGCTACCGTGGTGGCGGATTGTGATTTGGCCGCTATCGAAATGAATCAAATTGATATTCAATTGATTCCCGCCGCAACGCAAACTTATGTTGATAAAGCGTTACTTTTATCGTTGTTTAAAAAGCTGCAAAAAGCTAACCATCATCGCCCGCGTGTGCTTGGCGACGAACTGAGCTAGTCATTCATGGTGGTTGATTCTTCTGTTTTCCCTCCTCTTTTGAACGTACACAATCTCGTTACTCGTCTGACGAGTGGTGCGGCGATTGTCGATGGCATTTCCTTCTCTATCCCCGCTGGAAAAACTTTTGCGCTATTGGGCGAATCAGGTTGTGGAAAATCCATGACGGCATTGTCTTTATTGCGCTTGTTGCCCGATGGCGTTACTAACGCGGGCGGCTCTATTACACTTGCTGGCGTAGCGTTACAGAGTTTGACCGAGCGCGACATGCAGGCGGTGCGCGGCGGCACGCTGGCGATGATTTTTCAAGAGCCAGGTTTGAGCCTCAATCCGGTGATGACGGTAGGGCAACAAATCGCTGAAGTGATTAAGTTGCACGATGCGGATGTCGTCGATGTCACGCAACGCTGTATCGCCTTACTCACGCAAGTCGGCATACATGATGCCGCACACCGCGTGCATCAATATCCTTTCCAATTTTCGGGCGGTATGAAGCAGCGCGTGATGATTGCGATGGCGTTAGCGGGCAAACCAAAATTACTGATTGCCGACGAGCCGACCACCGCGCTGGATGTCACCATTCAAGCTCAAGTTTTACAACTGCTGCGCGCCACGCAAGCCAATACAGGCATGGCGATGTTGCTCATCACGCACGACCTCGGTGTGGTCAGCGAAAATGCGCATGAAGTCGGCGTGATGTACGCGGGGGAGATAGTTGAACGCGCCTCGCGCGACGATTTATTTGCGCGTCCATTACATCCTTACACGCAGCAATTATTTGCCGCTTTACCACATGGTAAGCGCGGTGAACTCTGCGCGATTAAAGGCTCAGTCCCGCCCTTGGGCAGCATTAAAGTTGGCTGCCGTTTTGCTCCGCGTTGTGAACAAGCTTTTACGCCATGTCATACCCACACGCCTGTTTTGAGCGAGGTGAGTTCAGGATGCAGCGTGCGCTGTCATTTGTATGATGAGCTTATCGCTCGTAGCTCCTTGCTCGTAGCTAAACCCCACCGCAGCGTGCCAATTGCGCTTGGCTACCCTCCACCCGCTAGCAGCTCCCCGCTCCTAACCGTCTCTGATTTACAAGTGCATTTTCCCGTTCGTAAAGGCTTATTACAGCGCGTAGTTGGGCAGGTGAGGGCAGTGGATGGCGTGTCGTTTGAATTGGCGGTAGGCAAAACTTTGGCGATCGTGGGTGAATCAGGTTGTGGCAAAACCACCTTAGGAAAGTCGCTGTTGCAATTGATTAAACCGACCGCTGGCAGCGTGCAGTTTGCGGGTGAGGAATTAGTTGGTGTCGCAGGTAATGCCTTGCGCCATAAGCGTGCCGCCATGCAAATGGTGTTCCAAGATCCTTACGCATCGCTCAATCCAAAATTACGCATCGCCGAAATTTTAGAAGAAGGCATGAGTGCGCAAGGCATCGCAGCGAATAGTCAGGCGCGACAAGCGCAGATAGATAAATTATTGGATTTATGCGGCTTGCCACAAGCCGCAAAATGGCGTTATCCGCATGAGTTTTCGGGTGGGCAACGGCAACGTATCGCCATCGCGCGCGCACTGGCTGTATCGCCAAAACTATTGATTTGCGACGAACCCACCAGCGCGCTAGATGTGTCGGTGCAAGCGCAAATTTTGAATCTACTCAAATCGCTGCAAGCCGAATTAGGTTTGAGTTATTTATTCATCACTCACAATCTATCCGTGGTCGAGTATCTTGCCGACGACGTGTGTGTGATGCTCAAAGGTCGCATCGTCGAACGCGGCAGCACGGCACTGGTGCTAGGCAATCCGCAACACGACTACACCAAAACCCTGCTCGCCGCTGTGCCAAAAATTACAGGATAAATCAAGGTGGGGCGGGTGACCTGATGATCTTGTTGACAATCACGGCTGTGTCAAACAGCAAGCAAAACTTCCCAGATTATGGCTGGAAACATAGAAATACATCGAGGATACTTGAGGCAATACATGAGCGGCAAACGCAGCCCAGACGCTTACACCTGCGTGCGCATCGCACTGATACTGGGGAATGTAGTGGTCAAGTAATTTCGGACACGACGATAGGACATTTTGCTGCTTGCTGCTCATACACAATCGGTGCGACATTACCCAGTGCCGAGTGTCGTCTCACGCAGTTGTAAAACCCCACGATATAGTCCGTCACGTCTTCCCTCGCTTCCAGCTGATTCGCATACTCCCTTTGCCACACCCGCTCCATCTTCAGACTCAAGAAGAACCGCTCCATCACCGCGTTGTCCCAACAATTCCCTTTACGGCTCATGCTACAAATAATGCCGTACTGCTTGAGTAAGGCTTGATACTCATGGCTTGCATACTGGCAGGATCAATCCAGCTTGCGGTTGTCGTTGTCCAATCGCCATGCGCAATGCTCGGCACACCAGTTCCGCTGGCATGGTCGCATCCATCGCCCAGCCGATGATTTTGCGGGAATGCAATTCCATCACCGCCGCTAAATACAACCAGCCCGTTTGAGTTCGAATGTAGGTGATGTCGGATGTCCACGCCTGATTTAACTGCGGTGGGTTGAATTGCCGCGCCAGCAGGTTCTGGGCAACGGGTAAATCGTGTTTGCTGTCGGTGGTGTTCACAAACTTCCGTTTCCACACCGGCTTTAAGCCCGCTTCACGCATTAAACGACGCACTTTGTAGCGT
>JBJORQ010000087.1:0-6153 GCA_046049345.1 Pseudomonadota bacterium | reverse complement strand
TTCCAAGTGTGTGGAAATCGGCGCGCTGATGCGTTTGAGTTCACCGATTTTTTCCAGTTGTGCGATGAAATCGCGCAGGTCTTTATATTTCAAGAAGTACTCCTTTGGCGAGTAGCTACGCGCTAGCCGCATTTAATAAAATTTAGCTTCACCTTCTGGTCGCGTCTTAAAACGCTTATGCACCCAGAAGTATTGCGCGGGCATTTCCAATACGCGTTGTTCGATAAATTCGTTCATGCGCCGCGCATCGGCGATGTCATCGCCGGTTGGATAGTTTTCCCAGGCAGGATAAAACGTCAGCACATAACCCGTGTCGGTCATGCGCGTGATGCTGGGGACGACTTTTGCGCCGGTCATCTGCGCGATGCGCGGCAGGCTCGCCATGGTCGCGGCGGGCACGCCGAAGAAGGGAATGAACGCGCCGTCCTTGATGCCTTGATCTTGGTCGGGCGGATAAATAAACGGCATGTTGGCTTTCATGCCTTTCAAAATGGGGCGCAATCCTTGTTGGCGTGAATACAGTTTTTGCGTGCCGAAACGCGCGCGTTTTTCCAGCAGCAACGCGGTCATGTATTGATTTTTTTGATTGGCGTACATACACACGGTGTCGACGTGTTGTGCGACCCATTGCCCGCCCGCATCCATGCCGACAAAGTGCGGTGTGAGTAAAATCGAAGGCTGATTTTTAATAGCCTCGAAATGTTCGATGCCTTCCACGCGTATCAGGCTGTTGATGCGTGCCGCACTGCCCCACCACAAAATGCAGCGTTCGATTACGCCGCGCGTGAACAGCTTGAAATGTTCACGCACCAAGGCTTCCCGTGCCGTTTCTGGCATGTCTGGAAAGCATAATTGCAGGTTAATCGTGGCCACGCGGCGGCGTTCTTTTGCCAATAAAAATAGCAGCGCGCCTAAGCCATTACCGATGGTAACCAGTGCGCGATACGGCAAAAAATGTAGTAGCCAAAAGATAAAAACAGCGAGGCGAGTCATCATAAAAATGGTGAGTGGGAAGTGGTAAAGGATTAGTAGTTAGTTCGTTAGTTCGGTCGGTGGCGTAACGCCGCTGGGTACTTTGTAGCGGTTATAGCTCCATAAGTATTGCGCGGGTGCGGTGGCGATGACTTGCTCTAAGGCTTGATTGATTTGCAGTGGCACGGATTGCGCGAAATCCAGCGTAAGTGGTTGGATATGCAAATGATAGCCAGCTCCGTGAGGCAAGCGTTCTGCATATGCCAGCACCACCGCCGCCCCGCTGTTTTGCGCCAAGCGTCCGCTCAAGGTCATGGTGTAAGCGGGGCGATGAAAAAATCCCACCCATTCACCTTCGCCATTGCTAGGGACTTGATCGGGCAATAAGCCGATGGCTTCGCCGCGTTTGAGCGCTTTGAGCAAGGCGCGTACGCCGCTCACATCGGCGCTGGCTAACTTTGCTTGCCCGCGTTGTCGACCGTTGCGCATCAGCGTTTCTATCCAAGCACGTTTGGGGGCTCGATACAAATTCGTGATAGCAAAATGCTGCCCGACATACGCGCCTATCATTTCAAAGCTGCCCCAATGGGGAGTGAGAATAATCAGCCCTTTACCCGCTGCTTGAGCGCTTTCAATATGTTGCCAGCCTTCAACTTGCTTCACTGCCGCGCAAACTTCGGCGTGCGGGCGCGTCCAAATCCAGGCTAATTCGGTAATGCTTTTACCCGCTTCGGCGACGGTTTGTCTGAGCAGTGCGGCGAAGTGATGACCGTCTTGCACCAGCCGTGAGTCGTGTAAATTTTCTTGGGTGCGACTGGCGTACGATTTAGAAAAGGTATAGCTCAAATAGCCTAATGCTGCCCCTAAACGATGTAGGGTTGGCAAGGACAGACGGGCGAGTAAGCGGAATAAAGTGCGGAACAGGAATGAGGTCATCGGTTGGATGCGCGAACTATTTGCTACAATGCGCGCCTTAAATTTTTGGTGGTTGAGGAATTAGCTATGAGCGAGTACTTATTTACGTCGGAATCGGTATCGGAAGGTCACCCTGACAAAGTCGCAGATCAAATCTCGGATGCGATTTTGGACGCGATTCTAACGCAAGACCCGTACGCGCGCGTAGCTGCTGAAACATTAACTAACACAGGCTTGGTGGTGCTCGCGGGCGAAATTACTACCACTGCGAATGTCGACTACATTCAAGTGGCGCGTAACACCATCAAACGCATCGGCTATGACAACACCGACTATGGTATTGACTACAAAGGTTGCGCGGTGTTGGTGGCTTACGACAAGCAAAGTCCTGACATCGCGCAAGGCGTGGATAGAGCATCCGATGACTTTTTGAACCAAGGCGCGGGCGATCAAGGGCTGATGTTTGGTTACGCGTGTGATGAAACCCCAACCTTGATGCCGCTGGCGATTTATTTGGCGCATCGCGTGGTCGAACGTCAAGCGCAATTGCGTCACGACGGTCGTCTGCCTTGGTTGCGTCCCGATGCGAAATCGCAAGTCACCATTAAATATGTGGATGGCAAACCATTTGCGATTGACACGGTCGTGTTGTCAACGCAACACGCGCCAGAAATGACCTTAGAGCAAATTCGCGAAGCGGCGATTGAAGAAATCATTAAGCCGATGTTGCCCAAAGAATTGATTAAAGGAAACATCAATTATTTGGTTAATCCAACGGGGCGTTTTGTGATCGGCGGTCCACAAGGCGACTGTGGTTTGACCGGTCGTAAAATTATTGTGGATACCTACGGCGGCGCCGCACCGCATGGCGGCGGTGCGTTTTCAGGTAAAGACCCTTCTAAAGTCGATCGTTCGGCTGCCTACGCGGGTCGCTATGTCGCCAAAAACATTGTTGCAGCGGGCTTGGCGAGTAAATGCTTAGTGCAAATTTCCTACGCAATCGGCGTGGCAAAACCAACCAGCGTGATGGTTGACACGTACGGTACGGGCAAAATCTCTAATGAGAAATTGACCGAATTAGTGTTGCGCCATTTCGACTTGCGTCCTAAAGGCATCGTACAAATGTTGGATTTATTGCGTCCAATTTATGAAAACACGGCAGCTTATGGTCACTTTGGTCGCGAAGAACCCGGCTTTACTTGGGAAAATACCGACAAGGCATTAGCGTTGCGCGAAGACGCGGCGCAGTAATTTAAGAGTCTGACTATGCAACTCTACGCTTTCGGCTTAAATCACCAAACTGCGCCACTCGCTGTGCGCGAGCAAGTCGCGTTCAATGTGGACGGGATGGAGAACGCGCTGCGCGATTTGGTCGAAAACGGTGCGGCGAAAGAGGCAGCAATTTTGTCCACGTGCAATCGCATGGAGTTGTATTGCAATGCCGCGCAACCCGATCACGCCATAGATTGGCTGGCGCAATATCACCAATTGCCGCGCAAAGATCTTGAGCCGTATTTATATACCTTGCCACGCGAACTTGCGGTTAAGCATTCCTTCCGCGTGGCGAGTGGGCTGGACTCTATGGTGTTGGGCGAACCGCAGATTTTGGGGCAAATGAAGCAAGCGGTACGTCAGGCAGAACAAGCCGGCACGATGGGATTTTTGCTGCATAAATTATTTCAGCGCACTTTTTCCGTGGCGAAAGATGTGCGCACGCAAACTGAAATCGGCGCGAACTTGGTCTCAATGGCGGCTGCGGCGGTGCGGCTGGCGGAGCGCATATTCCCTAGTATTTCTGAGCAGCGCGTGTTGTTTATCGGCGCGGGTGAAATGATAGAACTCAACGCGGTGCATTTCGCGGCGCGTAATCCCAAACATATCACTGTGGCGAATCGCACCTTGGATCGCGCGCAAACGTTGGCGCGCCGCATCAATGGCACGGCAATTACATTGGCGGAATTACCTGAGCAATTAGCTCAGCACGACATCATCGTGACCTGTACCGCGAGCCAGCTGCCCATCTTGGGTAAAGGCATGGTGGAGCGCGCACTGAAACTCCGTAAGCACAAGCCTTTATTCATCGTCGATTTAGCCGTGCCGCGCGATGTGGAAGCCGAAGTCGCGCAACTCAGCGATGTGTTTTTGTACAGCATGGACGACATCGCCGACGTGGTGAAAGACGGCATGGACGCGCGTCAGGGTGCGGTTAAAGAAGCCGAAGTGATTATTGATTCGGGTGTGTCGGATTTTGTGCATTGGATGGAATCACGCGAAGTCGTGCCGACCATACGCGCCTTGCGTGACCATGCCGAACGCAGCCGCCGCCACGAGTTAGACAAAGCTATCAAGCTGTTGGCAAAAGGCGAATCCGCTGAAAAAGTGCTAGAGGCGATGAGCAGCGGACTCACCAATAAATTCCTCCACGCGCCCACCCACGCGCTCAATCAAATACACGGCGGTGAGCGCGAAATTTTCCTCGATGTTGTGCATCGCTTGTATCACCTCAATCAAGAAGAATAATGAATCCAAGTATTGCCGCCAAACTGGCGCAGCTCGCCGAGCGTCTGCTCGAAGTTAATGAGCTACTCTGCACCGAACAAGCCACCAAAGACATGGATGCGTTTCGCAAGCTCAATCGCGAGCGCGCTGAGCTTGAGCCAGTGGTGGAGCTGTATCACGCCTATCAAGCCTGTCTAGACGACATCGCCACTGCGCAAGAAATGGCGGCAGATCCTGAAATGTGTGACTTCGCCGCAGACGAATTAAAGCTCGCTAATACGCGTTTAGCACAGTTGGCGAGCGACTTGCAAGTGCAGCTTTTACCCAAAGATCCCAACGATGAACGCAGCGTATTTTTGGAAGTGCGCGCCGGTACGGGCGGCGATGAGGCGGCGATATTTGCGGGCGATATATTTCGTATGTATGCGCGCTTTGCCGAACGTAAACGCTGGCAAGTCGAGATTGTTTCCGAGAGTGCGGGCGAGATGGGCGGCTATAAAGAAATCATCGCGCGTATCGTAGGCGCGGGTGCGTATTCGGTGTTGAAATTTGAATCGGGTGCGCATCGAGTGCAGCGCGTGCCAGCCACCGAAACGCAAGGTCGTGTGCACACTTCGGCATGTACCGTGGCGATCATGCCTGAGGTCGATGACGTGGATGAGGTAGTGCTGAATTCCTCGGATTTGCGTATTGACACATTTCGCGCATCAGGCGCGGGCGGACAGCACATTAACAAAACCGATTCGGCGGTGCGCATCACGCACATCCCGACTGGCGTGGTGGTCGAGTGTCAAGACGGACGCTCGCAACATCAAAACAAAGCACAGGCGATGCGCGTGCTGGCGGCGCGGATTATGGATGCGCAAGTGCGTGAACAAAACGCCAAAATTGCCGCGACGCGCAAAAGTTTAGTCGGCAGCGGCGACCGCTCCGAACGCATCCGCACTTACAATTATCCGCAAGGTCGCATCACCGACCATCGCATCAATCTCACCTTGTACAAAATGGATGCCATTATGGACGGCGACATTAGCGAACTCAGTGGCGCTTTGATGGCGGAACATCAAGCCGAGCAGTTAGCCGCGATGGCTGCGGATGTTCTCTAAGACAAAGCTAAACAATCTTACCGTTCGCCCTGAGCTTGTCGAAGGGTGCATTTAACTAGCCGATACAGCAAATTTATTCCGCACATGGTTCGACAAGCTCACCACGCACGGAACAAATCGGAGCCCGCCTTAGTTTTTCGCGCATGAATTCCTCTATCCAACTCCTTCTTCGTGACGACAGCGCAACTCCAGCTAGATTTCAGCAGCGCGCGTATCGAAATTCAATGCCTGTTACAAGCGGTGCTGCACGTTAATCGCGCTTATCTGTTTACGCATCCAGAACGCATCTTGAATGATGCCGAATCGTTGCGTTATCACGCGCTGTTGGCGCGGCGTTTGCAGGGCGAGCCGATTGCTTATTTATTGGGTGAGCGCGAATTTTTTGGGCTGAATTTTAAGGTCACGCCCGCGACGTTAATTCCGCGTCCTGATACCGAGTTGTTAGTCGAATTAGCCCTCGCAAAAATTCCTCAGCAAGGCGTGTATCGCTTGTTGGATATGGGTACGGGCAGCGGCGCGATTGCTTTAAGCATTGCTCATGCGCGCCCCAATGCGCAGGTGTTTGCGGTGGATGCTTCGCTTGCGGCGTTAGCCGTGGCAGCAGAAAACCAGCGCGCCTTAAAGCTCAATAACGTCACTTTGCTGCATAGCGATTGGTTCG
>JBJORQ010000086.1:0-5977 GCA_046049345.1 Pseudomonadota bacterium | reverse complement strand
GTGGGCGTTTCCGGGCCGAAGAAAATAATGGTCGGCAGCTTGGGCGTGAGCGCGGCGAATTGTCCTGGGCCGCCGTCATTGGTAATCAGTAAACTGGCGCGATGAAACACCGCCAACAAATGCCGCACTGATTTGGTATAGCCCGCCAAATTCACACACGCCACATCTTTGCAAGCATCCACCACCTGCTGCGAAATTGCGCGATCGCCTTTCATACCGATGACCCCCACCGCGTAACCCTCCGCCAGCAAGGCTTTGGCGACTTGGCAATAGTGCTGTATCGGCCAAGCGCGGATCGGCAAAATGCCGCCGCTGGGATAAATCAGCACCAGCTTTTTATCTTTAATGGTGGGGTAAAAATTGTGTAAATCTTTATGCACCTGCGCCAATTCCTCGGCGGGAAATTCCAACACTGGCGTTTTGCCCAGATACGCTTCGGGGAGTAATTTATTGGCGGGCGTGCTGTCTGATTCAATCGCCGCCGCCAAGCTCAAAAACTGCTCCGTCAAATGACGATAGGTGTTGTAAGCCACGCGGCGATTGATGAACGTGCCGCGATACAAGCCTTCTTGAGTGTGACGATAAAAGCCAACGCGATACGCCGCACCCGACAAATACGAGAAAATACTGCTGACGCGGGAAAATAATTCGCAATCCAGCACGGTATCAATTTTCAATTTCCTCAAAGTAACAATGGCTTTGAGGCTGTCTTTGAGCAGACTTTTCAACGAGCCGTCATTCAAAGTGATGACATTTTCGCGCGGTATCAGCTCCATCAAATCTAGCACTTCGCGGTTTTTGCCGAACATCAACACATGAATGGAGGCTTCGGGATATTGCTGTTTAAGGCGCATAAACATGGGTTGCGCCAACACCAAACTGCCCATTTCGGACAACAAAATAACGAGAATTTTTTGCGGTGGAATGCCGTCGGGTTCGCGCTTAAACACGCGGTTAAGTCCAGACAACAGCCAACAAATTGGCACGCCTATATATCGGTCAACAGCACGCTGATGGTTTATGTTCATGGAGATTTTTAGACTGAAAACGAATGGGGGGAAGCGACAAACAAAAATGCGGCGCGGATTATCGAAGATTTCAATATCGCTCGCAACCGCCAGCTTAAAACCCATCAAGCTGGCGAACGATCGTTACTTAGCTGGTGCGCTGGCGGCGGCTTTAGTGGCGGGCAGGGTTGCAGTATGTTGGTAGCTAATGTGTTTACTACCCGCGTCGCAACTGCCTACCGTTTTACCCGTATCTTCCGCGCCGTTGGTGACAATCTCCAAGGTGTAATTTTGCACACCCTTGGTTTTGAATTGCGTATCAATTTCCGCTTTTAATTCTTCGCAAGGTTTCGCTGCAAAAGCACTGTGTGTTAGACCCAGCAAACCCATAACAACTAATAAACGAATGGCTTTCATGTGAACTCCTTAAAGTTAATTTGCCAGCATTTGCTGGCAAACATGACGACTGATAACGGCTACGGGGCTGAAACAAATTGACTGCCACCGCAAACCGCCGCGAAGTGTCTGCGCAGCCTCAAAGCTTGTCAACTTTTGTACGATTTATTTCAACGCCGCCAAGCCACGCAAAGAGAACGCCGCAATATGCTGAGCAATCGCGGCAATTTCTGCCGCGTCATAACGCAGCTCAGGATTCAATCTGAGCAACACAGGATGTGCGTGACGGTAATACATGCATTGCCCGACGATGCTATTGACACACAACGTGACGCGCTCATCCGTGCAACGCCGCGCCGTCACTTCATGCAGCAAACTGTGCAAATACTCGTGCAGCGGTGCAATCGCCTCACGCACGATTTGATCGAGCGCCGGCGTGGGATCGGCAAGTTCGCGCGCCATAATTTGACACTGCGAAGACGCATGACTCTCGTCTAGCAACAAACGCATAAAACTTTCAATAAATAAGCTCAAGCGCACTTCGGGGTCGGCATCGGCGCACGCATTTTGTTGTTGCAAAGTACGCAGCGGCGAGAAATTTAAGGCTTCCGCGAACAACTCATTTTTACCACCAAAGTGGTAATTCACCGCCGCCACATTCGCCCCGGCACGACGACAAATTTCACGCACCGTTGCACCCTGAAAACCCTGTTGCGAAAAAACTGTGCGCGCCGCCACCAGCAATCTTGCCCGCGTTTGTTCGCTGGACGACTTGAGTTCAGCGACAGGCATTGCTCACCTCGGCTGCAATCGTTTCCTTATTCATGGTGGATTTCTTCCTGATGACTACGCGCGTGTCCGGGGAAAAATTTGCGCACCACGACGAAGAAAGAGGGGACTAAAAACACCGCTAATACGGTCGCCGCAATCATGCCGCCCATCACGCCCGTGCCGATGGCGTGGCGGCTTTGCGCACCCGCGCCAGTGGAGAGTGCCAGTGGCAATACGCCGACAATAAAGGCGATAGAGGTCATCAAAATCGGACGGAAGCGCAAGCGGCACGCTTCCAGTGTCGCGTCGATTAAGCTCATGCCTTCGTCCTGTAAATGACGCGCGAATTCGATAATCAAAATCGCGTTTTTGGATGACAAACCGATGATGGCAATCAAGCCCACTTTGAAATACACATCGTTGGGCAAGCCGCGCAAGGTCACCGCCAATACCGCGCCGAAAATTCCCAGCGGCACAACTAACAACACGGCAAACGGAATCGACCAGCTTTCATACAACGCGGCTAAACACAGGAACACCACGAACAGCGAAATGGCGAACAACAGCGGGGCTTGCTGACCCGACATACGTTCCTCGAACGAAGTCCCCGACCATTCATAGCCGATGCCAGGCGGGAGTTTGGCAGCGATTTGTTCCATCGCTGTGACCGCTTCACCTGAGCTGCGACCGGGTGCAGGACCACCAGAAATTTTCATTGCTGCGATGCCGTTGTATCGGTCGAGCTTGGGCGCGCCAACGACCCAGCGCGGCGTGGCAATTTCGGACAGCGAGACCATGCCGCCTTTACTGTTGCGTATCGTCAATTTCAGGAGGTCGGCGGGGCTGCTGCGCAACTCTGCCTCGGCTTGCATTTGCACACGCAAGATGCGTCCCTGACGTGTGAAATCATTGATGTAAGCCACGCCCAGCGTTGCTTGCAGGGTGTCGTTCAAATCGGTGATAGACACGCCCAAGGCTTCGGCTTTAACGCGGTCTATGTCCAAAAATAATTGCGGACCCGCTTCCTGACCTTCGGGACGTACACCCGCCAGCACCGGATTTTGTGCCGCCATGCCGAGTGCCATATTGCGTGCTTCCAGCAATTTTTCGCGCCCCAAACCGCCCCGGTCTTGCAAGCGGAAATCGAAGCCGCCTGATGCCGCGAGTTCCGGTATAGGTGGCGGGTTGATGGCGAATATCATCGCCTGTTTGATGCGGAACAAAGCCATGTTTGCCTTGCGCACCAAGGCCACCGAGCTGCTGTCGGCAGAGGGGCGTTCATCCCAACCTTTGAGACGTACAAAGGCAATCGCCATGTTTTGTCCGCGTCCGAAAAAGGAGAATCCCGCCACGCCGATGACGTGTTCCACCTCAGATTGCTTGAGGTAAAACTGTTCGACTTGATTCAACACTTCCAGCGTGCGTTCTTTGGACGCGCCCGCTGGCAACTGAATCACGTTGATGAAATAGCCTTGATCTTCTTCGGGTAAAAAGCTGCCCGGCAACTTGGTAAATAACCAGCCCATCGCGATGAAAATCGCCGCGTAAATCAGCAAATAGCGCGCTGGCTTTTTGGCGATTTTGCCGACGCGATTGACATAGCCGTTGGTGCTGCGCGCGAATAAGCGATTAAACCAACCGAAGAATCCGCCGCCAGCGAGCAGGTTCGCGCCCAATTTTTCCGTCTTGTGTTTGAGCAAGGTCGCGCATAGGGCGGGCGTGAGCGTCAATGCCATCAAGGCGGAGAACATCATGGTCAACACTAAAGTCACAGCGAACTGGCGATAAATCGCACCGGTCGAGCCGGGGAAAAACGCCATCGGAATAAACACCGCCATCAGCACCAGCGTGATGGCGATAATCGCGCCGACGATTTGGTCCATCGCTTTGCGCGTCGCGTCGCGCGGCGACAAACCTTCCGTGGACATAATTCGTTCGACGTTTTCCACCACCACAATCGCATCATCCACCACGATACCAATCGCCAGCACCATCGCGAACAGAGTTAGCACGTTGATGGAATAACCCAGCAAATAAAGTCCGACCAGCGCGCCGATTAAGGCGATGGGAATGACGATGGCGGGAATCAGCGTGGCGCGCCAATTTTCCAAAAACAGATACATCACCAACACCACCAACAGCAAGGCTTCGGCGAGACTCTTCAACACTTCCTTGATAGAAATGTCGATGAATTTTGAGGTGTCGTAAGGCACGACCCAGTCAATACTTTTCAGTTGTGGCGCGGCCAGTGTTTCACCCGTCGCGGGGTGGGGGTTGGGAAAAAATTTCGCCAGCTCGGTCATCTTGGCATTCACGTCGCGCACGGTACTCAGCGCGTTTGCACCAGGCGACAAACGAATCGCAATCGCGGCGGTGGGCTGCCCGTCGATGCGCGCGCTGCGTGAATAATCCTGCGCGCCGAGTTCCACACGTGCCACGTCCTTCACCCGCAGCGACGAGCCGTCGGGGTTGGTGCGCACGATGATGTTGCCAAATTCTTCCGGTGTGGAAAGGCGGCTTTTGGTCACGATTACCGCGTTGATTTGCTGCCCCGGCACGGCGGGAACTTGACCCAATTCACCCGTCGCCAGTTCCGAATTTTGCGCGCGCACGGCTTTGGAAATATCCGCAGGCGAAAGTTTGTAATGCTGCAACTTGTCGCTGTTCAGCCACAAGCGCATCGAGTATTCCGTACCGAATAACAGGGCTTCGCCCACGCCCGGCACACGACGGATACCGTCCAACACGCTGGCAGTGGCATAGCTGCCGAGTGCCACATCGTCCAGACTTTTGTCGGGTGAAAACAGCGCGACAAACATCACATAATTACGCGCGGTTTTTGCCACGGTGATGCCTAAACGCCGCACATCTTCGGGCAGACGCGCCTCGACGCGCTTGATGCGATTCTGCGTTTCCACCGAGGCCAAATCGAGATTCGTGCCCGCCTCAAAAGTCAGGGTGATGCTGCCGTTACCCAACTCCGAGGCTGATTCCATATAGAGCAAATGCTCGATGCCGTTCATCTCCTGTTCAAGCAACGCCACGGCGGTTTCTTCAATCACCTGCGCCGACGCACCGGGATAAGTGATGCTCACCGACAAGGCGGGCGGGGCGACCGAAGGGTATTGCGACACGGGCAGATTCTTCAACGCCAACGCGCCACCCAGCAAAATAATCAGCGCGATAACCCACGCGAAAATCGGACGATCAATAAAAAATTTAGCAAACATGGTGGGCTCTATTTCTTATCGTTAGTTGCAGCGGCAACAGGTGCGCCGCCGACTGGCACAGGCTTCACAACTGAGCCGGGACGGGCTTTTTGCAGACCGTTGAGCACCACTTGTTCGCCGCCTTTTAGACCTTCGGCAATAATGAAATCTGCGCCTGACATCCCGCCCGTTTTGACGGGTAAGGGCGCTACTTTATTGTCCGCGCCGACCACCGTGACGAATTGTCCTTGCGCGCCCGATTGCACCGCGCGTTGCGGCACGCGATAGGCATTTTCAGCCACGGCTTGCGGGAAGCGCAGCCGCACAAATTGCCCTGACAACAGCTCATGTTTGGGATTGGCAACTTCGGCGCGCATTGCAATCGCGCCCGTGCTGGGGTCGATGCTCAAATCGCTGAAGAAAATTTTGCCTTTATGCTCATACGTCCGACCATCTTCGAGCAGCAATTCCACTTGCACTGAGCTACTCGCTTTTAACTTGCCCGCCTTGACCGCTTGCTGCAAGCGCAGCACATCCGCACTGGGCTGGGTGAAATTCACATAGATAGGATCGAGCTGCTCAATCACCGCCAGC
>JBJORQ010000085.1:0-6953 GCA_046049345.1 Pseudomonadota bacterium | reverse complement strand
TATCCGTTTGGCGGCGCGCAATGCGGGCTATGCCGAGCGCGAAACGTTTGTGGTAGAGCAATACTTCAAGTGGGCGGAGCTGAAAAATAGCGCGCAAAGTATGTCGCTATTCGCCGAGCGCAAAGTCATCGACATCCGTATTCCGACAGGTAAACCAGGGCTAGAAGGCGGGCAGGCGCTGCAAGATTATGTTGCCAATCTCAGCCCCGATATTTTGACCTTAATCAGCTTGCCCAAGCTCGATGGCACGGCGCTCAAAAGCAAATGGTTCGCAGCCTTGCAAGCGCAAACTGTCATCGTGTCCGCCGACGACATTCCGCGTCACGCGTTGCCTGCTTGGCTGGCGGGACGATTGCGCCGTCAAGGGCAAAGCACCGACAACGCCACACTGGAATTTTTAGCGGATAAATCCGAAGGTAATTTGCTCGCCGCGTTTCAAGAAGTGCAAAAGTTAGCCCTGCTCTACCCCGCTGGCGTATTGAGTTTTGAGCAGGTTAAAGATGTGGTGATGGACGTGTCGCGCTTTGACATTAGCAAGCTTTCCGAAGCGATGTTGACGGGCAACACGGGGCGTTTCGCGCGCATCCTCGACGGCTTACAAGCCGAAGGCACAGCAACGGTGTTAGTGCTGTGGGCGATGACGGAAGACATACGCAAACTGGGCAAAGTGCTGCAAGTATTGCAACGCGGCGGCAACGTGAATAGCGCAATTCGCGAAGCCCGCAAAATGCCACGCGCCGCATCAAACTGCCGCACGTCAATGCCGCCATCCAACACGCGGGGCGCGTGGACAAAACCATTAAAGGGCTGCGTCAGGGCGATGTGTGGGATGAGTTGCTGCAATTAGGACTGCGCTTCGCTAAATAAAGGGGCAAAACATGAGTGAAATCCTTGTCGTCATGACTAATTTACCCGATGCCAAATCCGCCAAAAAAACAATGCACTTCGACTTATTTGTGGCAAGACAAAATTGTTACCGCGCACGAAATTCCTTTACTGATTAAGACCACCCGCGCCGCGTACCCACAATTAGAGAAACTGATCCGCGCCAAACATCCTTATGAGCTTCCCGAAATTATTGCCCTGCCTGTCACGCTGGGTTTACCCGCCTACCTAGCTTGGGTAGCCAGCGAAATCGAAATACACCACGAGGGAAAATGATGCGTTTTGTCGCCTTACTACTTTGCGTTTTACTCAGCGTCACGGCACACGCCGAAGGCTTTTTAGCGGGCTTGTCGGGCAAGTCTAAAGCGACGTTTTTGCCGCCTGATCAGGCGTTTCAACTTTCTATCAATGCGCTGGATGCGCACACGCTGCGCGCGAATTTCAGCATCACGCCTGGCTATTATTTGTATCGCGACCGCATCAGTTTTAAGCCCGCCGACGCGAGTATTACGCTGAGTAAAGTTGATATGCCGCAAGGTGTAACCAAGCAAGATCGTAACTTCGGCGCGGTGCAGGTGTTTCATCAAGGCTTTGCTGCGCAACTCGCCATCGCTGCCCCGGCTGAGCAAGATAACGTGACGCTGCTCGCCGAATATCAAGGCTGTAGCGAGCAAGGTTTGTGCTATCCACCGATAGAAAAAACGCTGACGGTGAAATTGAGTGAGCTTGCCACGCCAACGCCTGCCGCCAGCACAGAAAACTCATCCAATGAAAACTCACAAATCGCGCAGGTATTACGCGGCGGCAACTTGTGGTTGGTGCTGAGTTTCTTCTTCGGCGCGGGACTGTTGCTGGCGTTTACGCCCTGCGTGTTCCCGATGATTCCGATTTTGTCGGGCATCATCGTCGGGCGCGGCGCGGACTTAACCCGCCTGCACGCTTTCATATTGTCCGCTGCGTATGTGTTGGGCATGGCACTGACTTATGCGGCGGCGGGCGTGGCGGCGGGTTGGTCGGGCGAACTGTTGTCTAGCGCACTGCAAACGCCGTGGGTGTTGGGTAGCTTCGCCGCCGTGTTCGTGGCGTTGGCGTTGTCCATGTTCGGCTTTTACGAATTACAAATGCCCGCCGCCTTGCAAAGCAAACTCGCCGACACCAGTAACAAACTGCACGGCGGCCACATCGGCGGCGTGTTTGTGATGGGCGCGCTATCCGCCATCATCATGGGGCCGTGCGTCGCCGCACCTTTAGCGGGCGCGCTGCTCTACATCAGCCAAACGCATGACGCAGTGTTAGGCGGCATTGCCTTATTCGTCTTGGCGTTAGGCATGGGCGCACCGTTATTGCTCATCGGCAGTTCGGCAGGATTTTTATTACCCAAAGCAGGCGGCTGGATGGAGGCGGTGAAAAAGGTATTTGGTGTGATGCTGATAGGCTTAGCGATTTGGATTATTCAACCCATCACGCCAATTGCGCTGCAAATGTTGCTATGGGGCGCGCTCTTGATTGTATCGTCAGCTTATTTGCAAGTATTTACCCCGTTGGCGAGTTATGCCCACGGCTGGCAAAAATTCCGCAAAGGCGGCGCGGTGTTGCTGTTACTGCTGGGGATCGCCTATTTAATTGGCGCGTTGTCAGGAGCTAACGACATTTTGCGACCTTTAGGCGCATTGGGCGGGGCGGCACAAAAAACTACGCTGCAATGGACACGCATTAAAGATATTGCCGAATTGGACGAACGCATCTCTGCCGCGCAAGGCAAGCTAGTCGTGCTGGATTTTTATGCCGACTGGTGTGCTTCCTGTAAAGAAATGGAGCGCGACACCTTCAGCAACGCCGCCGTGCAAGCCCAGCTAAAAAATGCCGTGCTGTTGCAAGCCGATGTCACCGCCAACAACGCAGCAGATAAAGCCTTGCTCAAACGCTACGCCCTGTTCGGCCCGCCCGCGACCTTGTTTTTTGACACGCACGGCGTTGAGGTCAGCGATGCGCGCGTCATCGGCTATCAGGATGCGGCGCAGTTTTTAGCGACGCTGCAAAAGGTGAGACCGTAAATATGAGCAACGCTCCTATCAAGTCTAATTGGGCACGTTTTGCTTTTATCACCCTCGCTATCCTGTGGCTAACGACGGGCTGGTTTGTTTTGCTGTATGGCGGGTTTTACACCAGCCATAAGTACTCGCAAATCACCACGTTTGTGGATGGCTTGGGCGCAATTTTTATGGCTTATTTGTTTTTGTTGCTGGCAACGGTCGCATTGGCGGTGATTCTGCAAAGCTTCGCCGCACCACGCAACGCTTATGCGGCAGTGCTTTTACTGATGTTTGTGCCGCCCTGTTTATTACTTATTTACCGCTACGTTAGCGTTTAATACCGACTCATCAAACACTCTGAACTTTTGCTTATCTTCCTTAACTTTCGGCAAAAAACCTAGACAATTAACCCCAACTTACGGCAAACTACGCGGATGAAAACAGTCTCCCTCCCTACTAACAACATTTTGGTGTTACATGGCCCGAATCTCAACTTGCTCGGTACGCGTGAGCCTGAGGTGTATGGACGCACGACCTTAGCCGAAATTGATGCAGGTTTAGTGAGTTTTGCCAACAAAAGTGGCATACAACTGCAAACTTTGCAAAGCAACGCTGAAGTTGTCTTGATTGAACGCATTCATCAGGCACGTTTGGACGGAACATCGTTTATCATCATCAACCCCGCTGCATTTACCCACACCAGTGTGGCGTTGCGCGATGCTTTGGCGGCGGTGGCAATTCCCTTTATTGAGGTTCATTTATCAAACGTCTTTGCGCGCGAAGCCTTCCGCAAAGAATCGTATTTTTCTGATTTAGCCGTGGGCGTTATTAGCGGTTTAGGTGTGTCAGGCTATCAATTCGCGGTGCAATACGCACTTGCTTACAAAAAACCATAAGAGGAGAACGCAATGGATTTACGCAAACTAAAAACCCTGATTGAACTGGTGGAAGCATCAAATATCGCCGAGCTAGAAATTAGCGAAGGTGAAGAACGCGTGCGTATTACGCGCTCGGTTGCGATGGGTCAGCAAATGTTCGCCGCTCAGCCGCAGCCACAAATGATAATGGCGGCTGCGCCTGTTGTAGCTGTTGCCGCCACACCTGCGGAAGCCGCCAAACCTGCTGCGGTGGAAGGTCATATTGTTAAGTCACCTATGGTAGGCACGTTCTACCGTTCGGCTTCACCTGGTGCAAAAGCGTTTGTCGATGTCGGTCAAAGCGTCAATTCTGGCGACACCTTGTGCATCATCGAAGCGATGAAGTTGCTCAATGAAATTGAATCAGACTTCACGGGTGTGGTGAAAGCCATTTTGGTTGAAAACGGTCAGCCCGTTGAATATGGTCAACCGCTATTTGTGATTGGCTAAACATGCCAGCTCGCCGTAAATATTCGGCGAGTTTGGACTTTTAGAGTCAGCCACACACTAACGTGTATCAGCCAAATGTCATGGCGCGAAATCAGCCGCGCCACAGCTCGGAGAACCTCATGTTTGAAAAAATCCTCATCGCCAATCGTGGCGAAATTGCTTTACGCATCCAGCGCGCTTGCCGCGAAATGGGTATTAAAACCGTGGTCGTGCATTCCGAAGCCGATGCTGACGCGAAGTACGTCAAGCTCGCCGACGAGTCCGTCTGTATTGGCCCTGCATCTTCATCGCAAAGTTATTTGAGCATTCCCGCCATCATCGGCGCGGCAGAAGTGACCGACGCACAAGCGATTCATCCGGGCTACGGCTTCTTGTCGGAAAACGCGGATTTTTCTGAACGCTGCGAAAAATCAGGCTTTGTGTTTATCGGCCCGCGCGCCGAAACCATCCGCATGATGGGCGACAAAGTGTCAGCAAAAATCGCCATGAAAAAAGCGGGCGTGCCCTGTGTGCCGGGCGTAGAAGGCGCGTTGCCTGACGACCCAAAAGAAATTATTAAAATTGCTCGCACCATCGGCTATCCAGTGATTATTAAGGCTTCTGGCGGCGGCGGTGGACGCGGCATGCGCGTGGTGCATACCGAAGCAGCGGTGCTCAATGCGGTGACCATGACCAAAGCGGAAGCGCAAGCGGCGTTCAACAATCCCATGGTTTACATGGAAAAGTATTTGGAAAACCCGCGTCATATCGAAATCCAAATTTTGGCGGATGAGCATGGCAATGCGGTGTATTTAGGCGAACGCGATTGCTCGATGCAACGTCGTCACCAAAAGATTTTGGAAGAAGCTCCCGCGCCGTTGCTCGACCCGAAATTACGCAACAAAATTGGCGAACGCTGTGCTGAAGCATGTCGCAAAATCGGTTATCGCGGCGCGGGCACGTTTGAGTTCTTGTACGAAAATGGCGAGTTCTATTTTATTGAGATGAACACCCGCGTGCAGGTTGAGCATCCCGTAACAGAAATGATTACGGGCATCGACATCGTGCAACAACAAATCCGCATTGCGGCGGGCGAAAAATTGGCGTTCCGCCAAAAAGATATTCAGTTCAAAGGCCATGCCATTGAATGTCGTATCAATGCGGAACATCCGTTCAAGTTTATTCCGTCACCGGGACGCATCACCACTTGGCACATGCCTGGAGGCCCTGGCATCCGCGTCGATTCGCATGTGTACGCCAACTACTTCGTACCGCCTCATTACGACTCGATGATAGGCAAGCTGATTGCTTACGGCGATACCCGTGAACAGGCGATGGCACGGATGCGTACCGCGTTGTCGGAAATCGCGGTGGAAGGTATCGACACCAATATCGCGCTGCATCGCGAGTTGTTGCAAGACGCGGCGTTTATTCGTGGCGGCACCAACATTCACTACTTGGAAGCGCGTTTGGCTGAACGCAATAAAGTCAAATAATGGCTTGGCTCACGCTCATTGCCGATACCGACGCGCAACACGCTGAAGCCTTAAGCGAAGCGTTGTTGGAACGCGGTGCGTTGTCGGTAGATTTGTTGGATGCCGATGCCGATACGCCCGACGAGCAAGCGATTTTTGGTGAACCGGGCGAGCCGCCGCCGGGCGTGTGGCAACACAATCGCATCAGTGCGTTGTTCGACCAAGATCAGGATGTCGCTGCGATTTTGCAGGCGGCGGCGCAGGACATCGGCTTAACCGTGCTACCTGAATTTCGCATCGAAACCTTGGCGGATAACGATTGGGTACGTTTAACCCAGTCGCAATTCGAGCCAATTCCCATCTCGCCGCGCTTGTGGATCGTGCCGACTTGGCACACCCCGTCTGACCCCGCTGCCATCAACATTGTGCTCGACCCCGGTTTAGCTTTTGGTACGGGCAGCCATCCCACCACGCGGCTATGTTTGCGCTGGTTGGATAGCAATATGCCGCCGGGGTTGAGCGTGCTCGACTACGGCTGTGGTTCGGGCATTTTGGCGATTGCCGCGATGAAGCTCGGCGCGGCGAACGCAGTTGGCGTGGACTTGGATAAGCAAGCGGTGATTGCCAGTCACGACAACGCCGCGGCGAATAACGTCAGCCATGTCGAATTTTATTTGCCTGAAAACGACCTGCTCAGAAAATACGATTTAGTCGTGGCAAACATTTTGACCAATCCGTTACGGATGCTCGCGCCCTTGTTGGCGGGAGCGACTAAGCAGGGCGGACAAATTGTGTTGTCGGGCATTTTGCAAGAGCAAGCCGAGGACGTGATGGCGATTTATGCGCAATGGTTTGATTTGAATGCGCCGATATTTGAAGACGGCTGGTCGTGCTTATCAGGACGTAAACGCTAGGCGAATATGGACGGATCGACTCGCTGCCCGCACTGCGACACGCGCTTCAAAATCGCCGCCGCGCAACTGCAAGCGCATCAAGGGCAAGTGCGCTGCGGACGCTGCTTACAAGCCTTCGACGCACAAATCGAGTTCCTTGCTGAACCCAGCATTCTTCAACCTCAAGTTGCGGCGTTCTTGCTATCTCCCACCCTAGCAAGCCCTGTTGAACCTGTTGAACCTGTTGAACCTGTTGAACCTGTTGAACCTGTTGAACCTGTTGAACCTGTTGAACCTGTTGAACCTGTTGAACCTGTTGAA
>JBJORQ010000084.1:0-6433 GCA_046049345.1 Pseudomonadota bacterium | reverse complement strand
TTGTCCGGCGTGAAAGACATCCGCGAGGCCATCGCGCAGGCGCAGCAAACTTTGCAAAAAAATGGTCGCCATACGATTTTATTTGTCGATGAAGTGCATAGATTTAACAAGTCGCAGCAAGATGCGTTTTTACCTTTTGTCGAGCAAGGCTTGGTGACGTTTATCGGCGCGACCACTGAGAATCCATCCTTTGAAGTGAACAATGCGCTGCTATCTCGTGCGCAAGTTTATGTGCTGCATTCGCTGTCAATGGAAGAGTTGGCGGAGCTATTTGAGCGTGCGCAAGCGGAGGTAATGCACGACATTGCTTTCGATGAGAGTGCCAAGGAGCGCGTCATCGCTTATGCCGATGGTGATGCGCGGCGTTTGTTGAATGTGTTGGAGCAACTGCACACCGCCGCGCAACCGCCGCGCAAACGGCGGGGGTGAGCCATATCGATAATGCGTTTTTGGACAACACGCTGGCGCAGAATTTGCGCCGTTTCGACAAAGGTGGCGAGGCGTTTTACGACCAGATTTCCGCGCTGCATAAATCGGTGCGCGGCTCCAATCCCGATGCGGCGTTGTATTGGCTGGTGCGCATGTTGGACGGCGGCGCGGATGCGCGTTATTTGGCGCGGCGCATCGTGCGCATGGCGTGGGAAGACATTGGTTTAGCCGATCCACGCGCGCTGCAAATTTGCAACGATGCGGCGCAAACCTATGAGCGACTGGGTTCGCCAGAAGGTGAGTTGGCTCTCGCGCAAGCCGTGCTGTATCTGGCTTGCGCGCCTAAGTCGAACGCGGGTTATGTCGCGTATAATGCCGCCCGCGCTTTTGTGGCAAATGATGGTTCGCGTGACGTGCCGCTGCATTTGCGCAACGCGCCGACCAAGCTGATGAAGCAGCTCGATTACGGCAAAGATTATCGTTACGCGCACAACGAGCAGGATGGTTACGCAGCTGGTGAAAATTATTTTCCTGATGGGATGGTTGCGCAGAATTTTTATCAGCCGACCAATCGCGGATTAGAAGCAAAAATTGCAGAAAAGTTGGCGCACTTGCGTGAGCTGGATGAACAGGCAAAACACAAAATGTAGGGTGGGTTAGCGGCTGTATCGCGTAACCCACCATTGCTTAGATGGGTAGCGCGATGCTCTACTCATCCTACGAAAGAGATTGAGGACTTCATGTTAGACATACAAACATTACGCAACGATTTGGCAGCGACGGCGGCACGTTTAGCGACGCGCGGCTTCGTTTTGGACACGGTGAAATTTGAGCGGCTGGAGGGCGAGCGCAAGTTGATACAAACGCGCACGCAAGAGCTGCAAGCTAAACGCAACGTGACTTCTAAGCAAATCGGTTTTGCCAAATCCAAAGGCGAAGACACGACGGCTATCATGGCTGAGGTGGCGAGTTTGGGCGATGAATTAAAGCACGCCGAAACGCGTTTGGCGGGTGTGTTAGCCGAGGTGCAAATTCTATTGGAAGAGTTGCCTAACTTGCCGCACGACAGTGTGCCAGTGGGGAAATCTGAAGATGATAACGTGGAAGTGCGCAAGGTCGGCACGAAACCTAGCTTCGATTTCACCGTGCAAGATCACGTTAGCTTGGGCGAAAAAATTGGCGGCTTGGATTTTGAAACAGCGGCGAAAATTTCTGGTGCGCGTTTCTCATTATTGAAAGGCGGCTTGGCGCGGATGCACCGCGCCTTGGCGCAATTTATGTTGGATACGCACACCGACCAGCACGGCTACACCGAAACTTATGTGCCGTATTTGGTGAACGCTGCGTCGATGCGCGGCACGGGGCAGTTGCCAAAATTTGAGGAAGATTTATTCAAAGTGCCGCGTCAAATGGGCGATGGTATTGAGAATTTTTATTTGATTCCGACTGCCGAAGTTCCGGTGACGAATATGGTGCGCGACACCATCACGCCGCTAGAAAATTTGCCGCTGAAATTTGTCGCACACACGCCGTGTTTCCGTTCTGAAGCAGGGTCGGCGGGACGCGATACACGCGGGCTGATACGTCAGCATCAGTTCGATAAAGTGGAATTAGTGCAGATGGTGCATCCCGATGCATCGTTTGCCGCACTGGAACAATTGTTAGGTCATGCCGAAGTCATTTTGCAAAAGCTGGGCTTGCATTATCGCGTGGTAAAACTCTGCACGGGTGACATTGGCTTTTCTTCCTCCACAACCTACGACATCGAAGTGTGGTTGCCCGCACAAGACACCTATCGCGAGATTTCTTCTTGCTCGAATTTTGAAGCCTTTCAAGCGCGCCGTATGCAAGCGCGTTTCCGCAATGCGCAAGGCAAACCGGAGTTGTTGCACACGCTAAATGGTTCGGGTTTGGCAGTGGGGCGTGCCTTGGTGGCAGTGCTGGAAAATAATCAACTCGCGGACGGGAGTGTGGTTATCCCAGAAGTGCTGCGTTCCTATATGGGCGGTTTGGATGTTTTGCGCGCGTTGTAATGGTTAACGATTAAGTTTGTGCAAGGCCGTTTTCAAAGGTGTGTCAGCCAGATTCGCTTCGAGTTGTTGCAAGGCAAGATGGGCGGCATGACTTAATTGACGGGGTTGTTTGGGTGGTGGCGGGACGGTATAGGCAACTTGCACCTTAATGCGCAAATCGTTCACCTCGTTACCCTGAATGCGTAATTGGCTAACGATGCTGGGTGCAAGTTGACGTATTTTAGCGGCGGCGGTCGCGTTGGCGGTTACGATGCTTAAAGTGCCAAACAATAGTCCCGAAACATGGCTGCATTGAGCAAGATAGGGTGGCGCAGCCAACACAAATTGCGCTTGCAAGGCATTGAGCAATTGGGTTTTTTGCACGATAGATTTAAATTCTGCGTTACTGGCAAAGAGATTTTTAAGTGGTTGGGTCACGGTGGCGCGTCGGCATTAAGGAGTGAGCGTGAATATTATTCTAGTTTCAAATCGTTTGGCGAAGTCGCACAGCATTACTTTAGGTGCGCCGCAAATTTTGTTGGCGTTGTTGGTGTTGATGATGATTACCTTGGCGATGGCGAGTGCTTTGCAAAATGTGTTGTTGCGTTTTGCGCCGCAAAGTTTGAGCGATGCAGCACAAGTGATTCTGATGAACGGGCACGAAGTTGAGCAGCGTAAGCAACAAGCCTATTTGCAAGCCAGTTTGCAGGCGATGGCGGCTAAAGTGGGGCAAATGCAGGCACAAATGCAGCGTTTAGATGCATTAGGTGGACGGCTAGCAAAAATCACGGGCATGAATCCCGCTGAATTTTCGTTTGATAAGCCTGCTGCGCAAGGTGGGCCGTTGGTGACGGATGCGGGGTCAGAAATTTATGCGCAAGACTTAGAGCGGCAGCTCGCTTTAATGGCAACAGCCGTCAGTGATCGAGGCGATAAGCTGTCCGCCTTGCAAACGATGTTGATGCAAAACGAATTGAGCCAAAAATTATTGCCGACCATTCCTCCCGTCCGCGCCGCTTGGCATTCGTCTAATTTTGGTTGGCGCGTTGACCCATTTACGGGGGCGAGTGCGATGCATGAAGGGGTGGATTTTGTTGCGCCTGAAGGCACGCCTATTTATGCCTCAGCAGGTGGCGTAATTGCCTATGCAGATAAGCATCCGAGCTATGGTAATATGATTGAGATTGATCATGGCAATGACATTATTACGCGCTATGGTCATGCTTCTAAAGTGCTGGTAAAGGTCGGTCAAGTGGTGCGACGTGGCGATAAAATCGCTGAAGTAGGCAGTACGGGACGTTCGACAGGTAACCATTTGCACTTTGAAGTTCGCTATAAAGGCAGCGCGCAAAATCCCGTGCGTTTCTTGAAAAAAGCTGTTGGTTAACAGTTTTAATTGAAAGTTAGGGTGAGGCGCAGACCTCACCCTTTTTTATTTGTGCAGAAGAAAATTCCAACATGATTTCTAGCTTATTAAAAAGTATTTTTGGTAGCCGCAACGATCGCTTGCTCAAGCAATACCGCGCTACTGTCCTCACTATCAATCAATTGGAACGACGCATCGGCGCATTAAGCGATGACGCTTTGCGTGAGCAAACCGCGCTGTTTAAGCAGCGTGTTGAACAAGGCGAAACGCTAGATAGATTGTTGCCCGAAGCGTTTGCTGTGGTGCGTGAAGGTAGTCGTCGTTGTTTAGGCATGCGTCATTACGATGAGCAACTGATCGGTGGGATGACTTTGCATTACGGCAAAATCGCCGAGATGCGCACCGGTGAAGGCAAAACGCTGATGGCGACTTTGCCTGCTTACTTGAACGCGCTGTCGGGCAAGGGCGTGCATGTGGTCACGGTGAATGATTATTTGGCGAGTCGCGACGCGGCGTGGATGGGCAAGTTGTATGGCTATCTGGGCTTGTCGGTAGGCGTGATTTTGTCGCAAATGGAGGCGCGCGATAAGCACGCAGCGTATGCGGCCGATATTACTTACGGCACGAATAACGAATTTGGCTTTGACTATTTGCGCGGCAATTTGGCGAGCGAAGCGGATGAGCGTTTTCAGCGCGCCTTAAATTTTGCCATTATTGATGAAGTCGATTCCATCTTGATTGATGAGGCGCGCACGCCCTTGATTATTTCTGGGCAAGCTGAAGATGACGTTTCTATCTACGCGAAAATGAATCTGCTTGCGCCACAACTGCGCAAACAAAAAGACGAAGAAAGCGCGGGCGACTTTTTCGTTGAAGAAAAAAATCAGCAAATTTTATTGAGCGAAATCGGTCACGAACACGCCGAGCAATTGCTGGAACAAGCAGGCTTGTTACCAGAAGGCGGCAGCTTGTACGACCCCGCTAATATCTCCTTAATTCATAATTTGTACGCCGCATTGCGCGCCCACAATTTGTATGTGCGCGACCAGCATTACGTGGTGCAAAACAATGAAGTCGTCATCGTCGATGAGTTCACGGGACGCTTGATGTCGGGTCGTCGCTGGTCGGACGGCTTGCATCAAGCGGTTGAAGCCAAAGAAGGCGTGGCAGTACAAAAAGAAAATCAAACCTTGGCATCGGTGACCTTCCAAAACTTCTTCCGCGACTACGCCAAATTAAGCGGCATGACGGGTACGGCGGATACCGAAGCCTTCGAGTTCCAGCAAATTTACAGCTTGGAAACGGTGGTCATTCCGCCGCATCGCCCCACCATCCGCAAAGATGAAATGGACAAAGTGTATTTGACCGAAAAGGAAAAATATCGCGCCGTGATTGTCGATATTAAGGATTGTTTTGAACGCGGTCAGCCTGTTTTGGTCGGCACGACTTCGATTGAAAAATCCGAATTGCTTTCGCAATACTTAACGCGTGATGGCGTTGCGCATCAGGTGTTAAACGCCAAGCAACATCAACGTGAAGCAGAAATTATTGCCGAAGCTGGTCGTCCTAAATCGGTCACCATCGCCACCAATATGGCGGGGCGCGGCACGGATATTGTGTTGGGCGGCAGCATCGAAAAATTAGTTGAAGCGGTGCGTGAAAATGCCAGCATGGACGAAGCGACTAAGCTGGAAAAAATTGCCGATTTGAAGAGCGAATGGTTGGTGGTGCATGAGCAAGTGTTGGCGAGTGGTGGCTTGCATATCATAGGCACAGAACGCCATGAGTCGCGTCGCGTGGATAACCAATTACGCGGTCGCGCGGGTCGTCAAGGCGATGCGGGTTCGAGTCGTTTTTACCTGTCTTTAGCTGACCCGCTGTTGCGCATTTTTGCTTCTGATCGCGTTACCGCAATCATGAATAAATTCAAGTTGCCCGAAGGCGAAGCGATTGAGCATGTGTGGGTGACGCGGGCGATTGAAAATGCGCAGCGTAAAGTCGAAGCGCGTAACTTCGATATGCGTAAGCAAGTGTTGGAATACGACGATGTCGCGAATGAACAGCGCAAAGTGATTTACCAACAACGCAATGAATTGTTCGGCAGCGCAGACATTTCTGAAACCATTAGCGCGATGCGCGACAGCGTGTTGCAAGACCAAGTGGATTTGCAATTGCCACCTGGCAGCATGGAAGAGCAGTGGGATGCGGCAACTTTAGAAAAAACGCTAGTCGCTGATTTTGCTTTGCATCAACCCGTTGTGGAGTGGCTGGCAAACGAGAAGCAGCTTGACTTGGCGGGCGTGGGCGAACGTATTCGCCACAATGCGCAAGAGCTTTATCAAGCTAAGGTTGAGTTGGTCGGCGCAGCAAGCATGCACCAGTATGAGCGCGGCATCATGCTGCAAAGTTTGGATAGACATTGGCGCGAGCATTTGTCGGCGTTGGATCATCTGCGTCAGGGCATCCATCTGCGCGGCTATGCGCAAAAAAATCCTAAGCAAGAATATAAGCGCGAAGCCTTTGAGTTATTCGCCAGCATGTTGGATAGCATCAAGCAGGAAGTGACCAAAACTTTGCTGAGCATACAAGTGCGTAGCGAACAAGATGTCGCCCCAGTTGAAGTCGC
>JBJORQ010000083.1:0-6849 GCA_046049345.1 Pseudomonadota bacterium | reverse complement strand
ATTCACTTCGACGATGCCGCCGCCCTGCTTTTCTAATGGCATCAACACGCTGTCGCACACCACATCCACGCCGCAAATATCCAGCCCTATCATTTGTGCAGCGGCAACTGCGCTAGCGACCATTTCGGGATGCACGTCATCGGTGACATCGGTTGCCGTGCCGCCGGTACTCAAGTTTGCGTTGTTGCGCAGCACCACGCGCACACCTTGCTCAGGCACAGATTCGACCGTGAAATGTTGAGTCGCCAAACTCGCCAACGCGATGTCGTCCAAACGAATTTTGGTTAATGAAGTCGCGTGTCCTGAACCGCGACGCGGATCGCTATTCACCTGCTCTACCAGCTTATGTTTGCCATCGCCAATCACAATCGGAGGTTCGCGGCGCGCAGCAGCAACCAGATGATTACCAATGACCAAAAAGCGAAAATCGCTGCCAGGAATAAATTTTTCCACCAGCACTTCATCACTAATTTGTGCGGCGGCGACATACGCCAGATTGAGCTGTTCGCGGCTGGTGATGTTAACCGTCACGCCCTTGCCCTGATTGCCATCGACAGGTTTAACCACCACCGGTGCGCCGATTTCACACAGCGCGTCCCATGCGTCATCAGCATTGCTCACAGGTCGTCCATGCGGTACGGCCACACCTGCCGCATCGAGCAATTTTTTGGTGAGTTCTTTGTCTTGCGCAATGGCTTCACCGATTGCACTGCTGCGGTCAGTTTCGGCGGCTTGAATGCGGCGTTGCGCGCTGCCCCAACCAAATTGCACCAAGCTGCCTTTGGTCAAACGACGATAAGGAATGTTGCGCGCCAAAGCGGCATTCACAATTGCACCCGTGGAAGGGCCGAGCCGCACATCCTCATCCAATTCTTTAAGCTCATGCAGAGCCGCCGCCAAATCGAAGGGGGTATCCGCTAATGCGGCGCGACATAGCTCTAAGGCAAGCGCGAAGGCGCGCCGTCCAACTTCTTCCTCGCTGTACTCAATCACCACCTGAAACACCCCCTCATCCGAGGTTGCCGTGGTGCGGCTAAACGTCACGGGACAACCCGCTTGCGCTTGTAAACCCAAGGCGGCTAATTCCAACACATGCGCCAGCGGCACGGATTCGGCATGTCCAGCTAATTGCAGTAAACCAATTTGCGGAAAACGCGCGCGCAAGCGTGCTTCAAAACCTTGAATGCTCGCCATGCAACATTCGTCGGCTGCACACTTGACTACGGCTTCGATAGCGGTGTGGCGACTCCACAAATTAGGGCCGCGCAGTGCGCGTAAACGTGAGATGTCCATCCTTAAATCCTCAATCCTTTAGAGTTTTGCTGCGCGGGGAGGCGCGATGAAAGTTTTTAAGCCTGCGCGTATCAACGAGGGAGTGAGATGCAATGCCCACGCCACACCTATCGCCGCCAGAATATTCACGATGGCTTGCGGATTTTTGTCGCTGTCTAAGCAGGGAATATCACTCAATTTCAGCAGCACTTTTTCGCTCTCACCCGTACACAAAAGCAACTCGCCATCGCGAATAGCGATAGCCCGTCCGCCTTGCTGTCTATGAGCTTGCAGCACTTGCATGTCTTGCGCAAACAACAGCACTTCGCCATCACAATACTGAGCCATGTCGGCGACCAATACGTCGTCCGCATTCAGCACCGCCACGCCGTTTTCCAGCACCACATCGACTTGCGTACGCAACACATTGCAGACTTGCTCAGGCGTTTCGATATAACACTCGCCCAGATGTTGCGCGGGATCTAAATTGGTAATCACGCCCACCTGACAACGGTCGTAACCCAAGCCCTCATTGAGAATAGTTGCGATGCTGTTTTCAATGACCGCTGCTTCAACATTGCGATTAAGCAAAACTTTTTGCGCCGCCGTCCAGGTCGCGCAATCACGCGTATCCAACACGCGATTATCGAACGACAAGCCCGCGCTGCACGCTAAACCGATGTGCTGCCCAGACAAACGTAACAAGCTCGCCACCAGTTGCGCAACTTGAGTTTTACCTGCCGTACCGCAAATGCCAACGATAGGAATACGCCCGTTATCTTCAGCTTTGAACAGACTAGCGACGATGGCTTTTCCGACCGGACGTGGCTGACCGGTGGCGGGTTTTAAGTGCATCAATAAACCGGGCCCCGCATTGATTTCGACAATGGCAGCATCTTGTTTATGCAAAGGTTTAGAAATATCTTCCGCGACCAAATCCACGCCCGCGATGTCCAGACCAATAATGCGCGCCGCCAGTTCTGCCATCGCAGCAATGTCAGGATGCACTTCATCGGTCACGTCATTCGCTACGTTGCCATTGCGCACGATTAAAACTTTTTTGTCCGCAGCAGGAATCGAATCCGCGTTATAACCTTGGCGTTCCACGTCCGCGCGTATCACCGCATTACTGGGCAAATGAATAATATCCAGCGGAAATTCTTCCGCCTCGCCGCGACGCGGATCGGAATTTAATTGCGCGTCGATTAACTCGCTGATGGTCAATTTTCCATCACACGTCACCCACGCTTGCTCACCACGCGCCGCCGCCGCCAACTTGCCGCCCACCACCAGCAAACGATGTTCATTGCCGCGCACATAACGCTCAACAATAACTTCACTGCCCTCGGCATCGGCCAAGTGGTAGGCGGTTTCCACTTCCGCTTGCGTCATCAATTCCGTCGATACACCGCGCCCGTGATTGCCATCAGAAGGCTTGACCACCACTGGCAAACCGATGTCTTCAGCCGCCTCCCACGCATCAGCAGGACTGTCCACCACGCGGCCTTCAGGCACAGGCACACCGCACGCACTGAGCAGACTTTTGGTTAAATCTTTATCGCGCGAAATCGTCTCGGCAATCGCCGAAGTTTGATCGGTCTCGGCTGTCCAAATACGGTGCTGACGCGCGCCGTGTCCGAGCTGTACCAGATTGCCTTCGTTCAAACGTATGGAAGGAATGCCACGCTCAGTCGCCGCATCCACGATGCAGCCCGTTGAAGGTCCGATGCATAAGTCATCGACCATATCGCGCAAGGTTGCCACCGTGCTCATTACATCAAACGGCCTATCTTGCATCGCCGCCAACACCAGTTCGCGCGCGGCATGCAAAGCGGCACGGCTGACCTGCTCATTGCGCGAACGCACCACCACTTTGTAAACGCCGCGCACATGCGTGCTGCGCGCTTTACCAAAACCGCTTTGCATCCCTGCCTGATTTTGTAATTCGATGGTGACGTGTTCGAGAATATGTCCCGGCCAAGTGCCTTCTTTGAGGCGCAGCAAAAAGCCGCCGCGTTCACCGATACCACAACGATGCTCAATCAGTTCGGGCAAAAAAGCAGTGAGCCGTTCATAAAAACCAGGGATGGTATTGGAAGGAGAATCTTCCAAATCGCCGATGTCTAGCCAAACTTCTAAGACGGGACGATACGTCCAAATGTTAGGACCGCGCAGCGGTAAGATATTGAGAAATTGCATCATTTATCCGAAGGTAGGGAAACGTAGAGGGCGTTGTGTGATTGCGACTGGCGGTTAACGCGCGAGTAATCGTTTTAGTTTACCAGAGGGCATGTAAAATCCGACTTTTCTCGCACCGTGTGTCTATCGTGAATTTATCCTCTACCGCTCTCGCCACGCCCCTTGCCGAACCTTGGCAAACCCTGCTGCCACAACATTTGCGTCAGTCCACCGAAATTCTAGCCAACTTAGAAATCAATTTAAGTGCCGCCTTACACTTCCAAAAAAACCTGCTGTTACTTACCGCGCAAGGCTTAATCAGCCTCAGCGAACAAGGCGAAGTCAGCGAATTTGCTTATCGCAGCGGGCTGACGCTCAAACAACACGACCATGCCGGAGTCGGCACGCTCACGCTGACCGACGGGGCTGTGACACTCGCACGCTGGCGTTACACCTTGAGTGTCGATGCCGCCGCTAGCGCATTCATTAAACAATTTGAGCAACAACTGGACTGCTTTTTGACTGGCACACCGGTTGCAATCACCAGCGGCACGCAGTGCGAAAAATGTGGCGCAACGCTAGTCCATGAACAATGCCCGCAATGCGACAACGATATTGAGGTCGCGCCCTCAACGTGGACGCTATTCAAATTATGGCGATTTGCGCGTCCGTACCGCTGGCAATTATTGAGCGGATTTTTGCTGATGCTGGCATCTACCGCCGCGACTTTAGTGCCGCCATATTTAACCATGCCGCTGATGGACAAGGTGCTGATTCCCTACCAAAACGGCGCGCCTATCGACACCGTCACAGTCAGCTGGTTATTGGGCGGACTGTTCGCATCCGCCTTATTGGCATGGGGCTTGGGCTGGGCAAAAACGTATATTTTAGCTTTGGTTTCAGAACGAATCGGCGCGGATTTACGCACTGAAACTTACGAGCATCTGCTTAAACTTTCACTGGAATATTTCGGCGGAAAACGCACAGGCGATTTAATGTCGCGCATCGGTTCAGAATCAGATCGCATCTGCGTATTTTTATCGCTACATCTATTGGATTTTGCCACCGACGTGCTGATGATTTTGATGACCGCCGCGATTTTAATTTCTATCAATCCTTGGCTCGCCGTCGTCACTTTATTGCCGCTGCCCATCATCGCTTGGATGATCCATATCGTGCGCGACAAACTGCGCACCGGCTTTGAAAAAATCGACCGCGTCTGGTCGCAAGTCAGCAATGTTTTAGCGGACACCATCCCCGGCATCCGCGTGGTCAAAGCCTTCGCGCAAGAAGACCGCGAAGCGAGCCGTTTTCGCGAGGCCAATCAGCACAATCTTTTGGTCAACGATCACATCAATAAAATCTGGTCGCTGTTTTCGCCCAGTGTCACGTTGCTCACTGAAATCGGGCTGTTGGTGGTGTGGGCGTTCGGCATTTGGCTGGTGTCGCGCGACCAAATCACGGTCGGTGTGCTGACCGCATTTCTCGCTTACATCAGCCGCTTTTATACGCGCTTGGATTCGATGAGCCGCATCGTTTCCGTCACGCAAAAAGCCGCCTCTGGCACCAAGCGTATCTTCGATATTTTGGATCATGTCTCCAGCGTGCCTGAGCCGATCAATCCCGTGCATTTGGAAAAAGTCGCGGGGCGTATTGACATACGCGACGCGGGTTTTCGCTACGGTAATCGCAGCGTGATTAAAGGCTTGAACCTGAATATCGCGCCCGGCGAAATGATAGGGCTGGTGGGACATAGCGGCTCAGGAAAAAGTACGCTGGTGAATTTGATGTGCCGTTTTTACGATGTATCGGAAGGCTCGATCAGCATAGACGGCGTGAATATTCGGCAATTACCGATTGCGGAATATCGCAGCAATATCGGGCTAGTGTTGCAAGAACCGTTCTTGTTTTTCGGCTCAATAGCCGAGAACATCGCTTATGGAAAACCGCACGCCACACGCGCTGAAATTGTTGCCGCCGCGCGCGCCGCTCATGCGCATGAATTTATTTTGCGCTTGTCGCACGGCTATGATTCATTGGTCGGCGAACGCGGTCACGGCTTGTCCGGCGGCGAGCGTCAGCGCATTTCCATCGCCCGCGCTTTGCTTATCGACCCACGCATTTTGATACTCGATGAAGCCACCGCCTCGGTCGATACCGAGACCGAAAAAGAAATCCAAAAAGCCTTGGACAATCTCGTGCATGGACGCACCACCATCGCCATCGCACATCGTTTATCCACGCTGCACAAAGCTAATCGTTTGGTGGTGCTGGATAGAGGCGAAGTCGTGGAAGTCGGCAACCACGATGAACTGATGGCAACACAAGGCGCGTATTACCGTTTGTACATGGCGCAAGCGCGCAACGCGAATCCCGATTTACACGCAGCAAACAGCAACGAGGTGCTCGCATGAACGCCCTGAATTTAGCCTGGAATTTGAGTCGTGATGCAGCGGGAATTTTGCTGGTCACCGATGCGAATAACAACACACATTCAGTCAATATGGTGGTGCGCGCCTATCCGATTTCCGCCCCCGACGAAGGCGTTTCATTACTCGGCGTGGACAGTCACGAATTGGCGTGGATAGCCAACTTGCAAGAGTTATCGGAAGTGAATCGCGACTTAATCAACAACGAACTCGCACAGCGCGAATTCATGCCCAAAATTTCCCGCATCCTAGCGGTGAGCAGCTACGCCACCCCTAGCACTTGGACGATAACCAGCGACCGTGGCGACACAGAACTGACCCTCACAAGTGAGGAACACATTCGTCGCTTAAGCAACAACAGCCTGCTCATTACTGACGGGCTAGGCATTTCATATTTAGTGGCGGATGTAGAACAACTAGATAAATCAAGTCGAAAGTTACTGGATCGTTTCTTATAAAAACAGCATAAAAATTAACGATTTTGGCACAGAAAGGTTTGCAGAAAACGCGCCCTTCGGAGAGGTGGATGAGTGGCTTAAGTCGCACGCCTGGAAAGCGTGTTTGGGATAATATCCCAACGGGGGTTCGAATCCCCCCTTCTCCGCCATATCAATTGGTTGTCGCAATTGTAGTCAATTGCAGATAACCCGAAAAAATCAAAAATAACAGCTTCAGTCTGACCGTTTCCTGACCGTTTTACAAACTCGGTCAGGAAATATTTTTTCCTTTCGGTCAATAGACGGGCTGTCTATGCCCGCCAACATTCAGATTCCGCTTGAATTGGTGCAAGTGTAAGTCGCGCCATTGTAATTAAACTCACACATGTCACCTCCAAGCTCGCAGTCACGAGCGAAAGCCTTATAGTCGATGTAATTGCGCAGGTTCTCCGGTATCTCGTGTGCGTAACAGTCATCAAAAAGCTCCTCTGCCGCATCTTCAAGACGCCCATCGTACAAAGTGACCTCCTCGA
>JBJORQ010000082.1:0-9665 GCA_046049345.1 Pseudomonadota bacterium | reverse complement strand
AAAAAATCCCCGCTGGTGCGGGGATTTTTTTATGTGCGACTAAATTTTTAAGGAGAGGGCAAGGATGCAACGCGCGCGTACGTCGTCGCATGTCCCGCGTCAGTAATGATTAGCTGACCATCAGTAAAACGATAGGGCAACAACTGCGTGGTTTTTTTCTTGCTGATTTGTATCGTACCTTGCGCAATCGCAAAAAAACTTTTGTGACCTTTATAAACCAAAGTGTTGTTGGTATTAAAAGTCACCTCGCCTTCAGAGCTAGTCCATGTGCCAATCAGCTTTGCTAAATGTTTATTCAACAACACTGGCGCATCCGCCGCCACACTCGTCGTAGCCCAGCTCGTCATTGCCAACATCAACATCACGCCTAAATTTTTCATCGTATCGCCCTCAAGATTTTTAACGGTCGCCAAAGTAAAAGGCGACTCAATTTTTGTCAAACACGACTCATGGTTTACGCCACGTGCCCAGCTCTAAATCGTCCAACGTCCACTCGCCTATCGCGTAGCGTATCAAGCGCAAAGTTGGCAGCCCGACCGCCGCCGTCATGCGCCGCACTTGGCGATTTTTGCCTTCGCGTATTGTGATTGCCAACCAACTGGTCGGTATCGCTTTGCGTTCGCGTATCGGCGGATTGCGTGGCCAAAGTTGCGCAGGTTCAAAGATTGTTTCGGCCTCAGCGGGCAAAGTCATGCCGTCTTTAAGTAACACGCCTGCGCGTAATTTTGCTAAAGCTGCGGCGCTCGCCAGCCCTTCCACTTGCACCCAATAAATTTTCGCTAATTTGTGTTTCGGGTCGGTGATGCGATGTTGCAACATGCCGTCGTCGGTCAATACCAGCAAGCCTTCGCTGTCGGTGTCTAAGCGTCCTGCGGGATAAAAGTCGGGAAGCGCGATATAATCGGCAAGCGTCGGATGTAAGCCATCGCGACTGAATTGGCAGACCACGCCGAACGGTTTGTTGAACAGCAGAATATTTCCCATCGCACCACTCCATTATTTTTCAGTATTATTTTTAGCGGGCATTTTAGCGCGCTTGATTCATTGAGCGTTGAAACATGATTGTAGGAGCTCGATTTATCTAGCTCCTACAAAAAATTAAAAGAGGACAACATGAGCACGCATAAAATTATTTACACCATGGTTGACGAAGCTCCCGCGCTGGCAACTTATTCTTTGCTGCCCATCGTGCAAGCATTTACTAAGGCGGCGGGAATCAGCGTTGAGACTCGCGATATTTCGCTGGCGGGACGCATTTTGGCAAACTTTCCTGAAAATTTAACCGACGCGCAAAAAGTCGCGGATGCCTTGAGCGAATTGGGCGCGCTGACTTTGCAAGCCGAGGCCAATATCATCAAATTGCCCAATGTCAGCGCTACACCGCCGCAACTCAAAGCGGCGATTAAAGAGCTGCAAGCGCAAGGTTTTGACGTGCCGAATTATCCCGACGACGCACAGAGCGATGCAGAAAAAGCCATCAAAGCGCGTTACAGCAAAGTGCTGGGCAGCGCGGTGAACCCAGTGTTGCGCGAAGGCAATTCCGATCGCCGTGCCGCCCTGTCGGTAAAAAAATATGCGCAAAACAATCCCCACAAAATGGGCGCATGGGCGGCTGATTCTAAAACCCAAGTCGCGCACATGAACGCGCACGATTTTTACGGCAGCGAACAATCAGTAACGATTAAAGACGCAGGAACAGTACGCATCGAACTGCTGGCACAAGATGGCACAGTGAGCATCTTGAAAGAAAAAACGGCGGTGTTAACGGGCGAAGTAATCGACACCAATGTGATGAGCGTGGCGGCGTTGCGCGATTTTTATGAAGCGCAAATGCACGCGGCAAAAGCCCAAAATGTGTTGCTGTCGCTGCACCTCAAAGCCACCATGATGAAAGTCTCCGACCCGATTATGTTTGGTCACGCGGTGACGGTTTATTTCAAAGACGTGTTCGCTAAACACGCGGCGGTGATTAAACAATTAGGCGTAAACGTCAACAATGGGCTGGGCGATTTGTACGCCAAAATCGCCACTTTACCCGACGCGCAACGCGCTGAAATTGAGGCCGATATTCAAGCGACTTATTTAACGCGCCCCGAATTGGCGATGGTCAATACCGATAAAGGTATTACCAATTTACATGTGCCCTCCGACATCATCGTTGATGCGTCGATGCCCGCGATGATTCGCGATTCAGGGAAAATGTGGGGCGTGGACGGCAAGCTGCACGACACGCTCGCGATGATTCCCGATCGTTGTTACGCGCGCATTTATCAAATCGTCATCGACGATTGCAAAGCGCATGGCGCGTTCGACCCGAAAACCATGGGCTCGGTACCGAACGTGGGGTTGATGGCGCAACAAGCCGAAGAATACGGCTCGCATGACAAAACTTTCCAAATCGCAGCAAACGGCACGGTACGAGTCTTGGATGCAGCGGGCAAAGTCGTGATGCAACAAGCCGTCGCAGCGGGCGATATTTTCCGCATGTGCCAAGCCAAAGACGCGCCGATTCAAGATTGGGTCAAGCTCGCCGTGACGCGTGCGCGCTTGAGTAACACTCCTGCGATTTTCTGGTTAGACGCAGCGCGCACACACGATGCCGAGCTGATTCAAAAAGTGCAGCGCTACTTAAAAGACCACGACACGCAGGGTTTGGACATCCAAATTTTGTCGCCCGAAGCCGCTATCAAACTGTCTATCCAACGCATCCGCGCAGGTTTGGACACCATCTCAGTGACAGGCAATGTGATGCGCGATTACCTCACTGATTTATTCCCAATTTTGGAACTCGGCACCAGCGCGAAAATGTTGTCCATCGTGCCGCTGATGAATGGCGGCGGCATGTTTGAAACAGGCGCAGGCGGTTCTGCACCTAAGCATGTGCAACAGTTCCAACAAGAAGGCTATTTGCGCTGGGATTCTTTGGGCGAATTTTTGGCGTTAGGCGTATCGCTGGAACATCTCGCGCACACCTTCCACAACCCTGCCGCGCAAGTGTTAGCCGACAGCCTCGATATTGCCGTGGGTAAAATTTTGGACAACAACAAATCGCCTGCCCGTAAAGTCGGTGAACTCGACAATCGCGGCAGCCATTTCTACTTAGCCTTGTATTGGGCACAAGCCTTGGCAGCGCAAACGACTGATCTAACCATCCAAGCGCGCTTTACCCAACTGGCTAAAACGCTTACTGACAACGAGGCCAAAATCAATGCCGAACTCATCGCCGCGCAAGGTAAAGCCGTCGATATGCGCGGCTACTACCATCCTGATTTTGCCAAAACCTCAGCCGCAATGCGTCCGAGTGCCACCTTAAATGCGGCGTTAGCGGCGATGGCTTAAAGCGTTCATTCAGGTCAAAGTCATCACAACCAAAAGTTATATCAATATGCTGAGCTTCGCATTGATACGGAATATGAATCAGGGGATAATCCGCGCCTATTTTCTTGGGCAAAATAATGTCTGAATATCTAATCATCCTGATAGGCCTCGGTCTTTGCCCGTTTATGGGCGTGTCGAAAAAACTCGAAGCGGCAATCGGCATGGGCGCGGCAACCGCGTTCGTGCTGACGCTGGCATCGGGCGCGAGCTATCTGATTTACCACTTTTTACTCGTGCCGTTTGAGCTGACGTATTTGTCCACGTTGTCGTTTATCGTGGTCATCGCGGGCATCGTGCAATTCACCGAGATGTACATCAAAAAAGCCAGCCCCGTGCTGTATCAAGTGTTGGGCATTTACTTGCCGCTGATTACCACCAACTGCGCGGTGTTGGGCGTGCCGCTGCTCATCGCGCAAAACGAATTGCAATACACCCTGCTCAAAGCCTTGTGGTTCGGCTTCGGCAGCGCGCTCGGCTTCACGCTGGTGATGGTGTTATTCGCGGGCATCCGCGAACGCTTAGACGGCGCGGATGTTCCTGGCATCTTCAAAGGCTCGGCGATTGCGATGGTCACGGCGGGCTTGATGAGCTTGGCTTTTATGGGCTTTTCGGGATTGGTTAAGTGATGTTAAGTGCGTTATTAGTCATGTCTGGCATCGCGATTTTGCTCGGGGCGGTGTTGGGTTTTGCGGCGATTAAATTCCGCGTCGAAGGCAATCCGCTGGTCGATAAAATTGATGCGATTTTGCCGCAGACGCAATGCGGACAATGCGGATTCCCCGGCTGTATGCCTTATGCCACGGCACTTGCGGCGGATGAAGCCGACATCAATCGCTGCCCGCCTGGGGGCGAAGAAGGCATCCGCAAACTCGCCGAGTTACTCAATAAAGAGTTCATTCCGTTCGGCGGTGACACCAACGCGCCTAAGCCAAAATCCCTCGCGTTCATCGACGAAAACACCTGCATCGGCTGCACCTTGTGCATTCAAGCTTGCCCTGTTGACGCAATTGTCGGCGCAGCAAAACAGATGCACACCATCGTGCAAGCCGAATGTACCGGCTGCGAATTGTGTCTCGCGCCCTGCCCCGTCGATTGCATCAGCATGGTGGTGATAGAAGAAAAAATTACCAACTGGAAATGGAAATATCCCGTTTACGCACTGACGCCCGCTTAATGAAAACTCTGCACAAATTTCACGGCGGCGTTCATCCGCCCACCCATAAAGCCGAATCTACTCGCACGCCGATTGCGCGCTTGCCCATGCCCGCCAAGCTGGTGATTCCCTTTCATCAACACGTCGGCAACATCGCCAAACCCTTAGTTCAAGTGGGCGACCATGTATTGAAAGGTCAGCTTATCGGCTTGCCCGAAGACGGCATTTCCAGCGCAATCCACGCCAGCACCTCAGGCACAATTTCGGAAATTGGTATGCAAGTGGTGGCTCATGCATCGGGCTTGCCTGACTTATGCGCGACGCTGATTCCCGATGGCAAAGATGAATGGATAGCACGTGAAACCACCGACTACCGCAGCGCGAATCCAGAACAAGTACGCAAAGTGTTGCGTATGGCGGGCGTAGTCGGCTTAGGCGGCGCGGTGTTTCCTAGCGATTTGAAATTACGCATCGGCAAACATGCGATTAAAACGCTGGTGATTAACGGCGCGGAATGCGAGCCCTATATCACTTGCGACGACATGCTGATGCGCGAACGCGCCGAAGAAATTATCAAAGGCGCGGAAATCATGCGCTGGGCATTGGCAGCAGAAGAAATTTTAATCGGCATCGAAGACAACAAACCCGAAGCCATCCTCGCCATGCAAGTCGCAGCACGCGCAAGTGCGGACAACATTCAAGTTGTCAGTGTGCCGACGCTTTATCCGGGCGGCGGCGCGAAGCAACTGATCCGCGTGTTGACGGGCATCGAAGTCGCCGCTGGCGTGCGCTCGACCGACAAAGGCGTGCAATGTTTTAACGTCGCCACCGCGCAAAGTATTTATCGCGCCCTGCAATTCGGCGAGCCACTAGTGGCGCGCATCGTCACCGTCACGGGCAATGTCAAAAATGCACAAAATTTAGAAGTGCTGATAGGCACACCTGTGTGCGATTTGCTGAACTTTGCGCACGCCTTGCCCGACACCGATAGCAGCATTATGGGCGGGCCGATGATGGGCTTGCCGCTGCCCAATTCAGATGTGTCTATCGTCAAAGCGGCGAACTGCATCATTGCGTCTTCGCCTAAATTATTCCCCCCCGCGCCGCCCGCCATGCCGTGCATCCGTTGCACGCGCTGCGCCGACGTGTGTCCCGCCGAATTGCAGCCGCAAGATTTGTACTGGTTTGCTAAAGCTAAAGATTTCGGCAAGGCGCAAGAATTTAATTTATTCGACTGCATCGAGTGCGGCGCGTGCAGCTACGTTTGCCCTAGCAGCATTCCCTTGGTTCAGTATTACCGTTTTGCCAAGAGCGAAATTTGGGCTCGGGAAACCGACAAGAATGCGGCGGATGCGGCGCGTGAACGATTTGAATTCCGTGAATATCGCACCGAGCGGGAAAAAACTGAGAAAGCCGAAAAGCTCGCGGCAAAAGAAAAAGCCGCAGCCGCAGCCAAAATTGAGGCAGCTAAAGTTGCTGCTGCGCAGCCTGTCACCGCCACCGAAGTGAGTGCGCCACAAGACGACGCACAAGCCAAAATTCAAGCCGCAATTGCCAATGCGCAACAGCAAGCGGCGGCTGCCAAACCGAAAAATACCGAGCAACTCACGCCGCAACAACAAGCAGAAATCGCCGACATCGAAGCCCGCCGCGCGCGCATTCACGAGTTAGCGGCGACCGATGTTGAAGCACCTAAGGAATAATCCATGAGCGCATTTTTTTCACCGTTTATCAGCAAGTCCGACAGCGTCTCCGCCATCATGCTCAAGGTCATTTTGGCGTTGATTCCGGGCATCGCAATTTATGTGTGGTATTTCGGCGCGGCGATTTTGGTGTCGATTACGCTGGCGAGTATCACTGCGCTAGCGGTCGAAGCGGCGATGTTGAAATTGCGTAATCGTCCCGTCATGCCGTTCTTAAAAGACAACAGCGCGCTGCTCACAGCATGGCTCATCGCCTTGTCAATCCCGCCACTCGCTCCTTGGTGGCTGGTGGTGGTCGGCACCGCGTTCGCGATTGCGATTGCCAAACATCTGTACGGCGGCTTGGGCAACAACCCGTTTAATCCCGCGATGATTGCTTACGCGGTACTGATTGTGTCGTTCCCCGTACAGATGACGCACTGGATTGCGCCCTTGAATATGGGAGCTGCCGAGCTGAGTTTTATGCAGCAATTGCACTACATGTTTGCGGGCGCGCTACCTGACGGCATCAAGCTGGACGCGGTGAGCATGGCTACGCCGCTAGACACGCTGAAGACACAATTACATCTCGCGCATCCTGTCAGCGAGATTCTCACTCAGCCGATTTTTGGCAGCTTGGCGGGACATGGCAGCGAGATGGTGGCAATCGGATTTTTGCTCGGCGGTTTGTATTTATTGGCGACGCGGATTATTTCTTGGCACTTGCCTGTCGCCTATTTGGGCACGCTGTTTTTAATCGCAGCTGCGTTTCATCTAGCTGACCCGACCCACTATGTACAGCCTCTATTTCATTGGTTTTCTGGCGCAGCGATGTTGGGTGCGTTCTTTATTTTGACCGACCCGATTTCCAGTCCGACCACACACAAAGGCAAACTGATTTTTGCCGCAGGCGCGGCGTTGCTGACCTATTTAATTCGGGTGTTCGGCGCATTCCCTGACGGCATGGCGTTCGCGGTGCTGCTGATGAACATTTGCGTGCCGCTGATTGATGCTTATACGCAGCCCAAAGTATTCGGCAAAAAGGATCAACAAGCATGAGGCGCACACTAGCAAAAGCCGCTGCGCATACCGCGCTCAACGTGCTGTTTTTCACCGTCATCGGCACCTCGATTTTGGCGATTACGTATTTGCAAACCAAAGAGCGCATCGAGCAAAGTGAGCAACAAGAAAAGCTCAAACTCATCCAACAACTCATCCCCGCCGCCAGCTTTGATAACGACATTGTGGCGGACACGCAAAGCCTCCCTGCCGATAGTTTGTTAGGCACAAAAACCAGCACCACCGCCTATCGCGCGCGCCTGCAAAATCAGCCCGCCGCCGTGGTGTTAGAAGCCATTGCACCCGATGGTTACAGCGGCCGCATCAGCCTCATCATCGCGATTAAAGCCGACGGCACATTAGGCGGCGTGCGCGTGGTGGAACACAAAGAAACGCCGGGCTTAGGCGACTACATCGACATCCTCAAAAGCCAATGGATTACAGGCTTTTCAGGCAAATCACTTACGCCCAATAACGCTGCCGACTGGCAGGTAAAAAAAGACGGCGGGCAATTTGATTACATGGCGGGTGCGACCATCACGCCGCGCGCGGTGGTCAAAGCCACGCATCACGCCTTGCAGTATTTTGCGCAACATCGCGATGAATTATTTGCGGCAACTACAGTGCAATCAGGAGATAAAAAATGACTTATCAAGACATGAAGGATATTTTTTATAACGGCTTGTGGAAACAAAACACCGGCGTGGTGCAACTGCTCGGTCTGTGTCCGATTTTGGCGGTGAGTAGCTCGGTGGTGAATGCGGTGAGCCTAGGCTTGGCGACCACGCTGGTGATGGCGATTTCAGGCGCAACCATTTCACCGATACGCGCTGCCGTGCCGAATGAAGCGCGCATTCCCGTGTTTATTCTCATCATCGCGGTGTTGGTCACCGCGATTCAATTCGCCATGAATGCCTTTGTGCATCCGCTGTATTTGGTGCTGGGAATTTTCATTCCACTGATTACCACCAACTGCATTGTGCTGGCGCGCATCGAAGCCTTCGCCTCGAAACAGCCAACCTTTGAATCCGCCATAGATGGCTTAGCGATGGGCTTAGGCTTGACGGCAGTGCTGGCGGTATTGGGTGGCATCCGCGAAATTTTTGGACACGGCACACTGCTGTCAGGCATCGACATGGTGTTAGGCGCGAACGCCAAAGCGATGGTGATAACCGTGGTGTCGGACTACCACGGCTTCCTGTTAGCCATCCTGCCGCCTGGTGCTTTTATCGTGCTGGGCTTGCTGATTGCAGGCAAAAACTACATGACTCTGCGCGCAGCAGAAAATGACAAACAGCGCATCGCGGCACTGCCTGTTGCGCATTAACCCCCAGTCCAACTGTCCGCAGATGACGCAGATTCACGCCGATTAAATCTAAAGCCATAAAACTAAAAAATCTTCTTTCTGTTGTTTTTTAATCTGTGTAAATCTGCGTAATCTGCGGAAAAAAATGAATAAAGCAAAACGTCACGAAATTTTTACTCGCTTACGCGCACAAAATCCGCATCCGAAAACCGAGCTGGAATACGCCTCACCGTTTGAGTTATTGATAGCCGTGATGTTGTCCGCGCAAGCCACCGACATCAGCGTCAATCTCGCTACGCGGCAACTTTTTCCCGTTGCGAATACGCCGCAAACACTGCTGGATTTAGGCGAAGAAAAACTGCGTGAATTTATACAACGTATCGGCTTGTATAAAACCAAAGCAAAGCATGTGATACAGACTTGCGCGTTGTTATTGCAACATCATCAAGGCGAAGTGCCACAGACGCGTATAGCGTTGGAAGCCTTACCCGGCGTAGGACGTAAGACCGCCAATGTGATTTTGAACACCGCGTTTGGGCAGCCCACTATGGCAGTCGATACGCATATTTTTCGCCTTGCCAATCGCATCAATTTAGCTCCTGGCAAAGACGTGTTGGCAGTGGAATTAAAGTTGCTCAAAGTCATTCCGAAAGAATTTCTACTCGATGCGCATCACTGGCTGATTTTGCATGGCCGCTACGTTTGCCAAGCACGCAAACCGAAATGTGGTGAATGCCTGATTGCGGATTTGTGCGAATACAAAGCTAAAGGGCTGGTAGCGGGTAGCGACTAGCTGGTAGCCAAGGCGGTGCAGCGATTTCGCTATCAGCCGTTATCAATAATTTGGAGTCACCCACATGTTCAATCCCTCTCGTGACGAAGCACGCAATTTTTTATTTGAAACTTGGCGCAAGCGCGTGGCGGGGGCGTTGCTCACGCCGTTAGAAGATTTAACCGCGCAGCTCATCGAGAAGCATCCTGAATATCACGCGCTACTCGCTCAACCTGAAGCCCATTTAGACAAGGATTACACGCCTGAATCGGGTGCAACCAATCCGTTTTTGCATTTGATGATGCACCTCACTAT
>JBJORQ010000081.1:0-7015 GCA_046049345.1 Pseudomonadota bacterium | reverse complement strand
GGTTTCGCGCCTTCTTCACCTAAACGCTTCTTTTTATCCGCTTCGTATTCTTGATAGTTGCCGTCGAAGAATGTCCATTTTGAATCGCCTTCGCACGCCAAAATATGCGTGGCGATACGGTCTAAGAACCAACGATCATGGGAGATGACGGCGACGCAGCCAGCGAACTCTAGCAAGGCATCTTCCAAAGCACGTAGAGTTTCCACGTCCAAATCGTTGGTTGGTTCATCCAGCATCAGCACGTTGCCGCCGGAGATAAGTGTTTGCGCTAAGTGCAGACGACCGCGTTCACCGCCAGATAATTGTCCGACGATTTTGCCTTGATCCGCGCCTTTGAAATTGAAACGTCCGATGTAGGCACGCGCAGGGGTTTCGTACTTACCGACGGTCAAAATTTCGTTGCCGCCTGAGATGGCTTCAAACACGGTTTTGCTGTTGTCGAGCGAATCGCGTGCTTGATCGACGTGGGCAATTTTGACGGTCTGACCGATTTTTACTGTGCCGGTATCAGGTTGTTCTTTGCCAGTAATCATGCGGAACAGCGTGGATTTACCCGCGCCGTTTGGACCGATGATGCCGACAATTGCGCCGGGTGGAATTTTGAAGCTGAGGTTGTCTATCAGCAGACGGTCGCCATAGGCTTTGCTGACGTTTTCAAACTCGATGACTTCGTTACCCAGACGTTCGCCGACGGGAATAAAAATCTCCTGCGTTTCATTACGCGCCTGATGCTCTTGCGAATTCAATTCTTCAAAGCGCGCGATACGCGCCTTGGATTTCGCCTGCCTACCTTTAGGATTTTGGCGCACCCATTCCAACTCTTGCTTCATCGCTTTTTGATGCGCATCGACTTGTTTATTTTCTTGCGCTAAACGCGCGCCTTTTTGATCCAGCCAACTGGAGTAATTGCCCTTCCACGGAATGCCGTGACCGCGATCTAATTCCAAAATCCATTCGGCGGCATTGTCGAGAAAATATCTATCATGCGTGACCGCCACCACCGTGCCAGGAAAGCGCACCAGAAATTGTTCCAGCCATTCGACGGACTCGGCATCCAGATGGTTGGTCGGCTCATCGAGCAACAGCATGTCGGGTTTTTCCAACAACAATTTGCACAAGGCAACGCGGCGTTTTTCACCGCCCGATAAATTTTTAATCAGCGCGTCCCAGTCCGGCAAACGTAGCGCGTCGGCGGCGATTTCCATTTGATGTTCGGCATCCGAACCTGAGGCTGCGATGATATTTTCCAAGCGCGCTTGCTCGGCGGCGAGCGCGTCAAAATCGGCATCTTCCTCGGCATACGCGGCATACACTTCGTCGAGTTTTTGTTGCGCTTGCATCACTTCGCCGAGCGCGGACTCCACTTCTTGACGCACCGTTTTTGCGGGGTCTAGCACTGGCTCTTGTTCCAGATAACCGATTTTCATATTCGGCATGTGCTGTACTTCGCCGTCGTATTCCTTATCCACGTTCGCCATGATGCGCAGCACGGTAGATTTACCCGAACCGTTCAGACCGAGCAAACCAATTTTCGCGCCGGGGAAAAAACTCAGGGAAATGTCTTTGATGATTTGACGTTTAGGAGGGACGATTTTGCTCACGCGGAGCATCGACATTACATATTGACCTTGTGCCATTGTGCGGGTTCTCTCGGGATTCAAAAAGGCGCGTAGCTTACCGCAAAGCACCAGCCCGCTAAAGGTAAATCATGGTGAATTAGGATAAACAAAATTGCAGAAAACTCGCATCCATCAAGCCGTTTCCCTCGCTATATCAACGAGGAGGACGACCCCGCAGCTCATTCCGCAATAGCATCCAATCGGCGGCTGCACATTTTGGCTTTTTTGTTTACGCAAAATTTAAGCGAGTGATGCAATAATGCGGCATGGTTTCAGCTCAACATTCACCCGCAATTAAGCACCCCGACACCGCCATTTGGCTCAGCCAATTCGGCGGTGTTTTTACGCCTATCGAGATAGCAGCAATGGCGCGCGCGATTACGTTTGCGCGTCCTTTGTATGCTGACCAAATCGAGCTGACAGGCGAGTCGGTGCTGCATCACGCCCTCGGTGCGGCGAGCATTTTGCATGGCTTAAAAATGGATGCGGACACGCTCATAGCGGCGATTTTGCATAGTGTACCGAGCTGCTTGCCCGACTGGAGCGAGCGCGTCGAAGCTGAGTTTGGTAGCGCGGTATGCCTTTTGCTGCAAGGCTTGGCGCGCATGGAGCAGCTTGCGGTGTTTAGTGAAACGGGCGCACCGATGGCGGATGCAGTGCAGTTGGAAAATCTGCGCAAGATGGTGTTGGCTATGGTCGAGGATATCCGCGTGGTACTGATTAAATTGGCGTTGCGCACTGACACTTTGCGGCATTTATCAGGCGCGACTGCGATGCAGCAACAGCGCATCGCGCATGAGACGCACAGCATTTTTGCGCCGCTGGCGAATCGGCTGGGCGTGTGGCAAATCAAGTGGGAGTTGGAAGATTTAGCGGTGCGCTATTTGCAGCCCGCCGCGTACCAAAAAGTGGCGCGCTTGTTGGCAGAAAAGCGCGGCGAGCGCGAGCAATACATCCATGATTTTATTGCCACCTTACAAAGCAAATTGCACGAGGCGCATATCGTCGCGGAAGTTACCGGTCGCCCCAAACACATCTATAGCATCCTCAACAAAATGCAGCGCAAAGGCTTGGCTTTTGAGCAACTGTACGACGTGCGCGCGGTGCGCATTTTGGTCGATAGCGTGTCCGATTGTTATGCCGCGCTAGGCGCGGTGCAAGCCTTGTGGACACCCCTCGCGAGCGAGTTCGACGACTACATTGCGCGCCCTAAAAGCAATAACTATCGCTCGATACACACCGCCGTGATTGGCGCGCGCGGTTTGCCTATCGAGGTACAAATTCGCACGCACGAGATGCACCAAACTTCCGAGCTGGGTGTGGCGGCGCATTGGCGTTACAAAGAAGGCAAGCAAGCTGACAGTCAATTTGATCAACAAATTGTGTGGCTGCGGCAGATTTTGGAGTGGAAGTCCGAGCTGGTAAAACAGCCCGATAGCCAGTTCAAAAATGCTAGTTTTGGCGAGCAAGTTTATGTGTTCACGCCGCAAGGAAAAGTGATTGATTTGCCCGCCAACGCCACGCCTGTGGACTTCGCCTATCGCTTGCATACCGATTTAGGACACCGCACGCGCGGCGCAAAAATCAACGGCAATATCGCGCCGCTCAATACCAAATTGCACAACGGTCAGCGCGTCGAAATTCTGACTATTAAACATGGCGCGCCCAGTCGCGATTGGCTCAATCCGCAACTCGGCTTTTTGCAAAGCACGGGCGGGCGCGCCAAAGTACGCGCTTGGTTTAACGCGCAAACCATTTCTGACAGCATCGCGCAAGGGCGCGCGCTGTTGGATAAAGAGTTGCAACACTGGGGCGTGACCGAGCTCAATCAAGATAAGCTGGCACAGCAATTGGGCTACAACAAACTGGATGACTTGCTCGCCGCTTTAGGGCGTAGCACGCTGACTACACGGGCGGTGGCGCGCGCCTTGCAAAGTGCGTTCCCACACAAAATTATCATCGCGGCACCCGTGGCAAAAGTGGCGAGTCAGCGCATCGCTGCCGCGCAAATTAGTGTGGGCGGCGTGAACAATTTGCTGACCAAAAATGCCTTGTGCTGCAAGCCCGCAGCGCAAGACACCATCGCGGCGTACATCACCGGCAATCACGGCATCACCATCCACAAAGCCAATTGTGCTTACCTCGTCAGACTCGCCGCAGCGCGCCCTGAACGGGTACTCTCGGCGCAATGGGCAGCGACGGCTAAGGCGAAAAAATGAACACGCAACACTTAGAAAAACTCGTCACTACCACCATGCCGTTCGGCAAATATCAGGGGCATTTAATTGCCGATTTACCGGGGCGATATTTGAATTGGTTTGCCAACAAAGGTTTTCCAAAAGGCGAAATTGGGCAGTTGTTAGCGTTGATGCAAGAGCTGGATCACAACGGGCTGTCGGAGCTGCTCACGCCGTTACGCAAGAAATAACTACGTTGATTTTTTGCTGGTCACGCTGACGATAATCACACCGCATAACACCAGTGATGAGCCTGCGATTTGCAGCCATGACATGCTTTCGTTCAAGAATAAATACGCCATGTAAATGGTGCTGACGGGGCCTATAGAGCCAATCAGCGACGCGCTGCCTGAGCCGATGCAGCGTATCGCGTAGGACAAGAAAAATACCGGTAACACAGTTGAAAAAATCGCCATCGCTAGCGACAATTCATAGACGCGCAAGGGCAAATTTAACGCGCTCATCGGACGCATGATGACGAATTGCAACAGGCTCGCCGCACTCGCCACCAACATCGCGTAAGCGGTGAAACGCGTTGTGCCGATGCGCGCAATCGCGTGACCCACGCCGACTAAATATACCGAATACGACAACGTGCTGGCGAACACCAAACTCGCGCCCAACAGCACGCTGCCGCCAGCTTGCCAACTAACATCGTGGAGAAACACCAAGGCAATGCCCGCATAACTCAATGCCATAGCCAGCATGACTTTATCGCCAATAGCGCGCTTATAAACGAAGGCGGTAAGCAACACGGTCATGGTTGGATAGAGAAATAAAATCAGCCGTTCCAGCCCCGCCGAGATGTATTGCAAGCCCATAAAATCGAGCAAGCTCGATAGGTAGTAGCCTATCAATCCGAGTGCCACAATCAGCCCGCGATCACGCGTACTCAACGGCGCGGCGGGCTGGCGACGCACCCACCACGCCATCGCGACAAAAAACGGCACGGCAAACGCCATGCGCAACGCCAATAAAGTAATCGCATCGACGTGCTCTAGATACGCCAACTTGACCAGAATCGCCTTAGCCGAAAACCCCACAGCAGCAAGCAATGCGAAGCTAACGCCGAGAATTACGTCACGAGGCAGGGGAAGCGTTTTGTTCAATGGATAGCCCACAAAGCAGGAAAGTCGAACGACAATTGGCGGTGATGTTTAATTGCTAACAAATAAATCTGTACGTTATTTTGCGCATATAAAACCAGATAGTCACCGAACAAATACTCGCGTAATTCGCTACCAGCCAATTTGTTTTTTAACTTCCCCAAAGCATTCGACACCTCAACAGAGCCAACGGGTCTAGCCAAAAATGAACGTCCTATGGCGGGGAAATTTTCCAGATTGGGAATCACGCTGTCAGCGAGTTCATCAAGCAACTGGTCATAAGCAAATGCAGCATTCGCCAGACTTAAAAACTCGTATAAGGTGGCTAAATTGTGCTCAAAATTTGCGCTGTATTTGACGCTAAATTTTTTCATTGCCATATAAATTATGCGTCGCGTTGACGTTTGAGTCGCTGAATCAACTGGCGCGCATCCTTCACTCGCCCAGCAGCAATGTCATCCAAACCTTTGCTTGCCTCATCAATCAACAACAGATGAATGCGCTCGCGCTCTAAACGGTGATAGTAATCAAGACGCTCCGAATCAATTAAAGCGACGTAGCTTTCACCGTTCTTCGTGATTATTTTTTCTGCGCCTGCCTTAACTTGCTCCGCCAACTCAGAGAAATTCGCACGAGCCTGAGAAAATGCAACTACATCATGTATTGAAATACTCATGTTGGCTCCTTGGTTTCTCAGCACGAAGTTTTGTGCAAAATATAGTGCATTATAAATAAAAAATTATTGTGCCCATCAACACATTGCGCAGCACAACTGCAATCCAGTATATTCGCCGCCCTCAATCATTCTGAACGGAACTGCAATGAAAATTTCTAGCCCACTATTGGCAACTGCCGCTGCTGTATTACTGCTTAACCTGACAGGCTGCGCCAGCAAAATGATAGGCGTACAAGCTGGCGCAGAACGCGTCTCGCTCGCCGAAGTCATTCAAGTAGCGAGCTGTAAACTCATCAGTAAAAACACCGTGACTGTTATGGCAAAAATGGGCTTCATCGTGCGCGATGCCGCTGAAGTGGAAGAAAACTTATATCAATTCGCGCGCAATGATGCTGTTGATGCAGGCGCGGATACCGTGGTGAAAGGCGAATCCACTGCTTTAGGTAGCCGCGTATTTTCCTTGTACAAATGCCGACCGTAATTAAAGTTGAGCGATGTTTGTCACATCGTCGTCGCCATCTATCGCTTCCAAAAATTCTTCCACTTCGGCGCGTTGCTCATCGTTTAGCGTGACGGCGTTTTTGGGGCGATAACCGATTTGTGCGGAGGTGACGGTAAAGCCAAAATTAGGTAGTGCTTTGCACACGGCATCGAGGTCGGTGAGGTCGGTGATGAACAGCGTCGCGCCTTCTTCACTCGGTTCAAAATCTTGCGCGCCCGCCTCAATCGCAGCGACTTCGGCATCGCTGTCTTTGCCATTCGGTGTGGCCTCGACCATTCCGACATGGTCAAAATCCCACGCCACCGAACCCGATGCGCCGAGTTGTCCTTTGCGAAATAACACGCGGATATTGGGATAGGTGCGGTTCACGTTGTCGGTCAGGCATTCAACGATGACCGGCACTTTGTGCGGCGCGAAGCCCTCGTAAATCAAGCGTTCCAGCGTTGCGCCGCCGTCCAATAATCCCGCGCCTTTTTTGATGGCACGCTCTAACGTTTCTTTAGGCATGGACACTTTTTTCGCCTGTTCGACTACCAAGCGCAAACGCGAATTGGAATCGGGATCCGCGCCGCCCTTGGCCGCGACCATGATTTCTTTGGACAGCTTGCCGAAGATTTTCCCCTTAGCGTTCGCTGCGATTTCTTTGTGTCGTGCTTTCCACTGTGCGCCCATCGCGATTCCCTTTTCGATACGTTGTAAAAATTAACCTAGTTGCTGCCCATGTTCGCGCGTGGCGTAAAACTGCACTTTCGGCCAGCGTTCTTGCGCCAATCTTAAATTCACACCCGTGTCGGCGAGGTAGGCGTAGTTGTCGTCCACGTCTTTTGCTAGGCGGTTGATGTTGGCTTTGACGAACTCGGCGAGATGCGCGGCAT
>JBJORQ010000080.1:0-6383 GCA_046049345.1 Pseudomonadota bacterium | reverse complement strand
AATTCGGAGCGGCGCATTTCGCGGCAGCGTGCTTTATTACCCGCCGCTGGTGAAGCGAAACCTGACTGGTGGATTATTTCGCAAGTCGCGCAGCGCATGGGCTTTGCCGAGGCGTTTGCTTACCGCAATGCCGCGCAGATTTTTAGCGAACACGCGCGGCTGTCGGCCTTTGAGAACACTGGGACACGCGCCTTTGATATTGGCGGATTGGCTGAATTAAATGATGCCGAATACGACGCGCTGCAACCCGTGCAATGGCCAATCAATCGCGCTGCTCCTAACGGTACGGTGCGCTTGTTTAGTGAGGGCAAGTTTTATACGCCGAGTGGTCGTGCGCGCATGGTGGCGGTTGCACCGCGACTCCCAGCAGTTGCAAGTGATGAAGCGTTTCCGCTGGTGTTAAATACTGGGCGTATCCGTGATCAATGGCACACCATGACGCGCACCGGCAAAGTGCCGCGTTTGAATGCGCAGGTGTTCGAGAGCTTTGTCCAAATCCAGCCCGCTGATGCGCAACTTTATCAATTACAAGAGGGCGCGTTAGCGCGTTTGAGTAGTCGTCACGGCACGATGTTGGCACGCGTGCAAGTCAGTGCAGATCAGCGTCCCGGCTCGGTCTTTGTGCCGATGCACTGGAACGATATGTTTGCCAAAGCGGCGCGCGTGGACGCGCTGGTCGCCCCGATTACCGATCCTATTTCTGGACAGCCCGAATCCAAACACACGCCTGTAAACGTGCAGCCCTATCAAGCCGCTTGGCAAGGCTTTGTGTTAAGCCGTGAACGGCTGGAATTTGCGGCCGCCAGTTACTGCGCCGTGTCGCGTGGGGCGGGTTATTGGCGGCACGAAATTGCGGGTGAAACGCTGCCTGAAAATTGGCGTGACTGGGTGCAAGCAACGCCGACTCAGAGCGCGACATGGACGGAATACCGCGATGCTGCGATGGGTCGTTATCGCGCAGCAGCTTGGCAAGACGGTCATTTGGCGGCGGTATTTTTTATCGCGCCAGACCAGCGGCTGCCTGAACGCGAATGGCTGAGCAGTTTGTTCAACCAGCCGCAACTGTCCCCTGTGGAATTGGCAGGGCTGCTCTCCGCGCGTCCCCCCAAGGGCGCGGTGGCGGATACGGGGCGCATCGTTTGCGCGTGTCACAGCGTGGGTGAAAAAACTATTTTGAATACGATTAAGGCGCAGGGCTTGAGCAGTGTCGAAGCGGTTGGCGCGTGCTTAAAAGCGGGCACGGGTTGTGGTTCGTGCGTACCTGAAATTCGCCGTTTATTGGAGCGTCATTGATGAATGTTTACCCGCTTAATTTTCAACGTCATGCCACGCCCGCACCCGTTACCGATGGGATCGGGCGGCAGATCGGCTATCTGCGCATCTCGGTGGTGGATCGTTGCAATCTACGTTGCGATTATTGCCGTCCTGCTGCTGATGATATGCACAGCACGCCGCGCCAGCATTTGCTCACTTTTGAGGAAATCGAAAAAGTAGTGCGTATCGCAGCGGGTTTAGGCGTAGAAAAAATTCGTTTAACCGGGGGTGAACCGTTAGTGCGTAAGGGCATCGTCGAGTTAGTGGCGCGTATCGCAGCGGTGCCCGGCATACGCGAATTGGCGATGAGTACCAATGCGACTTTGTTGGGCGAACTGGCGCAACCGTTACGCGATGCCGGTTTACAGCGCGTCAATATCAGCTTGGATACGCTGGATGCGCAAAAATTTAATCGCCTCACGGGTGGACATTTACATGAAGTGTTGCGCGGTATTCATGCCGCACAAGATGCGGGACTCACGCCAATACGTTTGAACGCCGTGTTGCTGCGCGGCATTAACGATATGGAAGCGGGCGAGCTCATCGACTTTAGTATTCGCGAGCATCTGGAATTGCGCTTTATTGAATTGATGCCGATGCGTGAGGGCATGGATTGGCAGCAACACTATTACCCGATGAGCGAATTGCTGGCGCAAGCCGCTGTGCTTGAGCGCGTGGATGCGGACAGTTGGGAGCGATTGGGTTCGTCCGCCGCACGCTATCTGAATCTCCGTAACGGTAGCGGGCGAGTGGGATTTATTGAGCCGATGTCGAATCGTTTTTGCGAAGGCTGCAACCGCTTGCGTTTAATGTCCGACGGCAAATTACGTCCGTGCTTGCCTGCCGATAACGAAGTCGATTTGCGCAGTGCTTTGCGTGTGGGCTATAGCGATACCGAGCTGACGACGCTGATACGCAATGCAGCGGCGAGCAAGCAACAGATTGGCGCATACCGTTTTGAGAGCAGCGGGCATCAACGTTCGATGATTGCGATAGGGGGATAAAGCATGAGTGAACTCAATCATTTTTCTGCGTCAGGTCGCGCACGCATGGTGGATGTGTCGGAAAAATCTATCACCCAGCGTGTCGCGATTGCCAGCGGCGTGTTGCGTATGCAGCCCGCCACCATGCAGCGCATTCAAGCGGGCAAAGTGGCGAAAGGCGATGTGCTGACGGTTGCGGATGTGGCGGCGGTAATGGCAGCGAAGCGCACGGCAGATTTAATTCCAATGTGCCACAGCTTGCCGCTGACTGGGGTGGAAATAGTTTTCAGCGAAATCGCGCAAGAAGATGCGCAAGGTTGTGTGGGTTTGGCGGTGTTCGCTACGGTTCGCTGTGTCGGACAAACAGGGGTGGAAATGGAGGCTTTGTGTGCGGTCAGCACCGCTTTGCTTACGGTGTATGACATGTGCAAGGCGATGGATAAAGGCATGCGTATCGAACTTATCCAACTGGAAGAAAAACGCGGTGGAAAAACGGGTGTGTGGCAACGCGCAACGGAGCCTGCGCCATGTTAAAAATATTATTTTTTGGCCCGGTGGTGGAGCGGGTCGGTTGCGCGTCTATGGCGATGGCATTTCAGACGGGTATGAGCTTGCAGGACATCGTGACGCAATTGCAAAGTCGTTACCCCAGCGCATTTGAAATCGTCTGCTTTATCGCGCTCAACCAAGTGCAAATGCGCGATATGACGACGTGCTTGAACGACCAAGATGAAATTGCCTTTATGGCGAAATTTTCAGGGGGATAGGGAATGAAAAACGTGCGCATCCAATTAGCCGATTTTTCGGTCGAGCAAGAGTTACTGACCTTGCGCGCTAGTTCTAAACGGATGGGCGGCATTGCCACCTTTATCGGCTGTGCGCGAGATTTTTCCGAGGGGCGCGAGGTGAGTGAAATCAGCTTTGAGGCCTACGGCAACATGGCATTGGCGGCGATGCAGGAGTTACGCTTGGAAGCGATTGCGAAATTTGCTTTGCTGGAGGCACGCATCGTGCATCGCATCGGCAGCATCGCGGCGGGCGAGCAAATTGTTTTGATTGCCACGGGAGCCTGTCATCGCGCGCCCGCTTTGCATGCGTGCGAGTGGCTGATAGATGAACTCAAACAACGTGTACCAATCTGGAAGAAAGAGTGCACACCGCAAGGCGATGCGTGGGTCACTAATCATCCATGAAGCCTAATATCATCGCCATCGTGGGACATTCAGGAGCGGGGAAAACCACGCTAATCGAACGTCTGTTGCTTGTGCTAAAGGCACAAGGTTTGCGCGTCGCAACGATGAAGCATAGTCATCACGCCCTCGCTTTGGATGTGCCGCATACCGATAGCTGGCGACATCAGCAGGCGGGTGCAGAAGCGACGCTGTTGCTGAGTGCTAGCGGGATGCAGTTAGTTGCGAACACGCCACTGGAAAATAATCCCTCGCAATTAGCACAGCGTTATTTCGCGGAGATGGATGTGGTGTTGCTCGAAGGTTTTTCGCTTGCACGCTGCGTCAAGATCGAAGTGCTGCGGCGGGCGTGTCAGCCCCAGCCACGCTGCACGGCGCAGCAAGGGGTAGTCGCGCGGGTGACGGATGTTGCCGATTCAGACTGGCGTTTGCCATGTTTCGCGCTGGACGATATGGCAGGCATTGCCCAATTTATCGCGCAATCCCAATTTGGCGGAGCGGCTGCATGATTGCTGACTGCACCGCCATCATCCTAGCGGGCGGCGATTCGCGGCGCATGGGACAGGACAAGGCGATGTTGTCATTTAAGCAGCAGCCCTTAATACAGAGCGTGATTGCCACCATGCAGCCTTTGTTTGCCGCAACGATAGTCAGTGTGCGCGAGCCTCGCCCGGAAATTCACTTACCTCAAGTTTTAGACCGCGATAGCAATGGCGGGCCGCTAGTTGCTTTGATTGCGAGTTTGGCAGCGATGCAAACCAACTGGGCTTTTGTGGTCGGCTGTGACATGCCGTTTGTGTCGCCTGCTTTGGTTGAGAAGTTGGCATTGAAACGTGCGACGCAGCATGCCGTGATTGCCGTGGTGGCGGGACACTTGCAGCCGCTCGCGGGATTTTATTCAAGGCGGAGCTTGGTGCTGTTGCGTGCCCATTTGGCCTTGGGGCAAAAGAGTTTAGTCGGTGCGCTCAAGGGCATGATGGTTAGCTATGTGGATGAAGGCGAACTGCTAAAAAGCGATCCTTTGTTGCGTAGCTTTTTTGATTTAGATACGCCGCAAGATTTACTTGTGGCACAGGGCATGGATTAAATCATGCTGACATTTTTACAAAAACTAAAAGGCGACGGTGCGGCCTTGCCGCCGCGTGCGGCGAACCAACAAATCGCGCTGGCATGGTTAGGCGGATGTATCGCCATCGCCAGCGTCGCCTTGCTCGCCGACTCACTTTCGGTCACGCTCATTTTGGGTTCGTTCGGCGCATCTTGCGTGTTGTTATTCGGCTTTCCCGACGTGCCGTTTTCGCAACCGCGCAACGTGATTGTCGGACACGTTTTAAGCAGCTTTGTCGGGCTGGCAATTCTCGCAATTTTTGGCGCGCATAGCTGGTCGCTGGCATTGGCCGTCGGCACTGCCATCGCGCTGATGATGCTCGCGCGCACTGTGCATCCACCCGCTGGCTCGAATCCCGTTATCGTGTTTTTAACTAAACCTGCATGGGGATTTTTGCTCTATCCAACTTTATTCGGCGCAATCATTTTGGTGCTAATCGCACTGATATATCTCAACGCCACACGCGCCGCGAAATATCCCAAATACTGGTGAATAATTGTGGCTTTCCTTCGCTACAAATCTCCGCTCAAACAATCAAGCACTGGAATCTGAACATGAAAGATCGCTCTGTAACCGACGCGCTAAAAACTGTATTGCAGTCGGTGAGATGTTTAGAAATTGAGGCCATTCGACTGGAACACGCGCTGGGTCGCGTACTGGCGCAGGACGTGATTGCCAATCGCGACCAGCCGCCGTATGACGTGTCGGCGATGGATGGTTACGCGCTGTGCAGTGCCGATTTAACTAGCGTGCCAGTGACGCTGACGATTATCGAAGACATCAAAGCGGGCGACATGCCGACTAAGAAAATACTAGCGGGGCAATGCGCGCGGATTATGACGGGCGCGCCTGTGCCGCAAGGTGCGGATGCGGTATTGCGCGTGGAAGATACGCAAGCGGTAGGGGAAAATTTAGTTCAAATCAACACGGCAGTGAAGGTCGGAAACGACATTCGTTTGCTTGGCGAAAATATGCGCAATGGTGAAATCGTGTTGTGCGCGGGTACGGAAATCACGCCCGGTGTGGTGGGTATTTTGGCATCGGTGAAGTGCGCCGAAATGCAAGTGTATCGTCGTCCGCGTGTGGCTATTTTATCGACGGGTGACGAGCTGGAAGATATGAATGATCCCGTCGATCCGAACAAAATCCCCAACTCAAATAGTTACGCGCTGATGGCGCAAGTTCAGTCGCTAGGCATCATGCCCTCGCTGCTCGGCATCGCGCGCGACGACCCAGCGGAGCTTGCGGAATATTTGCAGCGCGGCTTGTATTTTGATGTGTTGCTAGTGTCCGGCGGCAGCTCGGTCGGCGTGCATGACCATGTGCGTCCTACGCTGGAAAATCTGGGGGTGAAAATGTTGTTTTGGCGCGTCAGCATGAAGCCAGGACATCCGCTGGCGTTTGGTATGACAGACAAATCTTTGGTATTTGGATTGCCGGGCAATCCGGTTTCCAGCATGGTGTGTTTTGAGGAATTCGTCGCGCCTGCATTGCGAAAAATGATGGGTCACACGCGCTTGCATAGAAGAGTACTCACGGCGCGTTTAACGCATGACGTTAAGCACAAAGCGGGACGCACTGAATTTATCCGCGTGACGCTGGCGCAAGATGAACACGGTTACAACGCGACATCCACCGGCACGCAAAGCAGCGGCGTGTCCCTGTCTATGGCGAAGGCGGATGGCTTACTAGTCATCCCCGCCGCGAACACTGGCATGAAAACAGGCGACACGGTGAGCGTGCAATTATTGGATGGCACAGCGTTTCAACACGACATGGTATTTACAC
>JBJORQ010000079.1:0-6555 GCA_046049345.1 Pseudomonadota bacterium | reverse complement strand
AGTGGCAATTTTGCGTACAGCTCAGCACTCGAATCCCAATAATCGCGGTGGTAATTAACTTTGCCTTGCGCATCAAATTTCAGCACCGAGTTGCCGTGAATAACATAGTCGTGAAGGCGGAAAAACTTCACCTGAAAACTAAACTCCCACACCAGTACCGCACCCTCTTCAGTTCGATAAGTCTTGAGAATTTTGAAACGTGGCTGCTGCAATTTGACGAACATATCGCGGAAGATTTTTTGTATCTCGGCAAGCGTATTCACCTCATTAAACGGGTCACAAAAATACGCATCGTCGGCATAAAAATCTGCCATGCGCGTCACGTCGTGTGGCTGCAATTTTTCAAAGTAGGCGACTAAATTTTCGCAGCGGTTTTTCATCGCGTGGCTCGTTTCACTAAATAAAAATACGCACGATAGGGCAACAGTTTGAGCAGCTTGAGCCAGAGCGTGAATCGCTTGGGAAAATGAATCTCAAAATCGCCACGCGCAAATCCCGCGATAATTTTTTGCGCAGCTTGTTCGCTGGTCAACAGCGCGGGCATGGCAAAGTTATTTTGCGCGGTTAAACGCGTCGCCACAAAGCCGGGATTGATGAGCGTGACGTTAATGCCGTGCGGTGATAAATCCAGATACAAGGTCTCGCTAAAGTTAATCAACGCGGCTTTACTTGCACCATAAATCAACGCGTTGGGTAAGCCGCCATAGCCCGCCACGCTTGCCACCACCGCGATACCACCTCGCCCTTGTTGGATAAGTTGCGGCACCACTGCTGCGACTGACGCAATCGTGCCGCTCACGTTAATGTCCAACATTTGCCGCGCTTTTTCGCCATCAAAAGCACTCGCGCGCATCTCGTGATACACACCCGCATTAGCAATAAATAAGTCGAGGCGTTGATGTCGTACGAGGATTTTTTGCAGCGTGGTCGCTAGCTGTTCTGCCTCGTAAATATCGCAGCGCAAGGCTTGCGCGCGCGGATAACGCGCACATAAAGCCGCCAAATTATCGACCTGACGCGCAGTCAAAATCACCGTCGCGCCGCTCTGCAAAAGTTGTGCTGCCAAGCTAAATCCAATGCCTGTGCTTGCGCCGCTAATCCAAACGACTTTGCCATTCCAGTTAGTTATTTTTTGATTGAGTGACATGCTAATTTTCGATGTGTTCTAGTTGAATTTGATAAACATTCGTCGCGCCCGCATCGAAGCCGCCCTCGCAATAGGCCAAATAAAAATGCCATAAGCGACGGAATTTCTCATCAAAACCTAACGGCGCGATGTCATGCCAACGCGCTTCAAATTCAGCGCGCCAATGGCGCAAGGTGTGTGCGTAATCCGCGCCAAACGGATGCGCATCGACCACGCGTAATCCCGCCGCATTTGCCAGTTCAGTAAACTTTGCTAAGGAAGGCAACATGCCGCCGGGGAAAATATATTGCTGGATGAAATCGGTGCCTTTGCGGTAGCTGGCAAACTGCGCATCAGCGATGGTAATGGTCTGCACCATCGCTTTGCCTTCTGGCTTTAACAAGCGTTTTAGCGCGGCAAAATAAGTCGGCCAATACGCTTCACCGACCGCCTCAAACATCTCTATCGACACGATGAAATCGTAATGCCCACGCACGTCGCGATAGTCGGTCAGCGACAAGTTGGCGCGCTCATGCAGATGCAATTTTTTCAGACGTGCTTGGGCAAAATGTAGCTGGCTAGGCGAGAGCGTTACGCCATCCACAGTCGCGCCATAACGCCCTATTGCAGCTTCAGCAAAACCGCCCCAGCCGCAGCCAATTTCCAACACTTTCGCACCGCTTTGCAAGCCTATTTGATTGGCGATGCGGCTATATTTCTGGCTTTGCGCTTGCTGCAAAGTTTGCGTGTAATCGCCCGCAAATAACGCAGCCGAATACGTCATGCTGCCGTCCAACCAATGCGCATAAAAGGCGTTGCCCAAATCGTAGTGCGCCAAAATGTTTTTGCGACTGCCCGCACGAGTATTGCGGCGCAACAAATGTTTGATGCGATACCACCCCACGCGCAGCGCGTTGCCACCTAACAACGAGGAAAACTCGGCGCGATTTTGCACCGCGATTTGTATCAGCGCAGCAATGTCGGGCGAGCTCCACCAGCCTTCCATATAGGTTTCACCAAAACCGATGTCGCCCCGTGCCAGCAAGGCTTCGCAGACTCTATCATCATGCAAATGCAAGCGCGCTTGCACACCTGTGTGCGCATCACCGAAGTGTTGCTGCGTGCCGTCGGGCAAGGTGAGGTGCAGCGCGCCATGGCGAATTTTTTGCAGCAGCGCGACAAAAACTTGCGTCGGGCGCGGCGCGCTTGTGGTGCGGATCAAGCTCGAATTATCGGTATTCATTTAGACAACTCCTGAGTGGGTGGCGCAGGTTTAGAGAAAAACTTTAAGCCTTTGCGCCACAGGGCAAAGGCTTGTAAATGGATGCGCAGCATTACCGCTAAAGTGAGCCAAAAGTGGCGCAAAAATAATTTGATTAAGGCGCGGCTGCTATACGTCCCAGGCTTGCCCACTAAGGAGGTTGTGAGTAACAAGGTGTCATCGGGCGCGTAATGATTGATACAAAAAACTGCTTGCTCACGCCACTGAAAGCTAAAGCGATAACTGCCTTCAGTTGCCATAAACGGCGAGACATGAAAAATTTTCTGGCAGCACAATTCTTGATTTTCTTGGATGGGTGACTGGTCGGCGTGCGCCAATAAATAAAGATGCCGCTCGCCAAAAGTGTTGTTCACCTCACACACAATCGCGCGCACGGCATCGGCTTTATCGTGGCAAAACCAAAAGCTCACCGGATTAAAAACGTAGCCCAACATGCGCGGCAAAGTGTGTAAATAAATCTCGCCATCCGCTGCCGTAATGCCGTTTTCCAGCAACACGCCACGCGCCCAGCTTGCCAAATCCGAACCGTCGCGCGCGCCGTGGTCGCAGCGATAAAAGCTGAATAAATTAAATCGCTCTAATGAAAAAAACGGCACTTTTAGTGCGTCTAAATTACTCAGCGGAATGCGTAAAAAATAATGCGCATAACTAAAGCGATGCGAGCGCGGACTGAGCCGCTGGTGCATCACGTTTCCGACATAAAGGCGCGGCGCGTTCATTGTTTGGGCGTGTGCCAAGGTGGTGACACACCAAAGGCTGCAGCCACATTCAGCGCGGATTTCAGCCCATCTTCATGGAAGCCATAGCCCGTCCACGCACCACAAAACCAAGTGCGGTTGACACCTTGCAGCGCGGGCAATTTAGCTTGTGCAGCAATCGCCGCGCTATCCAACAGCGGATGCGCATAGGCGATGTCCGCCAACACATATTCAGCCGCAATCTCGTCGGTAGGATTGAGTGTGACTAACAGCGGAGTCTTGATAGGCAAGGGTTGCAGCTTGTTGAGCAGATAACTCACCGCTACCGCTTGGCTGGATTTATCAGTTAATTGCGTATGAAAATTCCACGCCGACCACATGGGTTTTTGCTTAGGCAACACACTCGCATCGGTGTGCAACACGGCTCGATTGGGCTGGTATTGAATCGCGCTCAACACGGCAATTTCAGCCGCACTGGCATCATTCAACATCGCCAACGCTTGATCGCTATGACACGCAAGCACCACTTGGTCAAACTGCGCCGCACCCGATTTACTCAGCAGCATCACACCCGTTGCATCACGGATAATTTGCTGCACAGGGTCGCCCGACTGAATGCGCGTAATGCCTTGACGCAGTTTTTCTACATAGGTGCGCGAGCCATTTTTCACTGTCATCCATTGCGGACGATTACTCACTTGCAACAGGCCATGCTGTTTGAAAAAAAGGATCAAGGTGAGCGCGGGAAAATCCAATACGGTAGCGGTGGGACACGACCAAATCGCCGCTGCCATCGGCAACAAATACCATTGCGCAAACACCTCGCTATAGCCTTGTTGTTGCAGATATTCGCCCACCGTCAGGCTGGCATCTTGCGCATCCAAAAAAGCGGGGGCGGCACGATTAAAGCGCAGCACGTCGCGCACCATGCGCCAGAATTTTGGACGCAATAAGTTTTTCTTATCACCAAATAAAGTGCCGAGTGATGCACCCGCCCACGCCAAATTTTCACGCTCGATTTGCACGCTAAAGGACATTTCACTCGCCACCAGCTCGACTTTTAAGTGGCGAAATAGCGACAGTAAATTGTGATAAGTACGATCGTTGCAAACTAAAAATCCCGTGTCCGCCGCCACCTTTATGCCGTCGATGGTTACGTCCACGGTGTTGCTGTGCCCACCTAAGCGCGTCTCGGCTTCATACAAAGTCACCTCAAAATGTTGGCTCAATAACCAAGCCGCAGACAGACCTGCGATGCCCGAACCGACCACGGCGATGCGTTGTTTTTTATAGGACATGATTTTTTTATTCAAAGGGGTGCAGGGGAAATCAGACTCGCTCATTGCGCTAACAATTTTTCTAAGTCCGCCACAAATGCGTCGGCATCGGGTTTGACATCGCTGGCATACGAGCTGATTTTTTTGCCGTCACGACTGATTAAATACTTATGGAAATTCCATTGCGGCGACTGCCCCGTGGCTTTAATCAAAGCGGGGTAAGGCGCGCTGGGCTTGGCAGTGACGATGCTGGCTTTCTCGAACATGGGAAATTCCACGCCATAAGTGAGCTTACAAAATTTGGCAATTTCTTTATTGCTGCCGGGTTCTTGCTGACCAAAATCATTGGAAGGAAACCCTAAAATCGTAAAACCACGCCCTTGATATTTACGATACAAGGCTTCCAAACCCTTGTACTGAGAAGTAAAGCCGCAATAGCTGGCGGTATTCACTACCAGCACCACTTGCCCAGCGTAATCGCATAAATTCGCAGCTTCGTCGTTGAGATTTTTCAGTTGCACATTCAACACAGCAGGGCAGTTAGCAGCGGCATGGGCGTTAACCGTGACTAGTAGCAGAGCAGAAATCAGCAGCCAGTTTTTCATATTGAAGTCCTTTATAAAGTTGTAATCAGCAAGCGTGTATTTCTATAAGGAACAGATGGCGATTTAGATTCAGCACATCGAAATTTAGTCCTACTAGGCATTGCGACAAGATTTCAGTTTCTTAATTTTTGCTCATCGAAATCGAAGCGTGCCGCTGCATGGTGCTATCTAGATTCGCGCCGATTTCTGCCACCTCCGTTAAGAAAGCATTGGCTTGTTGCGGCGTAAATTGGAATGGTTGGAACACGCCCATCTCGCTGTACTTAATGACCAACTCGTTATCTAAACCGCCAAAAAAGTTGGCGTGTTCCATCGCCCAACGCGGGAACAAACGCGACGCAATTGCGTTGTAATCAATCATCACGCACTTGGCGTGACGCGGATCGGCGGCGATGCGCAAATAGGTTTCATTCACCGCATGACGCTCACCTTCTAAGCATTGCAAAAAGTAGCGATCAGAATAAAACAACACCCCACCAATTTTTTTCACGCTGTTGTTTTTTTGCGAAGTTTGCAAAATTTGCGTGATGTCTTGCGCGTTCAAATTAGTGGTGGAATAACTGGCATAAATCAGACGAACTAACATGGAAAGCTCCTAGTGAAATTAAAAATTACGCGGTGTTTTTTGCAGACTAGCTGGCATGGTTAAAGTCGCCATATCCCACTCTTCTAAACATAAAACCTCAGACAAACATTCTTCTAGCGCGGCATGTGCGCGCCGCGTGTCCGCCGCAATGCGTTGATGCACGGCTTTGTCGGTGTCAGTTTGATTGATGCAGTTTTGCTGGTACTCGTATAACTCGCGCAGGCCAATTAAATGCTTGGCAACTTGGGCAGGACAGGCGCATTGATAAATCAAAGATTGGTCGATGATATGGCTGAGTTGTGGGTCGCTAAATTGAGTATTCATGCTGATTTTCCTTAAACTTTTATATGAATGCAGGGCACGGCTTCGCTAAACCCGCGTACGGTTAATTCGTCTTGCACAGGGCGCGAATCAAAGTCAAAACGCGCCTTAGTTGCGACATCTTGCGTCGCTAAAATTTCGCCTGCGGCGGCTTTGCTACACAAGCGCGCAGCGAGGTGAACATGCGCGCCGATGACATCAAAATGAAAATTTTGCGCTGTGCCTAAGATGCCTGTCAGCACCAAACCATCGCTGATGCCAATGCCCACGGGGGTGCTTTTTGCCTCGTCTGAATGCTGAATGGCACTGGCGCATTTCAACGCCAAATGACAACGCGCCGCACCTTCAAAAACGGCTAATAGTCCATCGCCTGTGGTCTTGATCACCATGCCGTCATACCGCCGGATTAGCTCAGCTTGGCTGGCAAGCACGCGATTGAGATTGGCAAAAATTGACATGATGATTGAGCACCACCACGCTGGCATTGACGAGCAACTTTTCCAGTGGTCTTTCCGCCCACACTTCATGTGCATGGAGCGAACACTCAGCGAGGCGCGCCAAGCATTCCAACAGCAGCGAGCGCGTGTAAGCACTGCTATCAAAAATCAACATTTCCAGCTGCGGCGCGGTCTCCATCAACACTCCTTTAGCATCTGTTCG
>JBJORQ010000078.1:0-8069 GCA_046049345.1 Pseudomonadota bacterium | reverse complement strand
GTAAGGCTTATTTGAGCTAACTTGCAGGCATAAAAAATCGTGGTCTAGCCACGATTTTTTATTTCCCTGAACGTGCTTAAATGCTTAGAACTTCATGCCTACGCCCAAACCAATCACCACTGGGTTGATGGTCAAGGTGGTGAGGTATGCGCCATTGCTGCTGACATCGGTTTTCATAAAAATTTTCTTCACATCCACGTTGATGAAGAAATCTTTATTGACTTGAAAGTCCACGCCCGCTTGTAATGCCGCGCCTACGCTGTTTTTACTAACGTCCATACCAGGTGCTAAATTCACCCCGTAAAAACGCGTGTAGTTCAAGCCTGCACCAGCATAAGGACGAATGGTCGCGTCAGGCATAAAGTGGTATTGCACCGTCAAAGTCGGGGGCAGCACGCCTACTGTGCCGAGCTTAGCTCCGTTCAATAACACGTCGTGTTTGGTGGTCGCGGCAATCAATTCCAGCGCGATGTTATCGGTTAAAAAGCGCGTGACATCGACTTCTAAAGTGGTTTGATTGGCGGGCAGGTTGCACCGAAATCACGCGACCGCGCACTAAATAATCGCCCGCTGCCGCCTGTGCTGCACTCGCACATAAAGTTGTCGCGAGCAAAGTCATTGTCATCCATGCTTGTTTTTTCATTTTCATACTCTCCTAAATGCGCTCTTAGCAAAATGCCAAGGGACGAACGAAGCATACGGCGGGAAAGATGAGTGGATATTGATGTAAATCAAAAACCCTGAAAATTTAGGGCTTTTGATTTTTTAGGTGACGCAGTAGGGGAGAGAGGCTTGCTGGCTAGATAGTACAGCAAGCCCGATTAAAGCTCAGTTTGGAGATTGGGCAATTCGATGACGGGTTCGAGCATCATGGTGGCGCGCGTTTCTGGGGTTTCTAAACTAATGCGTCCTAACGTGCCTCCGCGATAGTCGGTGAGCAAAATCATGGCGGCTTTTTCGATGTCTAGTTCGCCTGCACGACCTTTACTTTTCAGCAAACAGCCGCGCTTTTTGGCGATGGCTTCAACCAAAGCTATGCCGTCCAACAGACTACCGTCAGCCGTATGCAGCGCAATTTTGTAGCGCGCGGCGAGTTGCGCGGGATAACGCGCCAACAAAATGTCGCCTAAAAACGCTGCCACTTCTTCGTCTATGGTGGCGTTGCGCCCAATCGCATGGATCGCCGCGAGCATCAAGCCATCGTTAGGATTCTCGATTTTCGGCCACAGCAAACCGGGCGAATCGGTGAGCATCATGTGGCCATTGAAGTTATGTTTTTGTTGCGACTTAGTCACAGCAGGTTCGTCGCCGACATTCGCCACACGACGTTTCAGCAGCGTGTTCATCAGCGTCGATTTACCCACGTTCGGTATGCCCATAATCATCAAGCGCAACGGCTTGTGATTGTCGTCGCGATGGGGGGCTAAGGGCTGACACAGATTGGGAATGCGTGCCGCGTCGCTGGCATTTTTGCAACTCAAGGCGACCGCTTTAACATTGGTTTGTTGGTTGTAAAACGCCAGCCACGCTTGCGTTGCGATTGGATCCGCTAAATCGGCTTTGTTGAGAATTTTTAAGCACGGGCGTTGACGATGCAAACGCAGCTCTTCAATCATCGGATTACGACTCGCCTCAGGCGCGCGCGCGTCCAACACTTCGATGATGACATCGGTAAATTCCATCGTTTCGGCGGCTTTGTTGCGCGCCGAATTCATGTGACCTGGGAACCATTGGATAGCCATACGCGCTTTATTGATGACGTGAAAAAGGGCGCGGATTTTAACCGTTGCGGGGCGGCGCGTCTTAAATACTCGCAGCGTTTTTGCCTGTGGGATAATCGCGCGCTTTTTTCGAGCTTGATTTAGGACGCTGCTGATGATTCATCTTTTCACTTTAAGCGATGGTCGCTTAATTCCGCTGACAACTTTAGCTTCCCCGCCGCAGCACGCAATTTGGCTGGACATTGTCGCGCCCACCGCTGCCGAGCGCGCTTGGGTATTAGAAAATTTCGCCGTGGTTTTGCCGCAAGCTGAACATTTGCGCGACATCGAGGCCAGTGCGCGTTTTTATGAAGAGCAGCACGAACTACATTTGCGTTCGGATTTTTTGTCGGGCACGGATGCCGATACACCCAGTGCCATCGTCGCCTTTGTGCTGGCAAACAATGTGTTGTTTAGCGTGCATGAAGTGGATTTGCCAGTGTTCACGCAGTTTCGCGAACGCGCGCACGGCCATCCCGATTTGCTCGATAACAGCCTCGATGTGCTGATTGATTTATACGGTTCGGATGTGGAGTTTTCGGCGGACGCGCTGGAAACGGTGTATGCCGATTTGGGCACGACCAGCAGCAAAGTATTGGCGCAAAGTTTGAACGATAAAGCCGCTGCTGAGGTGCTGGCGACCATTGCGAAAGCCGAGCATTTGAATGGGCGGATACGGCGCAATTTGATGGACACGCGGCGCGCCATGTCGTTTTTGCTGCGCAGTAAATTATTGAGTAACGCGCAGCTCGAGGAAGCGCGTTTGACCTTGCAAGACATAGATTCCTTGGATGGACACACGACATTTTTATTCGACAAAATTAACTTTTTGATGAACGCCACGGTGGGGTTTATCAATATCAATCAGAACAAAATTGTGCGGCTGTTTTCGGTCGCGTCGGTGGCACTGTTGCCGCCGACTTTAATCGCCTCAATTTACGGGATGAACTTTAAGCACATGCCCGAACTGGACTGGCTCAATGGTTATGGTATGGCGTTGGGCTTGATGCTGGCTTCCATCAGCATTCCATTTGCTTGGTTTTATCGTAAAGGTTGGTTGAAATGAAGCGCGCCCTGATTGCCTTGCTGTGTATGCCTTGCAGCGACTTTTCTAGTGCGGAAACCTTGCCCACTTGTCTAGAAAAATTTCCGCAACAGGACAGCGCGCGGCTCAAATGTTATGACGATGCTGTGCCAGCACCAGTGCGCGTGCCGAGCTACACAACGCAACATCTAGAGCGTTCTTATCTGACCCGCGTGTGGAATTTGGATGATGAAAATAATGACGACGACAGCAAGTTGGGACGCTTGCAGCCATATCGGCAAAATTACTTATTGCTGCGCGACAGTAACAAACCCAATGCCTTGCCGAGTTCAGGCGTGGCGGGGCATAGCACGCTGCTGCCGATAGATAGTGACCACGTCGAAGCCAAGTATTTAATCAGCGTCAAAGCCGACATCGGCGAGCAGCGCGACATCAATTTGTTCGGGCTGAAAACCATCCGTATGTGGGGCGCATATACCCAGCAATCGCACTGGCAAATTTTGAATACGCGCAACTCCTCGCCATTTCGCGAAACTAATTACTCGCCTGAGCTCATCGTTACTTTGGGTACGGATAATCCATCGGGTTTGAAGCTGATTAACTTAGGCATCGAGCATCAATCCAATGGTCGGCCACTGCCCGATTCGCGTAGTTGGAATCGTCTGTACGCTTTGGGCGGCTGGGAGTGGAACAACCGCACCTCGATTTTGACGCGTGCTTGGTGGCGCATTCCTGAAAGCAAAAGCAATGACGACAACCCCGACATCACGCATTACTTAGGCATCGCCGATATGGTGCTGCGCTGGGAAACCGCCGACCGCTCGCAAGCCGCGTCGTTGCTGCTGCGCAACAATTTGCAAACCCATCACAATCGCGGCTTTGCGCAGCTCGATTGGGCGATGCCATTTAATGTAGGCAAATCGGCGCGGGTGCATTTGCAACTCGGTCACGGCTACGGTGAAAGCCTGATTGATTACAACTACCGCCAGACCACGCTTGGTCTCGGCTTATCTTTTAGAGAGTGGTAACGATGAATACAGAACAAACCCATTACCAGCGCATCGGTGGCGCAGCACCAGTACGCGCGTTGGTGGTGCGCTTTTATCAAGTGATGGACGAGCTGCCCGAAACTTACGGCATTCGCAAAATGCACGCGCCCCATCTGCAAAGTGCCGAAGACAAACTGTATAAATTCTTATCAGGCTGGATGGGCGGACCGCAATTATTCGTCGAAGAATATGGTCATCCGCGTTTGCGCGCGCGGCATTTGCCGTTTGCGATTGGCAACTCGGAACGCGACCAGTGGATGCTGTGTATGAATCGCGCGCTGGAAGAAGTCGTCAGCGATGTCGCGTTGCGCCGCGAGCTGTCTGAAGCGTTCACCAAAGTCGCCGATCACATGCGCAATCGCGAAGGTTAAGCGCGCTTTTTATTGATTTTTTATGCGCCAGAAGGGTGGGTCATGTTGAAAAATACGCTGAATACAGTTGCCGCGATTGCTTTGACGCTGTGGGTTGGCGGCCTGTTGCTGATTGGCTATTTAGTTGTGCCAGTGTTGTTCCATAGTTTGCCCGACAAGCAATTAGCGGGCGGACTGGCGGGAGAAATTTTCCAGATGTTTGGCTATGTCGCTTTGCTGTGCGGCGTGCTGCTGTGGTGGCAACAACGCTTGGCTGGCACGGCGGCGGCGCGTAAAAATCTGTGGCTGATTAGCGCGATGTTGCTGTTGAGCGTGATTATTCAATTCGGCTTATCACCCGTGATGGCGGCGTTAAAGCTGCAAGTCTTGCCGCAAGACGTGATGCACAGCGTCAACGCGGCGCAATTCAAATTACTGCACGGCGTGTCTAGTCTTTTATATTTGCTCGAAAGTGGCCTGGGCGTGTGGCTATTGGTGCGGCGAATTAACTAAGCAATAGGCGATTGATCACCGCGCCCGCCAACATAAAACCGAAAATCGGCGGCATATAACTAATCGTGCCGTTTACCGAACGCGGACGACCGCGATCAACGGGTTGTGGCGGCAAAGGTGGGCGTGGATGTTCGTCGGTATAAACCGTCAGCACGCCGTCTTGAATGTTGTTTTCGCGCAAGCGGCGGCGCATTTCGCGGGCTAGTGGGCAGATGCTGGTAGTGCTGATGTCGGCGACGCGGATGCGTGACGGATCGAGTTTGTTGCCCGCGCCCATGCTCGACGCGACGTTCAAACCTAGCGACAAGCTATGCACTACCAGCGCGACTTTGCAGTTCATCGAGTCGATGCAATCAATCACAAAATCACAATCGTGTGGCACCAGTTCGTGGACGTTTTCGGGCCCTAAAAAAGTGCGTATCAACACCACGACACAATCGGGATTGATGTCGGCAATGCGTGCTTTCATCAGCTCGGCTTTGGATTGTCCAACTGTGGACAGCAAGGCGGGCAATTGGCGATTGATATTGCTGGTTGCCACCACATCGTGATCCATCAAGGTCAGCCGCCCGATCCCTGCGCGTGCCAATGCTTCCGTGCAATACGAACCCACGCCGCCCAAGCCCGCGACGAACACATGCTTGCCGCGTAAGTTGGCGATGCCGTCGTCGCCGAGCAAAATTTGGGTACGTTCAAACTGGGGAGGGAGATTAGATTTCATGGTGCGCAGCTCAGAATTTACAGCGCGCCATTATACGGACGGAATGTTTTTTAACGACGCAGCAAAGGCAAAACACGCAAGGCATTGTGCGTGGTCGCCGCCGCAATTTCCGCCAGCGAGATGCCGCGCAAGTCGGCTAACGTTTGTGCGATGCGGGGTAAATTCGCAGGAGTATTTGCTACGCCGCGCGCTAAAAAATCGGGCGGCATATCGGGCGCGTCGGTTTCCAGCACGATACTTTCCAACGGCAAAGTTGCCGCTAATTCACGGATGCGTAAGGCGCGGTTGTGAGTCATCGCGCCGCCAAAGCCGAGCTTAAAACCCAGCTTAATCAGCGCGTCGGCTTGTTGGCGGCTGCCATTAAATGCGTGTGCAATGCCGCCCTGCACGGGGTGGCGGCGCAAATTCTGCAACACTGCATCGACCGCTTTGCGCACATGCAGCAGCACTGGCAAATCAAATTCGCGCGCCAGTTTTAATTGTTCGCAAAAGTAGAATTGTTGCTGCGCCGCGTCAAAATTTTCGACATAAAAATCCAAACCAATTTCACCTACGGCGACCGCCTCAGCGTCACGCAAAAACTCGCGCAAAGTGTGCAAATCGTCTGGTGTTGATTGCGCGACATAAAGCGGATGAATGCCGTAAGCAGCGGCGCAATTTTTATATTGTTGAGCCAGTGCGCGCACCGCTGTGAAGTGACTCGCCGCTACGCTAGGCACAACGATAGTCGTGACCTGTTGTGTCAGCGCGTCGCTAATGAGTTGGGATTGCGTGCCGCCGAACTCTGCGGCATCGAGATGGCAATGCGTGTCGATGAAGTGCATTGGTGTTTAGGGGAGCTGAGCTCCCACAGGCTCGGTTTTATCGCTAAATTTAGCGGATGAAACGCTGTTGTAGGAGGCCGACTTGTCGGGCGATTACTGCATGTAGAACCATCGCTCGACAAGTCGAGCTCCCACAGTTTCGGTGTGACCGCTAAATTTTGCGGATGAAATTAAGGCAGTGAAAACAGCCCCATAGTGACAATAATTTTTCCCATCATGCCGCCGTGTTCGATGAGTTTATGGGCTTGCCCGACCTCAATGAGTGGCAGCTGGCGCGACACCAGCACGCCCAATTTGCCTGCTTCAATCAGTTGTGCGCCGTCTTCTAAAATTTTGCGTTGGCGGATGCGTTGCGCGTGCAGCGACATCAGTTGCGGGGTGAGCATCAATTCATAACATAAGGTGAGATTACGCAAGCGCGCCACTTGCGCATCGGCGGCGGTCATTGCTGTGGCATTGATGGTGACGACCTTGCCGCCTAATTTTGTCGCGGCTAAAGATTTGATAAACGTCTCGCCGCCGACGGTGTCGAGCACCACGTCCACGCCTTGCTGGTCTGTCCACGCCATCACTTCTTCGACGAAATTTTGCTTTTTGTAGCGGATGATTTTTTCCGCGCCTAGGGCTTGCGTCAGCGCGGCTTTTTTATCATCGCTGACCGTCACGGCAACGCGCGCGCCTAAGTGTTGTGCGAGCTGCACGGCGATATGTCCTACGCCGCCTGCGCCTAACGCCTCCCAAGCGGTAATCAGCACCAAAGGCAAGGCGGCACTATCTTGCATGCTTAAATTGCTCGGTTTGGCAGCGCAATAGTCTTCGTGCAAAGTAGTGTATTCGGCATAACAGCCAGGTTCTGCGCCGATGCCGCCGTTGTTGAAGTACACCATATCGCCCACTTTGAAGCGCGTGACTTGCTCGCCGATTTCGTCCACTACGCCCGCCCCATCGCAACCCAAAATAGTTGGCAGGCGGTCAGGGTAGTAAACCGGTTTGGCGCGCAGCTTTGCGTCTAGGGGATTGATGCCCGCCGCCGCGAGTTTGATGCGTAAGTGGGAAGGGGAGGGCAATAAATCACGCAAATGGAATACATCAATTCCGCCCGCTGCGGTGGTCAACATGGTTTGCATCGTTATGCTCCTTTAGATTTTGAGACTGACGGCTATGTTAAACTGCGCGACTTTTTTTTGCACAAATTTGGCGGTCTAGCTATGTCAGGAAACACCTTTGGTACTTCGTTTACCGTCACTTCATTCGGCGAATCACACGGCGCGGCCATCGGCTGCATTGTGGATGGTTGCCCACCCGGCATGGAGTTATGCGCTGCCGATTTGCAGCTCGACCTCGACCGCCGCAAACCTGGCACCTCGCGCCACGTCACGCAACGCCGCGAATCCGACACGGTAGAAATTCTCTCCGGCGTGTATGAAGGCAAGACCACTGGCACGCCCATCGCGCTGTTAATCCGCAACGAAGATCAGCGCAGCAAAGACTACGGCAGCATTGCCGACACTTTCCGCCCCGGTCACGCCGACTACACTTACTGGCAAAAATTTGGCATCCGCGATCCACGCGGCGGCGGACGTGCCTCGGCGCGCGAGACCGCAGCGCGCGTGGCAGCGGGCGCGATTGCGAAAAAATGGTTGGCGGAAAAATATGGCGTATTGGTGCGTGGCTATTTGGTACAGCTCGGCGACATCAAAATCCCATTCAAAAACTGGGACGATTTGAATGCCGACAACAATAGTTTTTTTGTCACCGACGCGAGTGTTGTGCCGCAACTGGAAAGCTATATGGACGCGCTGCGCAA
>JBJORQ010000077.1:0-6793 GCA_046049345.1 Pseudomonadota bacterium | reverse complement strand
ATGCACTTCATCGACAAATAAAATCGTATGGCGACCATTTTTTTGCAAAGTTTGCTGCGCCTGCGCGATGGCCTCGCGGATGTCTTTCACGCCGGACAACACCGCCGACAGCGGCATAAATTCCGCATCAAACGCCGCTGCCATCAGCCGCGCCAGCGTGGTTTTCCCCACCCCCGGCGGCCCCCACAAAATCATCGAATGCAACTTGCCCGATTGAAACGCCAGCCGTAACGGACGACCCGCGCCCAGCAAATGAGATTGCCCTATAACCTCGGCTATATGCTTAGGCCGCAAGCGTTCCGCAAGCGGCGCGGCAGGTTGCGTGGGGGCGAATAAATCGTCCATCAATCGCCCAGCACATCCGCGCCTTTGGGCGGGGTGAAATGAAATTGCGTGGCGGGAAATTTGGGGTTGTGTTGCATCTGACTAAAGCGTAATACTGTTTTGTGGCCGAAGGCATCGCCCAGCTCCATCACCACTAATTCCGACTGCGCGTTAAAGCCCATGCGGATTTTGTCGAAACTGGTGTCGCTGGCTTTCGCCGTGGCTTGCAGCCATTCGATAGCGTCGCTCGCACCGTCTTCTTTGAGATTAAAACCGCGCTCAATTTCGTTGCTGCCCGACAATAAAGCGGCGGGGCTGCTGCCCAATGCGGCATCTAATTTTTTCACTGTGACTTGATTCAAATCCAAGTCGTACAACCAAAATTTTGCACCGTCGCCGACAATCAATTGCTCATACGGTTTTTGATACGCCCAACGGAATTTTCCAGGGCGCTGAAACTGCATCACACCCGCCGCACTCTGCACGCGTTTGCCGTTTTGATCGCGCACATCTTGGGTGAAATTTGCTTGTGCAGAATGCGTCGCGGCGATAAAAGTTTTAAGTTTTTCGATGGCGGCAGCGTGGGTTGAAAATGGCAGTAACAGCAGAACAAGGGTAATAAGTTTTTTCATTTATTCTTTCTTTGGGTTGAGGAGCCATGCCGCAAGGGCATTCCCACAAAACAACGGAGCTAAAGCTCCTTTTTTTGAATGGAGGATTGAGTTAAAAACAGTGCATGGGTTTTCCCAATCCCCAATCCTGCTTGCTCAATCCTGTCTATTAGGTGCCAGCACTTCGCGGTTGCCGTTGTTTTGCATCGCGGACACCAAGCCCGCCGCTTCCATTTGCTCGACCAATCTTGCGGCGCGGTTGTAGCCAATGCGCAGATTTCTTTGCACCAGCGAGATGGAGGCGCGGCGCGATTTGAGGACGATTTCGACGGCCTGGTCGTAGAGCGGATCGGCTTCTGAACCTAGCGTTGCACCGCCGCCTTCCTCGCCTTCCGCGCCCACTTCGTCTAGCGAATTCAGCACGCCGTCGATGTATTGCGGCTCGCCTTGCGACTTGAGATATTCGGTGACGCGATGCACTTCTTGGTCGGATACGAACGCGCCATGCACGCGTTGCGGATAGCCTGTACCGGGCGGCAGATACAGCATATCGCCCTGACCTAACAAGGCTTCCGCGCCCATCTGGTCGAGGATGGTGCGCGAGTCAATTTTGCTCGACACTTGAAAAGAAATACGCGTGGGCACGTTGGCTTTAATCAGCCCAGTGATGACATCCACCGAGGGACGTTGCGTTGCTAACACCAAGTGAATACCGCAGGCGCGGGCTTTTTGCGCGAGGCGCGCGATGAGTTCTTCTATCTTTTTACCGACCACCATCATCAAATCTGCCAGCTCGTCGATGAACACCACCAACATCGGAATTTCTTCTAAGGCTTCAGGATTTTCAGGCGTGAGCGTGAAGGGGTTGGTGAGCGGTTTGCCTGCCTTAATTGCGTCGCGAATTTTTTGGTTATAGCCCGCCAAATTACGCACGCCCATTGCCGACATCAGCCGATAGCGTTTGTCCATTTCCACCACGCACCAATTCAAGCCCGACGCGGCTTGGCGCATGTCGGTGACGACGGGCGCGATGAGGTGCGGAATATCGGCATACACCGATAGCTCTAGCATCTTCGGATCTATCATCAACAGGCGCACTTGTTGCGGCGTGGCCTTGTAGAGGATGCTCAAAATCATCGCGTTAATGCCCACCGATTTACCCGAACCCGTCGTGCCCGCCACTAGCACATGCGGCATTTTTGCCAAGTCGGCGACGATGGGTTTGCCCGCAATATCTTTGCCCATCACCACGGTCAGTAGCGAGTTCATCTCGGCATAGGCTTGCGAACTTAAAATTTCGGAAAGTTGCACCATCTGGCGTTTCGGATTGGGCAGCTCCAACGCCATGTAAGCCTTGCCCGGTATGGTTTCGACCATGCGGATGCTGACCACCGACAAGGCGCGTGCGAGGTCTTTCACCAAGTTAATAATCTGGCTGCCTTTTACACCAACGGCGGGTTCGATTTCGTAACGCGTAATCACCGGGCCGGGATATGCGCCGACCACGGTGACGGTGACACCAAACTCTTTGAGCTTGCGTTCGATTAGGCGTGAAGTGAATTCCAAGGTGTCGGCAGAAACAGTTTCGGTGTGCGGCACCGCCGCGTCGAGCAAATGCAGCGGAGGCAACACCGAGTCGCGAATTTCGGAAAAAAGTTGGGTTTGCTTCTCTTGAATGACGCGCTCGGATTTGACGACTTCGACGACGGGCATTTCGATATGTATCGGCTGATGTTCTTCGACGCGTTTCTTTTCTTCTTTGACCACGGCACTGCGTTGCGTCATCGCCATCGCACCGATGCGCTTGTCGCGACGCGTTTGCCAAGTGCGACGCGCCCAAGCGTAAGCGGCTTCGATAGCGGCACCCAGTACGTCAATAAGGCGCAGCCAAGACAAGCCGCTGAACACGCTAAAACTTGCGGCTAGCAAGGCAATCAGCAATAAAGTCGCGCCGGTAAAGCCAAACACATAAGTCGCGGCGTTGCCCAAGATCTCGCCGAACATCCCGCCGGGGGCGAGTGGCAAGGCAACCGCCAAGCTGTGTAAGCGAATGGTTTCTAACGCGCTGCTGCTGGCCAATAACACCGCAAAACCGAGATTGCTCAACCACAGTGCACGCGCTTGAAACACGCTGTCAGCACGCAACTGACGGTAGCCCGACCACACGCGTTGCAGCATCAACGCCACCCACCACCATGCCGACACGCCGAATAAATAAAACAAAATATCGGCGAGATACGCGCCGAATACGCCGCCCGGATTGTGTGTGAGCGCGCCCGTGCCGCTGTGCGACCAAGCGGCATCGCCGCGATTGAAACCAAACAGGATGAGGGTGAGATAGACAGCGCAGGCGAGTAATAGCAACCAACGCGATTCACGCAGCACGTTAAAAATTTTGGGCGTAACGGCCGCGTGATTGAGCTCACTCATGCGCCGCTCCGATGAGACCCAGTTGCGATGCCACCCGCACCGCTTCCATACGGTTATTGACGCGCAGCGTTTGGTACAAAGCAGCAACATGGATTTTGACGGTGCCTTCGGCGAGGTTAATTTCGCGTGCGATTTCTTTGTTGCTCATGCCTGCTGCCAAGTGTTTGAGCACCTGCATTTGTCGTGCAGTTAAGCCGTACTCATTGGTATTGATACTGCGTTTATCACGCGCCTCGACCAAGGGCAGCTCATCGTGACTGGCGTGCTGCAACAACTGCGGCGGTACATACACGCCGCCCGCCAACACCAAATGCAGCGCACTCAACATCACCGGCGCGGTCGAACTTTTACACACAAACCCCATCGCGCCGCTACTCATGACTTTTTCCATCATGCTGCGACCTTCTTCACCCGAAATAATCACCAGCGGAATATGCGGGAAGCGTTGATGAAAAAACTTGACCGACACCGGGCCCTCACTCCCTGGCATATTCAAATCCATCAGGGTCAAATCTAACTCTGGATGCAGCTCAGCTTGCTTCAAAGCATCGGCAAAGTTGCTCGCCTCAATAATTTCGATACCCGCTTGCAATTGCTGCAAAACATAGCGCATTCCTTCGCGGAATAAATTGTGGTCATCGACTAATAAAATTTTCATCTGGCGTTTCCTTGCTGATAATTTGCTGCGTCTTTAATCATAACATCGGCTTGCAATAGCGGGATTTTCAAACTAAAGCGACTACCCACCCCCAGCTTCGATTCGACTTGCAAGGGAGTGTGCAACAGGTGCGTCAGGCGTTGCACGATTGCCAGCCCTAAGCCCAAACCTTGATTGCGATCGCGCTGCGGATTCGCAACTTGAAAATACTCATCAAAAATGAGCGGGATATGTTCAGCCGCGATACCGATGCCGCTATCGGCGACTTCAATTTGCAACACTTTGCCTATCACATACGCGCGCAAACTCACTTCGCCGTGCTCGGTATAGCGCAAGGCATTCGCCAATAAATTGCGTAACACGCGCTCTAACAACACAGGGTCGCTGTAAATCTCCACCGCACACGGCTCGATGCGCAAATACAAGCGTTTGGCCTGCGCCAAATCCGCGAACTCGGCGTGCATTTTGGCAAATAACTGTTGTGCCAAAAATTGCTGCGGTTGCACGCTCACTCCTCCCGCATCTAAACGCGATACATCTAACAACGCGTCCAACATTTCACTCAATACTTCCGCAGTATGCTCAACCTTCGTCACTAACGCCGCCCCCGCGCTATCTGCCACCTGTCGCTTTAAGGCTTCCACAAATAAACTCAAGGCGTGCAGGGGCTGACGCAAGTCATGGCTGGCAGCAGCTAAAAACTTAGACTTAGAGCGATTCGACTGTTCGGCGGCAAACCGTGCGGTATTTGCGGCCTGCTTTTCTTGGGTCAGTTGCGTGACTAACTCAGCATTTTCTTCGCTACGTTTAAGCGACAGCTCAAAGGTTTTAGCCAAACCATAGCCTGTGTGCAAAATAAATACCAAGTACAGCAACAGCATCGCCGCCAACATTAAGTGCACTGCGTCGCCGACTTGCAGATTGCTCAATAACAGCGGGATCAACAGCAGCAGCGTGTAGAGATACATCGAAGCGGGATAGACCGGATTAACCGTCACCGCCCCCGCCGACAAGCCCAACACAATACAAATCAACAAGGCTTGATAAGCAATGTCGTTGGGCACAAACATCACCACGCCCGCGCTGCCCATCATGAAACCGCTTAAAGTCGTGAGCCCTAAAAAGCGATTACGCCATTGCCGACATTCGCGCACGCTCGTTGCGCGCTGGCGATACCTCCACCAGAACCACCACTCCAAGCTGTGCGCGCTATATAGCAAGCCCAGCCAACACAACAAATTGACGTGTGCCACTTTGTCCCACATCAGCCACACCATCATCAAACCCAGCACCATCTGACTAGTAATCATCAGCACATACTCATCCAGCCGCGCGCGGATTTGCGCGCTACGAATGGCTACATTCTGCTCACGAATATCTAACGATAATTTTCTTGCCAACTTAGCAAACATCCCCGCTCCTCTCGACATCCGTCAGCCGCTTCAGGCTATTGCAACGCCAACAACAAGCGCGCGTCTTGCGCCAACCATTCCGCACTTTGCCCATACGGTGCTAACAAGCGCACCTTGCCATGCCCATCTAGCAAATACGTTCCCGCGCTGTGATCGACGTTATAGCCCGTTTTACTCGGCTGTTTTTGATAGCTCACCGCAAACGCACGCGTCACGTCCGCCGTGGCTTTTGCGTCACCCGACAAGCCTAAAAAATCGGGGTTAAACGCGGGAATAAAGTTTGCCAATAATTCCGTGGTGTCGCGTTCAGGATCTACCGTGACGAATAACACTTGCACGCGTTTAGCGTCGTCGCCCAAGAACTGCAAGGCTTGCGCCATATCCGCCAGCGTGGTCGGACAGACATCAGGGCAATGCACATAACCGAAAAATAGCAGCACCACCTTGCCGCGAAAATCCGCCAGCGTGCGCGCTTTGCCGTGATGGTCAGTGAGTTTGAAATCCGCTTGCGCGAATTTCCCCGCGACCTCGCTGGCGTGAAAAGGAGACGGTAGTTTGGCTGCGTCACACCCGCTTAAAAAAACACATAAGAGCAAAAAAAACTTATGCGGAAACATGACAACTCCCTGCCCAACCGTTGATATAAAAGGTGTAGCCGACTTTTATCAGTCCATACACACCCAATGCCGCGACCAATAAACCTGCCATGAGGCGCACACGCGGATGCCGCACCCAGCTTTTCACGCGTTGCCAAAACAAGCCTATCAGCAACAAATTCGGCAAAGTGCCTAAGCCGAAAGCCAACATGATGAGCGCGCCGCTGCGCGCACTGCCACTCGCCAAGGCAGTGAGTAACACGCTGTACACCAAGCCGCACGGCAACCAGCCCCACACCATGCCGAGTTGAAAAGCGCGGCTAGGCGTGACGACAGGAAACAGTCGCGCAGTAAACGGTTGCAAGCGTTGCCACAAGCCGCGCCCCACGCCTTCGATGCGTCGCACGAAATTGCCCAAACCTGCCAAATACAGCCCCAACGCGATGAGCATCAAACTCGACAAAGCGAATAGCAAATGCTGTATCGGCACTTGGTCGCGCCACAACAATCCCGCCGCGCCCATGCTACCGACCAACGCGCCCGCCACGCTATAACTCAAGATACGCCCCATGCTGTAGGCGAGATGAAACGACCAAAGCAGTTTATTTTTGGGCAACTGCGTAGTGAGAATGCCGACGATGCTGCCGCACATACCCAAGCAATGCACGCCGCCTAGCAGACCGACAAAAAATACCGCGATGATGCTGAAATCGGTCATGGTTAGTGGAGGATTGAGGATTCAGGGGTTTGTAGGAGCTCGAT
>JBJORQ010000076.1:0-10133 GCA_046049345.1 Pseudomonadota bacterium | reverse complement strand
CCCGTCACCAATACAAAGCTCCGCAAGGCATGGAAGTCCATTTTTTTGATAATCATCTGCAAAACAAGTATGGCTAACTGCTATCAAAAACAGCCATGCGAATATCTTCATAAAATACCTCTCCTAAAATTTAACGTACGGTCGATATAGTTAAAATTTACAAACAAAAAACATTTTTCACCCACATGTCATCGGATTGCATTGGGCCATGAATTGACTTGAAGACCCCACCGCTTGGTACTTTTCGCTTAAGGTCTTTAATTAGCCAATCGACGTAAACTTTCTTATCACCAGAATCAAGTTCGGTTACCACGCCAAGCGCGCGGATTTCAATTTCAGTCGCACCCTTACCCAACATTTTTTTAATGGCAATTCTGTCACCCGGTTTTATCTGGTCACGAAGAGCAACTTGTGCAGGTTGTTCTTCGGCAGACCAACCCACAAACCAATAACCCCTGCGCATAAAAATTTCATACTGGTCATCACTCCCTCCCAGCATCGCGCCAACTACCCAATAATTTGCCATACGACCCCCTAAAAATTACTTCGCTAAAAGTGATGCTTTTTTACTAAGGTTTGGATAGCGCACTTTCACACATTTTATTTAACATCCCGATGGCAATAATGTTTGCAGAAGGCACGCCGTTCATTTCAAATGCGTTAAATGAAAAGCTTTCACCGTCAACAATAAATTGCACCATTGCCCTAACTGGCTTGTCATGAAAGGTAATGTCACCTTCCACATTCACAAAAATTTTCCCGTCTTCGCTTTTTCCAGACTTCCAAGATGGTGACCCCATAAAGCCTTGTACCATTTGATCTACGCTATGCGATGGGCAGAGTTGCAATACCCCTGTTTTAACTTGTTTAACTTCTACTGAGTCAAAACAGGCAGTCAAAAACAGCGGGGAAATAAGACACGAAACGAGTTTAAGAAATTTCATTAGCGACTCCATCGGATGATATTAAAAATAAAATTTGCTGGGAAACAACTTTAAGGTGGTCTATTTTTTTTGATATAAACCGTCCATTGAGCCCTCAGCATTCATCCCGCAGTAGCCATCGCAATCTTTAGTGATAACGGTTAATCCACTACTGGCTAAATCAAATCGTGCAATGCACTTATTAGATTTATCATCAGTTGATGAAGCCGCACTAAAGCTAGTACTTAGTGAGCCCATCACAACAGCCCTGCCTTCCAAGTTGCATGAGTTTTGCCCCACCACTGAGTTGATAGAAAAATTAACTATCTGACCAGTTTGCTTAACCTCAATTTCAGCATTTTCTTTGACGTATGTGCCGCTAAAATCGGTAATGGCATTCGTAGCTGCTATATCAGCCAGATGCTTAGCCTCAAGCTCTTGGGCTTCATTGGCGAGACGTTCCGTTTCAATTTGTTTGGCTTGAGCTACCTCTTGAGCGCGATGCTGATAATCGCGATAAGCAGGAATTACAATCGCGGCAAGGATGCCAATAAAAAATGACACCAGAATAATTCCGACAGCCCATTGCGACCACTTTTTTTGCACCCGATTAAAATGTTCAACTGAGTCCCATTGCTTATTTTTCCAAGCCCACTCTCGCCCATTAAAGCCAAGAATAATAGCCATGATGAAACCAACTCCAGGGACAAGCACAAGCAGCCCAATCCAGGTTTTATTAGCAATCGCCCAAATGAAATTAAACAAAAATGCACCCCAAGACCAACCTTTAACACCGTCAGGAATGGCTTCTACCACTACAGTGCTTTTTGTGGATTGTGGCGCACCACATTGAGGACAGGCAGGTGCTGACTCATGAATTTCTTTACCGCAACCACGACAAAAGACCATTGCCATTTTTATCTCCTTACAAGTTTTTTATGTTTCGTTGTTATGTAGAGCTTGATACTGAATCACTTTGACTTTTTCACTATCTCGCTCTGAATAAATGCCTACCATGAGTTACCTAATTGGAGCGCAAACAGCACGCACCACAGAATCGGATAACCCAGCTTTTCATTCAAAAGTTTCGCACGATTAAACAGATATATCGGTACGAGCCAGGTATTACCTAGCTGAGAAGTATCTACCCCAGTCTTTGCCAACGCTTTCTCATCTCTATCGCAAAGATAAATATTGACCGCAATGCTGACTATAAATAACAGCCCGCCCCCATAGTGAAAAAGACCAGAAACGAATCCCTCTACGAATGTGCCAATCAGTGGCGCACACGCTACAACCCATGCCATAGAGCTTCCCCATCCAGCATTTTGCGTAGCTGATTTTTGCAATGCGCCACATTGAGGACAGCCTAGTGCTGACTCATGAATTTCTTTACCGCAACCACGACAGAAGACCATAGACATAACAAGCGACCTTTTTGAGATGAAATATAAAAGAGCGGCGATTATAGATATAAAAATACTATGGTCAACTTAATATGTCGTTAAACATAAACTGAGCAATGGCGATTATCTGTGTCTATTTTGGAAGACACAGAAATGAGCAAAGAAAAAAAGCCCGCTTCGCTTTTGCCGAAGTTATTGGGGAAAAATATCAAGGCGCGGCGCAGTCAATTAGGTTGGACGCAAGCGACGCTTGCCGAGTTAGTGCGCGTGGAAGTTGAAACGATTTCTAGAGTTGAACGCGGCGCGATTGTGCTGTCCGTGCTGAAGTTAGAACAGCTTGCGGATGTGCTGGGCTTACCGATGGCGGAGTTGCTGCGCTCATCTTCAACGCTGGCGCAGGATCAATCGCTGGAAATATTTGGTTGGTTACAGCCACTGCCCGAAGCTGACCGAGGCTTTGTGTTGGAGTCTATGCAGCGGTTATGCGAACATCTTACAAAATCAACGTAACCACGCTGAAAGTCAACTGACCGAAAATGAAAAAGGCTAGTCGAGTGGCTAGCCTTTTTCGTTTTCGGGTATCAGTATCGCCTTACTCAAGCCACCCTACCTTACGCGAACTTCATTACGCCGCCTTTGCAATCGACATTGATGGTGTCTTTCGCGGCATAACGTCCTTCCAAAATCAACTTCGCCAGCGGATTTTCTAGTTGCGATTGGATGGCACGTTTTAACGGTCTTGCGCCGTACACGGGGTCGAAACCCGCTGTGGCGATTTCTGCCAATGCGGCATCGCTCACCTGCAAATTCATCTCCATCGCGGCTAGGCGTTTTTCCAAGTATTGCAACTGAATGCGCGCGATACTCTTTATGTTCTTTTCGTCCAGCGCGTGGAACACCACCACCTCGTCGATGCGGTTGATAAATTCAGGACGGAAATAGCTTTTGACTTCGCCCATAACCGCCAACTTGATGACTTGATAATCGTCGCCTTGCATCTGCTGAATCATTTGCGAACCCAAATTTGAGGTCATCACAATCACGGTGTTTTTGAAGTCCACAGTGCGTCCTTGACCATCGGTCATACGCCCATCATCCAAAGCCTGTAACAGCACGTTAAACACGTCGGGATGCGCCTTCTCAACCTCGTCCAACAAAATCACCGAGTACGGTTTGCGCCGCACCGCTTCGGTCAAGCCGCCGCCCTCTTCGTAACCGACATAACCAGGGGGTGCGCCGATTAAACGCGCCACAGAATGTTTCTCCATATATTCGCTCATGTCGATGCGGATGAGATGATCTTCCGAGTCGAACATAAAACCCGCCAAGGCTTTGCACAGCTCGGTTTTACCCACACCCGTTGGGCCCAAAAACAGGAAGGAACCATACGGACGATTCGGGTCAGATAAACCAGAACGCGAACGGCGTATCGCATCCGACACCAAGCGCACCGCTTCGTCTTGACCGACCACACGCTCGTGTAATTTGTCTTCCATCTTGAGCAATTTGTCGCGCTCGCCCGTCATCATTTTCGCCACGGGAATACCCGTCGCGCGGCTCACCACTTCGGCGATTTCTTCCGCGCCCACATGGGTGCGCAGCAAGCGATGTGGAGATTGATCGCTTTGCTCTTCGACTTCTGCCGCCGCTTTTAATTTCGCTTCAAGCTGCGGCAACTTGCTGTATTGCAACTCGGCAACTTGTTCCAACTTGCCTTCGCGTTGCAGTTTGGCGATGTCGCTTTTAACCGCTTCAATTTCTTTTTTCACATCCGCCGCGCCTTGTGCCGCGCTCTTTTCCGCCTTGAGAATTTCTTTCAAGTCGTTGGCTTCGCGTTGCAATTTCAGCAGTTCATCTTCAATAAGCTGGATGCGCTTTTTCGAGGCTTCGTCTTTCTCCTTCTTCATCGCCTCGCGCTCAATTTTGAGCTGAATAATACGACGGTCGAGTTTGTCGATAACTTCGGGGGTGGACTCATTTTCCATCTTCATCCGCGCCGCCGCTTCGTCGATTAAATCAATCGCTTTGTCGGGCAAAAAACGGTCACTGATATAACGATGCGACAACTCCGCCGCCGCAATAATCGCAGGGTCGGTGATGGTCACGCCAGTGTGGTGCGCTTCGTATTTATCTTTCAGACCGCGCAAAATCGCGATGGTCGATTCCACCGAAGGTTCATCCACCAACACCTTTTGGAAGCGGCGTTCCAAGGCGGCATCTTTCTCTACATATTTGCGATATTCATCCAGCGTGGTCGCGCCTATGCAATGCAATTCACCACGCGCCAAAGCAGGCTTGAGCATATTGCCCGCGTCCATCGCGCCTTCGGCTTTACCCGCGCCCACCATAGTGTGTAACTCGTCGATAAACACGATGCTTTGACCTTCATCCATCGCCAATTCTTTGAGCACATTTTTCAGCCGCTCTTCAAAATCACCGCGATATTTGGCACCCGCCAACAACGCTGCCATATCCAAACTCAGGACTTTTTTGCCCTTGAGCGATTCCGGCACTTCGCCTTCCACAATGCGCTGCGCCAAGCCTTCGACGATGGCGGTTTTACCCACACCCGGCTCACCGATTAACACCGGATTATTTTTGGTACGGCGTTGCAACACTTGTATGGCGCGGCGGATTTCGTCATCGCGACCGATAACCGGATCGAGCTTGCCCATGCGCGCGCGTTCGGTTAAATCCACCGTGTATTTTTTCAGCGATTCGCGTTGACCTTCGGCCTCTTGCGAGCCCACCGATGCACCTCCACGCACCGCGTTAATCGCAGCCTCCAACGGCGTGCGCCCCACGCCATGTTGTTTTAGCAAGCGACCTGTTTCACCTTTGTCGCTGGTCAATGCCAACAAAAATAATTCACTGGCGATAAATTGGTCGCCACGTTTTTGCGCGTCTTTATCGGTGATATTGAACAAGTTCGACAAGTCACGTCCGACCTGAACTTCGCCGTCGTGTCCCTCGACTTTGGGCAAGCGCGACACCGCATCCATAAACGCCGTTTTCAGCGCGCCAGTATTGCCGCCAGCGCGCGCCAGCAGCGAATTTGCACCGCTATTCGCATCGTTCAACAAAGCCAACAGCAAATGCTGTGGCTCGATAAATTGATTGTCCGCGCCCACCGCGAGGCTTTGCGCATCGGTCAAGGCTTGTTGCAACTGGGTGGTAAATTTATCGAAACGCATGGTGTAACTCCTTCAAAAATTTAACTGCTTAACTGCGAACTAAATGGGGCATAAATCGCCAATTTCAAGCTGGCGCACATTCGCCATCCTTTATACTCCGCGCCTATTTTTTGGGAGTTGAGCTATGTCAAAGCAGCACATCACATTTGAGGTCAAAAATTCGCTAGAGGAAGACCTAGGCAGTGGCGATTTAACCGTGCAATTATTGGCTGAAAATCGCCTCGCTACGGCGCGGGTGATTACGCGTGATGCAGGCGTGTTATGCGGCACGGCTTGGTTCGATGAATGCTTTGCGCAAGTCGATAAAAACTGCGCGGTGAGCTGGCTAGCGCAGGACGGCGATGCAATTAAACCGGGGCAAACTTTATGCGAAATTAGCGGCGCATCCCGCAGCCTATTGACCGCAGAACGCAGCGCGTTGAACTGGCTGCAAACGCTGTCTGGCACGGCGACGAAGACACGCGAGTATGTCGCTGCAGTTGCGGGCATTAAGGTCAAAATTATGGACACGCGCAAAACCATGCCTGGGATGCGCGCGGCGCAAAAATACGCGGTAACAGTGGGCGGCGGATACAACCAACGTGTGGGATTATTCGACGGGATTTTGATTAAAGAAAATCACATCGCCGCAGCGGGCGGCATCACCGCCGTGTTAGCGCAAGCCTTTCAACTCGCACCTGCGGGCGTGTCGGTACAAATCGAAGTAGAAAATTTAGAGCAACTGGAAGAGGCATTAGCGGCAGGCGCACAGCTGATTTTGCTGGACAACTTCGACCTCGAAACGCTAGTCGCGGCAGTGACACTCAACGCGCAACGCGCCGAATTGGAAGCCTCCGGCGGCATCACTTTAGCCACCTTGCGCGAAGTCGCGCTGACCGGCGTGGATAGAATTTCCATCGGCGCGCTAACTAAGGATCTCCACGCTTTGGATTTGTCGATGCGGATTATTTAATGGGACTGTGGGAGCGCAATTCATTGCGCGATTTTTTGACAGAATCGCGCAATTTGTGCGCTCCCACAAGAATGTAGCCACGCGATAAAAGTCTTTCGCGCTTAAGTTCCACAAGGCAATGACTGGCTAAATTTTACGCGCCACCACATCTATCAATGCTGACATACCGCTGTGTCCCACGCCTTCTGCTAGCCATTCGTCGTGCTCGTGCAATTGCAAAATTTGCATATCTGCAAAAGCCGCGTGCAGCAAAGGTTCGGTATAAAGATTTTCAATTTGCCTCGGCCCGCCAGTATGCCCAGCCGCATGAAATTCAAGTTGGCGCGCCGTGTAGCCTTGTAGTAGCAACAGTCCATTCGGCTTCAGACTGCGCTGCATTTGTGCGAATAACACCTCGCTGATTTGCCAAGAAGCGAACTGAATAAAAATAGCGACGACGACATCAAATTGATTTTCTGGCACGTCCCAATGCAATAAATCCGCCAGTTCAAATTGCACTGCCACACCGCGCTGTTGCGCCAACTTTTGGGCTTTAGCCAGTGCCACTTTCGAGCTATCCACGGCGACAACATCCAAGCCCTGCTCGGCTAACCACACACTGTTGCGCCCTTCACCATCCGCAAGTGCCAAGCAGCGCATCCCTTTGCGCAACAGCCCTTGCTGGGCAGCGAGAAAAGCATTGGGCTGTGTGCCAAAACGATACTCGTCTCCCGCATAACGCTCATCCCAGACATTTTCAGCCATGTTTGAATCTCCCCATTTGCTTAGTCGCCCACACGATTAAATCATCGACGTAGGTGAACACCACGGGAATCACCAGCAAGCTCAAGAAGGTTGAGGTGATGAGTCCGCCGATCACCACAATCGCCATCGGTGAACGGAAGCTGCCGTCGCCCATGCCTAAATCCATCGCCACGGGCAACATGCCCGCGCCCATTGCTAACGTCGTCATCACAATCGGGCGCGCGCGTTTTTTACAGGCATCGAGCAGCGCATCGTAGCGATTCATACCGCGATCGCGGCGCGACACGATGGCGTATTCGACCAACAAAATCGAGTTCTTAGTAGCGATGCCCATCAACATCACGATGCCGATCATGGCGGGCATGGAAATGGCGGTGCGGGTTAAATACAAAGCCAAAAACGCGCCCGGAATTGACAACACCAAGGCCATCAAAATGGTGGCGGGCTGCATAAAATCTTTGAACAGCAGCACCAACACAATGTAGATGCACAACACGCCGGTGAGCATCGCCAAGCCAAAGCTGGCGAACAATTCGCCCATCGCTTCGGCATCGCCAATAGGCGCGATTTGCACGCCCGCATCCATGTTTTTAATCGCGGGTAAAGCCAGCGCGGCGGTCTGTACTTTGCCCAAAGGCTCGCCTGCTAACTCAATGGCGAAAGTGATATTGCGCTGTCTGTCGTAGCGGTCGATTTGCGCGGGACCACTTTCAAAACTCAACTTTGCCACGTTGCCCAACATCACCGGACCATGCGTCCCTGGCACGACTAAACGCACCAATAATTGCAAATCTTGACGGGCGTCATCGCGCAGTTTCACCACGATGGGTAGTTGTCTATCAGGCAAATTTAGCTTGGCTAAAGACTGGTCGAAATCACCATTGGTGGCGACGCGCAAAGTCTCGGCAATCGCACTGGAGGTCACACCCATTTGCGCGGCTTTGGCAAAATCAGGACGCACCACAATTTCGCTGCGCAAGATGCTGGAGTTCGATACCACGTTGCCGATGTTGGGAATGGTGCGCAACTCTTGCCCCACTTGCAGCGCGGTGTCGGCAAGCAGTTGGCTATTTTCACTGGTCAACACCAACTGATATTTTCCGCCCCCCGTCTCCAGGCCAACTTTGACGCGCACACCCGCTAAGGCGGTGAGTTGTTCGCGCAAATCGTTCTCAATAATTTCTTTGCGCGGGCGTTGATGACGCGGCTTGAGCTCCACTGACAGCGTGGCTTTGCGCGACTCCACTGCGCCCGCTGGCTCGAACGGATTGCCACCCGACGAGCCGCCGCCAATGGCGGTATAGACCAGCACCACGTTAGGATTTTTAATCACGATGGCGCGTGCTTGTTCCGCTAGCGCGTAGGTCTGCTCAAACTTGCTGCCCGGCGGCAAGGTAATAGTGACTAGGGTTTGCGACAAATCATCGGTCGGCTGAAACGCCGTCGCCAACTGCCCCGCCAAGCCAAATGAGCCAAAGAAAAATATCGCCGCGCCCAACAACGTCGTCTTGCGATGTGCCAAACACCAAGCCGCCCAAGACGCATAAATATCCAACCAACGCGGCGTTTTATGCGGCGCGCGCGGACGCAATAAATACGCCGACATCATCGGCGTAAGCAAACGCGCCACCACCAACGAGAACAGCACCGCGACGGCCGCCGTCCAACCAAAATGGACGAAAAATTTACCCGGCACGCCACTCATAAATGCAGTCGGTAAAAACACTGCGACCAAAGTAAAAGTCGTCGCAATCACCGCCATACCAATTTCGTCAGCTGCCTCCATCGCCGCTTGATACGGTGTTTTGCCCATCTCCAAATGACGCATGATATTTTCGACTTCGACAATCGCGTCATCCACCAACACCCCAACCACCAAGCTCAACGCTAACAGCGTCACCACATTCAGGGTGAAGCCAAATAAATACATCAGCGCAAAAGTGGGAATCACGGCGAGTGGCAACGCGGTCGCAGCAACAATGGTGGCACGCGCGTTGCGCAAAAAAAAGATCACCACAATCACCGCCAACAACGAGCCTTCAAAAATCATTTCCATCGAACCTTTGAAGGTTTCATAGACGTTATCGACGGTATTAAAAACGCGCGCGGTGGTGATTTCGGGGTGGTCAATTTTGAGCTTTTCTAACGCCGCTTTTACGCCATTACCGACATCGACTTCACTCGCGCCTAGCGAACGAGTAATTTCAAAACCGACCACGGGCGCGCCATTCAACAACGCCGCCGCGCGTCGCTCGCCTATGGTGTCGGAGACGCTGGCAACTTGGCTTAGCCGCACCGTGCGACCATCGCGTAAACCAATGTCGAGCATGGCTAGCTCGTCTGCCGATTTCACTGTCGCGATGGTGCGCACGCTTTGTTCCGCGCCGCCTAAATCAGTACGTCCGCCCGGTGCTTCTTGTTGAATTTGACGCAGTTGTGTGGAGATTTCTGCGGCACTTAAATTCAGTGCCAGCAATTTAATTGGATCGAGTTCGACGCGCACTTGCCGCGTTACGCCGCCGACGCGACTGACCGCGCCCACGCCTTTTACGCCCAACAATAATTTCGCGATGTTGTTATCGACAAACCAAGACAACTCTTCTTCCGACATCGCGCTTGAGGCGACCGTATAAGTCAAAATCGGCTTGCCGCTCAGCTCAACTTTATTCACTACAGGATCGAGCATTTCGCGCGGCAATTCACCGCGTATGCGCGACACCGCACCGCGCACATCTTCTAACGCCGCGCGTGAATCGCGCTCCAAACGAAACTCCGCCGAGATAATCGCCGAGCCATCTTTGACCTGCGTGTAAATGTGTTTTAAGCCTTGCAAACTCGCTAAAGAATTTTCGATTTTGCGCGCGACTTCGGTTTCCATTTGGTCGGGCGACGCACCCGGAATGCTCGCCGCAAT
>JBJORQ010000075.1:0-8164 GCA_046049345.1 Pseudomonadota bacterium | reverse complement strand
GGCGTGCGAAGGCGATTCAAAATGGACATTCTTCGACGGCAACTATCAAGAATACGAAGCGGATAAAAAGAAGCGTTTAGGTGAAGAAGGCGCGAAACCGAAACGGATTCGGTATAAACCGATTAGCAGATAAGACAAAAACACAATTGCTACAACATAGCACCAAGTGATATAGTTTTAGCAATCCAAAAGGGAAAGTCGTGTCCGCATACACAACCCAACTATTTCATCATTGGCAGAAAAAGGAAAACATTCCCGACGCGTCGCTGTGTGCCGCCATTGATGAAATGAGCAGAGGTTTGATAGATGCGAATCTGGGTGGTGGCTTAGTTAAAAAACGTATCGCTCGTGCGGGTGCAGGCAAAAGTTCTGGCTTTAGAACTTTGCTTGCGACCAACAAAAATGACAGGTGGATTTTTGTTTACGGCTTTGCAAAAAACGAGCGAGATAATATCGACAATCAGGAAGTGCTTGCGTTAAAAAAATTGGCTGCGGCACTGCTAGTCATGGATGCGCAGACGATAAGCGGACTGCTTGCCAATAAAGAGTTAAAGGAGATTTGCAACCATGAAAAGTAAAATCCTCGATGCTGTACATCAAACGGCGACTGGACTACATAAGTCCGGCGCGATTACTGATGTAACCATGCGCGACTTTGACAAACTTTGTTTGAAGCCAGTGCATATCATGCAACCCGCGCAAATTAAAAAACTGCGTGAGCAAGCCAAACTCAGCCAATCTGTATTTGCCGCTTATTTAAACACTAGCGTATCAACCATACAAAAGTGGGAAATAGGCGAGAAAAAACCCAGTGGCATCGCACTCAAACTACTGAACATTGTGGAGCGCAATGGCTTGGATGTGTTGGTTTAACTCAGCTTAGTGACAAAAATTTATGTCAGCACCTTGGCGAATCAGTGAAGTAAAAGTGATAGCAGACCACGCGATTAGTGTGCGATTCAAAGATGGACTAGAAGGCGTAGTGCGCTTCCTGCCCGGATTTTTTCGCGGTGTATTTTCGCACCTGTTAGACCCCGCACAATTTCGCCTAGCCAGCGTAGTCGGCGGTGCAGTTACATGGCCGGGCGAACTCGACCTTGCACCTGATACGATGCACGAAGAAATAAAATTGCGCGGTGAGTGGGTGGTGGAAAAATAGAACAGGGTGGGTACGAAAACAATTTCGTTTTTTGTGCCACTAATAGTTCCAATATCGTTGGGAAAAGGAGTCCATATGTTAACGAAAATAAGAATCGAAAAGTTATTTGATATTTTCGATTACGGCATCGAGTTAAAAGCAGAAGGTGTAACTATTCTGACAGGGCCAAATGGTTACGGCAAAACAACTGTTTTGAAAATTATGGATGCTTTGGCATCGCAAAATAGCTTCTTTTTTGTGGCGTTGCTGTTCCAAAAAATTACTTTTGATTTGTCCGACGGCAATACGATTGTCTTGAAGAAAATTGACAAAGATGAAGTTGAAGTCGTCGTAAATAAAGATAAGCCCTTTCGCTGGAATGAGAAATCGCTTAACAAAATTTTAAAAACGCAATTCCCATACTTTCGTCAAATTGATGAGAACAGGTGGATGGATCGACGTACCGAGGAAATTGTAAATCGCGATACATTGCTGCAAAGTGTGGCATCAGAATTTCCAGAGTTGGCAGGGCAATTTCAAATAGGCGAGTGGCCGATGCCGCTCAAAATCCCCAAGGTATATTTTATTCGTGAGCAACGTTTATTGCGGCCAGTTGCTGAGGACAGGGCAAGAGTAAGACATAGGCAATATGGCTCGGAGTCGGATGAATCAATTAGCGGATTTAAAAATACGATTGAAGAGTACGCTAAGGAGTTACGCGAAAAAATAAGAGAAACCTTAGCGAGGTCTTCACAAATTACCCAAGAGTTGGATAGTAGTTTCCCACGTCGGCTTTTTGACCAAAAAAACGACATATTGGAAGACGAATTCAAACTGCGTTTTGATAAAGTTAAAGAGATTCAAAAAGCATTAAGTGGGTATGAAATTTCTGACATCAAAGAGGATTCACATCCGACCTATAAAATTGAAAATGCCAAAGCTTTACATGTGTATATAAATGATGCTGAACAAAAATTAGCCGTATTTTCCGAACTACTTGGCAAGCTAAAAGCGTTTACGAATATTTTAAATGAACGGCGATTTACATTTAAGCGTATCGCGGTCTCCAAAGAGGTGGGATTTAAGTTCACTACTGATCATGGTAAATCTCTGGCGTTGGGTGACTTATCCTCTGGCGAGCAGCAAGAAGTTGTTCTCCTTTACGAGTTGTTGTTTAAAGTTAAGGCGGGTACGTTGGTTCTGATTGATGAGCCGGAACTTTCTCTGCATGTAGTTTGGCAAAAACAATTTCTTGATGACATTTTCGACATCATCGCGTTGCAAAAAATTAACATCATAATTGCTACGCATTCGCCTCAAATTATTAACAACCACTGGGATTTGACTGTTGACTTAGAGGATTTGCACAATGCAAAAATATCTAAGTGAAAAAGACACTATTGGTGAAATTCGTCAATCAAGTAGACACCCAATTGGTAGAGGCTATGTGTGGGTATTAGTCGAGGGTATTTCTGACCAAAAGCTATATACCAAGCTATTGGATTGCGAAACTACAAAAGTTGAAATGGTGCATGGTGGTGGCATTGGTCCTTTGCGAAGAGCAATGCAAATTCTCATCAATGAAAGCGATAAGGTTATAGGTATTCGTGATGCTGATTTCCTTCATTTAGATAACCAACAGGAAACCATAGATAGATTATTCGTTACCGATACCCATGATGCAGAAATGCTGTTACTCGCTTGCGATACCATTTTTCAACACCTTCTCTGCGAACATGTTCCCAATGAGTCCAGCCAGTTCAAGATGCTGCGCGAAAAACTATTTAGCTCTTTAGCGTTTGTAGGCGGAGTTCGCTGGATAAACCACCTAGAGGATTTGGGGTTGAAACTTGAAGATATTGGCTTGGGCGATTTTTTTGATGCGGGCAATCTGAAGTTAGACAAAGCACAATGTATTCAAAACGTCGAGTCACGTTCACCCAATAAGAAACGTTCTATTCAAGAGCAAGAGATTGACCATAAAATTGGCGGGATAACTGACCACCTCAATCTGTGCAATGGACACGATACTGTTAAAGGATTTGCTATATATATAACGCAGAAAAGTGGCAAAGGAGTCAAGGATGTTGAGCTTGCACGCGCTTTGCGTATCGCTTATAGAAAAGATGATTTTGCCACGACAAAATTATATGAGTACTTGGAGCATTGGCAGGCGACATCTGGCTATCAGTTAATGAGTTATTAGAAATCAGTTGAAAAGCATGAACTCCTCGACACACACCAAACGCATCGTCATCATCGCCGGACCGAACGGTGCGGGGAAGACGACTTTTGCGCGTGAGTTTTTGCCGACGGATGCGGCGTTGCCCAACTTTGTGAATGCCGATTTAATTGCTGCCGGATTATCACCTTTCGCACCAGATGTCGCGGCGTTCAAGGCGGGGCGCATCATGCTGGAAACGATTGCGGACTATGTGAAACGCGGCGAAAGTTTTTCTTTTGAGACGACGCTTTCCGGTTTGACTTACGCGCGGATGATTCCGCTCTGGCGTTCTTCTGGTTACTTGGTGAAGTTATTTTTCTTATCGTTGCCAAATGTCGAGATGGCTTTTGAGCGAGTGGCAACCCGTGTGATTCAGGGTGGACACAATGTTCCTGAAGCAGTGATTCGTCGTCGCTTCGTACATGGCATCGAAAATTTCGAGCGTTACAAGTTACTGGTAGATAGCTGGCAGCTATATGATAATTCGAGCGCCCCTACTGTATTGCTAGATGAAGGACAAAACAAATGAAAGCACCTATCTCGCAGTTAAAAGACCCCGACATGCAAAAAGCTCCGCAAGCTTTGCTGCGCGCGTCCGAGAAAGCGCGCCTACTTGCCGAGCAAACCGGCACGACGTTCGTTGTGCGTAAAGCCGACACCACCGCCGCGACTAATAAACGAAAATAAAAAATACTGGTCGATGTTTGAAGTCTCCACGAAAATCACACCATGAAAACCGACTTGATTCACACTCTGACGGATAGTTTTGAAGCATATGCGCAACAGACCGAGGGCGGTATTGAGTTTTGGCTTGCCCGCGATCTCCAGCATCTGTTGGGCTATTCCGAATGGCGAAATTTCACTGCGGTTATCTCCAAAGCTAAAACGGCTTGCGAGGTTTCCACACACGCTATTTCTGATCATTTTGTTGACGTTAACAAAACGATACAAATGCCAAAAGGTGCGGAAAAAGAAGTCGAGGATGTGATGCTCAGTCGCTACGCTTGTTACCTCGTCGCCCAGAACGGTGATCCGAGAAAAAAAGCGATTGCTTTTGCGCAAACTTACTTCGCGATTCAGTCACGCCGTGCGGAGCTAATTGAGCAGCGACTGCTGGAAGCAGAACGTATCACGGCACGCAAAAAACTTACCACGACCGAGAAAGAGTTATCGCAGGTCATCTACGAACAAACCGGTGGCAATCAGGATTTTGCATTGATTCGCAGCAAAGGCGACCACGCGCTTTTCGGTAAATCTACGCAGGCAATGAAAGTGCAGTGGCAAGTGCCGGATAGTCGCCCCTTGGCAGATTTCGCACCCACCATTATTCTCAAAGCTAAAGACTTCGCCACGGAGATTACGATTTTCAATGCCAAGCAAAACAAGCTGACGAGCGAGGGGGCGATTTCCAGCGAACACGTCATCAACAATGAAGCAGTCCGCAAAACATTGCTCGAACGCGGCATACGCCCCGAAAGTTTGCCTGCGGCGGAAGATGTAAAAAAAGTAGAACGTCGTCTCGCATCGGAAGAAAAGAAGTCACTAAAAAACCCAGATGCGTTGGACAAGTAACCGTCAGATAAAGAAACTGTAGAACCAATGAAAGCACCTGTCTCACAGTCGAAAGATCTAGGTCTGCAAAAAGCTCCACAAGCCTTGCTAAGCGCATCCGAGCAAGCCCGACTACTCGCAAGCAAACTGGTACGACGATCGTGGTGCGCAGGTAAGCCGAGGGCGGCAGCCCTGTTCCAGAGCTATGTCGCGAACACGGCATGAGTAACGACTTTTGCGCAGGAGTTTTTGCTGACCGATGCGGCGTTGCCCAACTTTGTAAATGCCGATTTAAACGCCGCAGGGTTGTCGCCTTTCGCGCCAGATGTTGCAGCATTCAAGGCGGGGCGGATTATGCTAGAAACGATAAATCGGGCAGGGCTGACAAACGCTGGGAAGTGTCGTGAAAACTTAATCTAATTTTTTGTAAAAATCTGCGACAATCCGCGCCTTTTTATAGCCTGCAACCCTTAATCCCATTGGGAGTACCTACATGAAATTCCGTTTTAGTTACGACATCGCATTGGCCTTCGGCAAATATGAGTCTGCACTGAAACTGTTTTCTTGTTTCGTTTGAAAATTTTTAGATAATTTGTGCGGCATTGTCCGCGCTTTAGGAGTACCGCATGAAATTCCGTTTTCCTATCATCATCATCGACGAAGATTTCCGTTCTGAGAACGCCAGTGGTTTAGGTATCCGTGCTTTGGCTGACGCGCTCCAAGCCGAGGGCATGGAAGTGTTGGGGGTGACCAGTTATGGTGACCTGACTTCGTTCGCGCAGCAGCAAAGTCGCGCATCGGCATTTTTGTTGTCGATTGATGATGAGGAGTTCGGTTCGGGCAGCCCAGAAGACACCAAACACGCGCTGAAAAGTTTGCAGGCGTTCGTCGAAGAAATTCGTTTTAAGAATGCCGACATTCCAATTTATTTGTATGGTGAAACGCGCACCTCGCGGCATATTCCGAACAATATTTTGCGCGAATTGCACGGTTTTATTCATATGCACGAAGACACGCCAGAGTTTGTGGCGCGCCATATTATTCGCGAAGCAAAATCGTATTTGGATGCGTTAGCTCCCCCATTTTTCCGCGCGCTGTTGCATTACGCGCAAGATGGCTCGTACTCTTGGCATTGCCCTGGACACTCAGGCGGCGTGGCATTTCTGAAGTCACCAGTCGGGCAAATGTTCCATCAATTCTTTGGTGAAAATATGTTGCGCGCCGACGTGTGTAACGCGGTGGAAGAGCTCGGTCAGTTGTTGGATCACACCGGTCCCGTGGCGGCATCGGAGCGCAACGCGGCGCGGATTTTTAATTCTGATCATTTGTTTTTTGTCACCAATGGCACATCGACTTCCAACAAAATTGTGTGGCATTCGACAGTTGCGTCCGACGACATCGTAGTGGTAGATCGCAACTGTCATAAGTCGATTTTGCACTCGATTATGATGACCGGTGCAGTGCCGGTTTTCCTTACGCCGACGCGCAATCACTACGGAATTATTGGGCCGATTCCTAAGTCCGAATTTGCGATGGAAAGTATCCAACGCAAGATTGATGCGAATCCGTTTATTAAAGACAAAACTAAAAAACCGCGCATTTTAACCATCACGCAAAGCACTTACGACGGCATCGTTTACAACGTCGAAATGCTCAAAGAAATGTTGGATGGCAAAATCGATACGCTGCATTTTGATGAAGCATGGTTGCCGCACGCGGCATTCCACGATTTTTACAAAGACATGCACGCGATTGGCAAAGACCGTCCGCGCGCCAAAGAGTCGATGATTTTTGCCACGCAATCAACGCATAAATTGCTCGCGGGTTTAAGCCAAGCGTCACAAATTTTAGTGCGCGAACCAGAAGCGAAAAAGCTCAACAAACACATCTTCAACGAAGCGTATTTGATGCACACCTCAACCTCGCCGCAGTACGCGATTATCGCGTCGTGCGATGTGGCGGCAGCGATGATGGAAGCCCCTGGTGGCACGGCCTTGGTGGAGGAATCTATCGCCGAAGCATTGGATTTCCGCCGTGCTATGCACAAGGTGGATGAAGAGTACGAAAGCGACTGGTGGTTCAAAGTTTGGGGGCCAGCGAATATCGCCGAAGAGGGCATCGGCACGCGCGAAGATTGGGTGCTGAATGCGGATGATCGTTGGCACGGCTTTGGTAATTTGGCGACGGGTTTTAATATGCTCGACCCGATTAAAGCCACCATCATCACGCCCGGTTTGGATGTGGATGGCGGATTTTCTGACACGGGAATTCCTGCGGCGATGGTCACCAAATATTTGGCCGAACCAAATATTTGGCCGAACACGGCGTGATTGTGGAGAAATGCGGGCTGTATTCTTTCTTCATTATGTTCACTATCGGTATCACCAAAGGCCGTTGGAACACGCTGCTCACCGCGCTGCAACAGTTCAAAGATGACTACGACAAGAACCAGCCGATGTGGCGCATCCTGCCCGAATTTGCGGCGGCGCATCCACGTTACGAGCAAGTGGGTTTGCGTGATTTATGTCAGCGCATTCACGAAACTTACAAGCTGCACAACGTCGCGCGCATGACCACCGAGATGTATTTGTCGGACATGCAGCCCGCCATGAAACCGTCCGATGCGTTTGCCAAAATGGCGCACGACGAAATCGAACGCGTGGAAATTGACCACCTCGAAGGTCGCGTAACAGCGGTGTTGCTAACGCCCTATCCGCCGGGTATTCCACTGCTGATTCCGGGTGAAATTTTCAACAAAACTATCGTGGATTATGTGAAGTTCGCGCGCGACTACAATCAGAAATTCCCCGGCTTTGAAACCGATGTACACGGTCTGGTGGCGGAAATGGTGGATGGCGAAAAACGCTATTTTGTGGATTGCGTACGTTAAGTCTGAGCGATTTTTAGACAATAAAAAGGGCAGAATTTCTGCCCTTTTTTACGTCCACTACAATCGACTTAGATGCCGAGTGCCCGCCACAAACGCATCAGATGACGCGAGGTTTCATGCGAGGCTTTGGCAAATGCGCCGCCTTCAATATCTTGTTTAGCCACGTCATTCTTACCGTCTAAATGCAAATCCAACACATGTCCTGCACATTTATGAAAGTTAGTATGCGCAGCAACTAGCTCTTTGAACTCAGCATTCGTGCCAAAGTCTTTGCCGCCCTGACCATAAATCCATTTGCCCAAAGCGCACTGGTTATCGACCGCAACGACGCGCGGGTCTAAAATTTCCGTACCCGTGCCAT
>JBJORQ010000074.1:0-9607 GCA_046049345.1 Pseudomonadota bacterium | reverse complement strand
GGTATAAATACAGCTAAAAATCATTTGTTATCGAATAAGCGTCGCCCACCGACCAGTACCTATTTCGATGCGGAAGACTCTGAATCGTTTGAAGAAGCGAGTTTGCTACAAGAAATTAGTACTCCCGAAAATGAATTAATGAGCAAGCAGGTGGTCGAAGTCGTTCAGGCTTCTTTACAGCAGTTGCCTGAAGATTTACGCAGTGCTTTAACCTTGCGCGAGATTGAAGGCTTAAGTTATGAAGAAATTGCTAGTGTGATGAATTGTCCAGTTGGCACGGTGCGCTCTAGGATTTTCCGAGCGCGAGAAGCGGTTGCAGAAAATCTGCGTCCCTTATTAGAAACCAGTAAAGATAAGCGGTGGTAAGTATGAATAATAAAATTTCAGCGATGATGGATGGTGAGTTGTTTGAAGATGAAGCCGATAGCGTCATGACTCAACTTAAAGCGAGCGACGCAGCACGAAAAAATTGGGAGATTTATCACTTAATCGGCGATGTGTTGCGTCAACCTGACTCTATTCATCGTGAAATCAGCAGTTCTGTACATGAGTTGATGCGCAATGAGCCGACTATTTTGGCTCCTAAACGGATGGGGATGACTGAAAAATTTCGTAACATCGCCTTATCTGCTGCTGCATCTGTTATGGCACTCGGCGTTGTTGCTTGGATGTCGCTGCAAGTTGCGCCACAACAAATGCCACAACTCGCTATGCAGCAATCACAGCTACACCCAGTTAATTTTCAAGTTAAATCTCTATCCAATGAGTATTTGTTAGCACATCAGGAATTCTCACCGAGTAACGAGGTACACGGTAGCGCATCCTATATTCGTAATGTGTCCTACACCGCTGAGGACGTGGCGCCATGAAATGGCTGCTCTGGTGTACTTTATTTATGCTGAACACTAGTAATGCTAGTGAACAGCAAGCGAGTCCAGATTGGCTAAAAACAGTGGCATTTGCAGGACATTTAACTGATTTTAGTGGTGTATTTGTTTATCAATACAATGATCGTATCGAAACTTACCGCATTAGCCATGTTGTTGCGAGTGATAGTGAGTATGAAAAAGTAATCAGCTTAGATGGGCCGAAACAAGAAATTATTCGCCATCATGGTCAAACATGGTGCTATCGCAACCATAAAATGGTGCAAGTTGCCTCCCAGCAAGGCAAGGCTAAATTCCCGACCATCCTCATTGATCAGCTATCTAATTTGAATGACAGCTACCTCGTACAAGATGCGGGGACCAGTAATGTGGCGGGATATGCCACTCGTGTGATTATTTTTCAACCTAAAGATAAGCTGCGTTACAGCCATCAAATTTGGGTCAATACTGATACGGGATTACTACTCAAGTCCGTTGTATTGGATGATAAAAAACAAGTACTTGAGCAATATGTTTTTACGCAACTAAAAATTGGCGTGGAGGCAGATAGAACTTGGCTGCCTGAAACAAAAGCGGATAACCGTCTAAGTTTACCTACTACGAAAACCGATGCAGCTATCTCCACTAACAGTGGTTGGGTTGTGGATTCTTTGCCACAAGGGTTTACTAAGTCGCAAGAAGTAAAACGTCCCATGTCGGGTAAGCATGCGCCAGTCATACAGTTGGTTTATTCAGATGGGATGAGCGCAATTTCTGTATTTATTGAAACGGCTGACGCAGATGAAGATGACACAGAGGGTTTATCAAATCGTGGTGCATTAAATTTATATCACAAAGTCGTCGATCAGCATTTGTTTACCGTCGTAGGCGAAGTCCCCGCGAGAACTGTTATGCAAGTTCTTAACTCAATTCGTTTTAATGGTAAATAATTGTGCTAGAAACGCGTGCTACCGTGATTCAAACAGAGGCGCAATCCGCGCTAGTCATCACCAATCAAGTTTCGGGTTGTGAACAATGTAACGGGCAGGGCTGTGGTTCAAGTAAGGTCGCACAATTGTTCTGTAGTCAGCCTCGCCAATTTTTAGTTGCTAATCCAATTCAAGCCAAAGTGGGCGATGAGGTCATCCTGGCTGTTGCCGAAGCTTCATTGTTACGCAGCATCGGCGTGATTTACTTATTGCCCTTGATATTACTGATTGCCGGAGCAGGGATATTTAGTTACGTTGATTATTGGGGGGAACGCGCCGTTGCCCTTGGTGCGCTGGCTGGGTTGGGGTTAGGGTTTCAAGCGGTCAAGCTGTTTTCTTCACGTTTAGCGTGCCAGCAACAGCAAACTTATATTGCGCGGCTTGTCGTGGTCAAGTAATTTAAGGCTCGGCGATGGTTGGTAGCGCCTAAATGTAGCTTTGTTAGTTAAACATGGGTGCAAGTGCCTCATATCTTGCGATTAGATTAGACGAAAAACAATCTATCCCCCCTGTATCCTGCCCAAATCGGCTAGAATTCGCGCTTTGCGAAAACGCCAACTTTGGCGGGATTTTTTATTTGGAAGCCCATGCATCTCATCCGTAATTTCTCCATCATTGCCCACATCGACCACGGTAAATCCACGCTTGCCGACCGTATCATTCAACTTTGTGGAGGTTTGTCCGACCGCGAAATGGAAGCGCAAGTTCTCGATTCTATGGACTTGGAGCGCGAGCGCGGCATCACCATCAAAGCTCAAACCGCCGCCTTGTCCTATAAGGCGCGCGACGGACAGGTTTACAACCTCAACTTGATTGATACGCCCGGACACGTCGATTTTTCTTATGAAGTGTCGCGCTCGTTGTCCGCCTGCGAAGGCGCGCTATTAGTAGTGGATGCATCACAGGGCGTGGAGGCCCAGACCGTAGCAAATTGCTATACCGCGCTCGAATTAGGCGTGGAAGTCGTTCCCGTATTGAACAAAATCGACTTGCCTTCCGCCAATCCTGAAAACGCCATCGAAGAAATCGAGGAAGTCATCGGCATTGAAGCGCATGACGCGACTTTGTGTTCGGCGAAATCGGGCTTGGGCGTACAAGATGTTTTGGAAGCCTTGATTGTGCGCGTGCCGCCACCTGTGGGCGATGTTGATGCGCCACTGCAGGCTTTGATTGTCGACTCTTGGTTCGATAATTACGTCGGTGTGGTCATGTTGGTGCGCGTCAAAAACGGCACGCTCAAGCCAAAAGAGAAAATCTTGTTTATGGCAACGGGCGCACAACATTTGACCGAGCATATTGGCGTGTTCACACCTAAGGCGCAAGACCGTGCGACCTTAAGTGCGGGGCAAGTGGGTTTTATTATTGCGGGCATTAAAGAGCTGAAAGATGCGCGCGTTGGCGACACTGTCACGCATGTTGCGCGTCCTGCCGCCGAGCCTTTGCCTGGTTTTAAAGAAGTGCAGCCACAGGTTTTTGCGGGCTTGTTTCCAGTCGAATCGAATCAATACGAAGCCTTGCGCGACTCCTTGGAAAAGCTGCGTTTGAACGATGCAGCGTTGCGTTTTGAACCTGAAGTGTCGCAAGCGCTGGGCTTCGGTTTCCGCTGTGGATTCTTGGGTTTGTTGCACATGGAAATTGTGCAAGAACGTCTAGAGCGCGAGTTCGATATGGACTTGATTACCACCGCGCCGACGGTGATTTACGAAGTGTTGATGCGTGACGGTTCTATGGTGATGGTGGATAACCCGTCCAAGATGCCTGACCCATCCAAAATCGACGAAATACGCGAACCCATCGTTACCGTCAATCTGTATATGCCCAATGAATATGTGGGCGCGGTGATTACGCTGTGTACGCAAAAACGCGGGAACCAAATCAATATTAGTTACCACGGCAAGCAAGTTAATTTAGTTTATGAAATGCCGATGGCAGAAATCGTGATGGATTTCTTCGATAAATTGAAATCGAATTCGCGCGGTTATGCGTCGATGGATTACGAATTCAAAGAGTATCGCGCTGCTGATGTGGTCAAGGTCGATATGCTGATCAATAACGATAAAGTCGATGCGCTGGCGGTGATTGTGCATCGCGCCAACAGCCAATATCGCGGTCGTGAAGTCGCGGCAAAAATGCGTGAATTGATACCGCGTCAGATGTACGACGTGGCAATTCAAGCGACTATTGGTTCAAACATTATTGCGCGCGAAAACGTCAAAGCGATGCGTAAAAACGTGTTGGCGAAATGTTACGGCGGCGATATTTCACGGAAAAAGAAACTGCTGGAAAAACAAAAAGCAGGTAAAAAACGCATGAAACAAGTGGGCAACGTGGAGATTCCGCAAGAAGCGTTCTTGGCGATTTTGCGCGTGGATAGTTAAGGAAGAAAAATGGATTTTGCGTTAATCATGTTTGTGTTGTTAATCGTCACGGGTGCGGTGTGGCTGTTGGATAAATCCGCCTTGTCTGCCAAGCGTGGGGCAGATGTTGCCGAACCTTGGTGGGTGGAATATGCCAAGAGTTTTTTCCCCGTTATTTTGCTGGTGTTTTGTATCCGTTCATTCTTAATTGAGCCGTTCAAAATTCCATCCGGCTCTATGATTCCGACCTTGCAAGTGGGTGATTTTATTTTGGTGAATAAATTTACTTACGGTGTGCGCCTGCCGATTATTAGTAAAAAAATTATTCCGCTGAATAATCCGCAACGCGGCGATGTGATGGTGTTTCATTACCCCGAAAATCCATCGATTGATTACATCAAGCGCGTGGTCGGTGTACCAGGCGATATTGTTGAATATCGCAATAAACAATTGATAATTAACGGGGTCGTACAACAGCAAAAGGCTGAGGGCGACTACAACTATGTCGAGAGTGGGCTGAACTTTGTGCACACCGAAAAGCGTAGCGAGCAACTCGGCGAACATGCGCATAGTTTGTTAGTGAACCCCGATATGCCGAATGTCCATTTAGGTTCAATTGCTGACTTTTCTGGGCGTGAAAACTGTAGCTACGACACGCAAAAATTTACTTGCACCGTGCCTGCTGGCAGTTATTTTATGATGGGTGATAACCGTGATAACAGCCGCGATAGTCGCTACTGGGGCTTTGTGCCCGATTACCAAATTGTAGGGAAAGCGTTTTTTGTTTGGATGAATTTTTCGGATTTGAAACGCGTAGGCTTATCAATTAACTAAAGGTGGCTTTATGAATACATTTATCAAAAAACAACAACTCGGCTTTAGTTTTGGTGGCTTTTTAGTCGTGTTAGTTTTATTTGTTTTTGTCACGCTGTTTGCTTTCAAGCTGATTCCCGCCTACATGGAAAATGCTAAAGTACAAAATATTTTTTACGTCATTTCACATGACCCTGATATGCAATCTGCGAGCTTATCGGATATTCGTATGTCCTTTGATAAACGTGCGGCTGTTGATGGCGTGAACTCAATAAAAGCGACCGATATTGAAATTACTAAAGATGATGCCGCTCATATAGTTTTAAACGCGAGCAATGAAGTCAAAATTAAATTATTTGGCAACATGACCTTGTTGCTGGAATTTAATCCTAGCAGCGAAGGCAAATAACGCCTTGCCGTCCGCCACAAAAATCTCACCGTTGCATTCCTTTTTATGCGCAGCCTTAGGCTACCAATTTGCTCAGCCTGAGTTGTTGCAACGTGCCTTAACGCATCGCAGTTATGCCGCCGAACATTACGAAAAATTAGAGTTTCTAGGTGACAGTGTGTTGGGTTGCGTGATTGCCAGCTATTTGATTTCGGCGTATCCCGACCTCGCAGAAGGCGAATTGTCGCGCTTACGTTCTAATTTAGTTAAAGAAGAAACGCTGGTGATTTTGGCGCAGAAAATTGATTTAGGACGCTGCTTAAAATTGGGCGAGGGTGAATTAAAAAGTGCGGGATTTCGCCGCCCGTCAATTTTAGCCGACGCGCTGGAAGCCATATTTGGCGCGGTGTTTATGGATGCAGGCTTTGCAGCTGCCGAGCAAGTGGTGCTGCAATTATATGTGCCGTATTTAGCCAGCATCGACCTCAAAACCTTAGGCAAAGATGCTAAAACTTTGTTGCAAGAATTTTTGCAAAGCAAATATATCGCGCTGCCGACTTACACCGTACTTGCCACCGAAGGACTCGCGCACGAGCAAGTTTTTCAAGTGGAATGCGCCATCCCTGCCTTAAAAATTATCACACGCGGACGTGGTGCTAGCCGCCGCCACGCCGAGCAACAAGCAGCCCTTGCGGCCTATCAATCGTTAGGAAAAAAATGACCGAAATCACCTCGCCAACAGCATCATTCCGTAGCGGCTATGTCGCCATCGTTGGCCGCCCGAATGTGGGTAAATCAACTTTGCTGAATCACCTCATCGGGCAAAAAATCAGCATTACTTCACGCAAAGCGCAGACCACGCGCCATCGCATTCACGGCATTTTTACCGATGAACAATCGCAGTTCGTGTTTGTCGATACGCCCGGGTTTCAAACCAAGCATTTGAACGCCTTAAATCGCGGTATGAATCGCGTTGTCACTAGCAGTTTGCGCGACGTGCAAGTGGTGATGTATGTGCTCGAAGCGATGCGTTACGACGAGCGCGATCAAGAAGTTTTGAAGCTGCTGCCCGACAATCGTCCCGTGTTGCTCATCATCAATAAAATTGATGAGGTTGCCGACAAAGGTCAGTTATTTGCCTTCGCTGAACGCGTCGCACAAGACTTCAAATTCGCCGAAATCGTGCCTGTCAGTGCCAAAAAAGGTACGCGTCTGGATGAGTTAAAAGACTCGTTGCGCCGCCTGTTACCTGAAGGCGGATTGATTTACGAAGAAGACGACATCACCGATCGCAGCGAGAAATTTTTAGCCTCCGAAATGTTGCGCGAAAAAGTATTCCGCTTCACTGGCGACGAGCTGCCGTATTCGGTCAGCGTGGTGATTGAGCAATTTATGCTGGTCGGAAAATTGCGCCGCATCAGTGCCGCAATTTTGGTCGATAAAGAAGTGCACAAAGCCATGCTCATCGGCCACAAAGGTGAAAAGCTCAAAGAAATTGCCACCCAAGCGCGCCTTGATATGGAAAAACTATTCGACGGCAAAGTGTTCCTTGAAGTGTTCGTCAAAGTCCGCAGCGGCTGGGCGGACGACGCGCGCACCTTGCGTACTTTGGGCTACGAATAATTTTCTGGCTTGCGCCTGTCCGATTTCTTAACGCGCTATGACTATTGCAGCTAAGCAACGCATCCAAGATGAGCAAGCGTTTGTGCTGCACACTTATCCGTATCGCGAGACCAGTTTGATTGCCGATGTGTTTAGTCGCGCGCATGGGCGCGTGGCATTGATGGCGCGCGGTGCGCGGCGACCTAAATCTGCCGTGCGCGGCGTGTTGATGAGCTTTCAGCCCGTGTTGTTGAGCTGGTTTGGTCGCTACACAGTGCGGAATGGCAGGGCGGTCAGCCGTATTTGCAAGGCACGGCATTGATGTGTGGCTTGTATTTGAACGAGTTGCTGCTGAATTTATTGGCCCGCGATGATAATCACGAGCAGCTTTTTGATTATTATCGCGCGACTTTATATCGCTTGGCGCACGAGACCGATCACGCCGCGACCTTGCGCTGTTTTGAAAAACATTTATTGCAAGAATTAGGCTACGCCTTGAATTTACAAAACGCTGCGGACAGCCATATTCCGTTACATGCTGAACAGCTTTACCGTTATGTGTTGGAGCATGGCGCGGTGTTGGATGACGGCGCAAGCAAAACGGGCTTGCCCGTGTTGGGCAAAACCTTGTTGGATATGGCGATGGACGATTATCGCGACCCTGTTACCGCACAGCAAAGCAAGCAGTTGATGCGCGTGTTGCTGAATCATTATTTGGGTGGGAAAAGTTTGCATACGCGCGATTTGATTAAAGACTTACAAAAACTTTAGAGACAAAACGAGGAAGTAAAAAATGCTCAAACTCGGACTGAATATCGACCATGTTGCCACCTTGCGCCAAGCGCGTGGCGCGCCGTATCCCAACGTCATTCGCGCGGCATTGATGGCGGAGGCAGCGGGCGTGGATGCGATTACCTTGCATCTGCGCGAAGACCGTCGCCACATTCAAGATGCTGACGTCGCCGCTTTACGCGACATGTTGCAAGTGCGCATGAATCTGGAAAGCGCGGTCACCGAAGAGATGATTGCCATCGCGCTGAAAACGCGTCCGCATGATTTATGCCTAGTGCCTGAACGCCGCGAAGAGCTGACTACCGAAGGCGGTTTGGATGTGCTGCGTTATTTCGACATCATTCGTTCCGCGTGCGAACGCTGTGCCGATGCGGGCATTCGCGTGTCTTTATTTATCGACGCTGATCCAAAACAAATTGACGCGGCAAAATTAGCGGGTGCGCCCGTGATTGAGCTGCATACGGGCAAATATGCCGAAGCGGATAGCGTACCGAGTCATGCGTTTGAGCTGCAACGGTTGCGTATCGCCACCGCGCACGCGCATGCGCAAGGCTTGCAAGTTAACGCTGGTCACGGCTTGCATTACCACAATGTGCAAGACATCGTGGCGATTCCTAATTTAGTCGAGCTGAATATCGGCCATGCCATCATCGCCGAATCGCTGTTTATCGGACTCGATGCGGCAGTGAAAAAAATGCGCGCTTTGATGGAGGCGTAATTGGAGAAAAAGCATGAAACTTAATCGACTGCTGCTAGAAAACTATCGCTGCTTTAAACAGCTGGAGTTGACCTTGCATCCTCATATGACGGTGCTTGTTGCCGAAAATGGACAAGGTAAATCGACGCTGCTCGATGCGATTCGCGTTGCGCTATGGCCTTATGTCCATAGTTTTGATTTGGCGAGTAGCGGCTTTGCTGACCCCGCTAATGGGATTGGCATCGACGATGTGCAACTAGTAAAGAAAGAGTCGGGCGACATGGTGCGTCAGTTACCTTGTAAAGTGGCTTTGCAAGGTAACTATGGAGATGGAGATAAAGTTTGGGAACGTTTCCGCGATAGTGAAAAAAAAGGCACCAGAACAAAAGGTGATGACAATATAAAATCCATGGAGCGGTGGGCTACCAAACTAGAAGGATCGGTACGCGACCTAAGTGTAAATAATGTCGATTTGCCAATGTTGGGGTATTACGGCACGGGTAGGCTTTGGAGTCACAAGAAGCTGACGAGTGGTAAGTCTGCAAAAAAAGATAATGATTCTTTTATGCGCCTGTTTGCTTATCGAGATTGTCTCGACCCATCATCTTCGTTCAAGTATTTCGCAGATTGGTTTACTTGGGTTTTTGAGAGTTACCGCGAAGGGCAAATCAAACAGTTTGAAAGAGGCTTGCCTCTGGATACTGTTTCTACAGCACAGCATGCCATTCAAGTTATTCAGCAAGCGACAGATTGCATATTGAAAAACACAACAGGCTGGTATGGATTGGAATACAGCGTCAGCAATGAGAAGTCGTTGGTGTTGAGCCATGAACAGCACGGTACGATGAAGGTTGAATTATTGAGTGATGGTATTCGTAGCATGTTGGCGATGGTGGGGGATATTGCTTATCGCTGCATTAAGCTCAATCCGCATTTGGGTATTGAGGCGGCAAAGAAAACTACGGGTGTTGTGCTGATTGATGAAGTGGATATGCATTTGCATCCGCGCTGGCAGCAGTTGGTGTTAAGTCAATTGAGCGAGGCGTTCCCCAATTTGCAATTTATTGTTACGACGCATAGTCCACAGGTGCTTTCATCTGTTT
>JBJORQ010000073.1:0-9258 GCA_046049345.1 Pseudomonadota bacterium | reverse complement strand
AGTCTTTAAGCAAACAAAATCCACTACGAAGTGCTATTGAATCCGCGCTAACAAAGCTTCTAAATGATCATTGCTGGTATAGCTAATGACCAATTTCCCCGTGCCTTTTGCACCTGTTTTGATGGCGACTGACGCACCGATGCGCTCGGCGAGCTGCTCTTCTAAACGCGCGACATCGCGGCTAATCGCAACTTTTTGCGCAGTTTTCGCAGCGGTTGTAGCGTGTTGCTTCGCCCAGTTTTGCACCAAACCCTCGGCTTCTCGCACCGACAATGCGTCTAAAACGATTTGATTGGCCGCGCTGATTTGGTCTGCGCCTTCCAAGCCCAACAAGGCTCTGGCGTGCCCCATGTCCAGCTTGCCGTGCATCAATAGCTCTTGCACGGCTGGCGATAAATTCAATAATCTCAATAAGTTACTTGCCGCGCTGCGCGAGCGACCCACCGCGTCGGCGGCTTGTTGATGGGTCATTTCAAACTCATCTATCAGGCGTTGAATACCGACAGCCTCTTCTAGTGGGTTAAGGTTTTCGCGTTGGATGTTTTCTATCAATGCCATCGCTAACGCGACATTATCTTTGACGCTGCGCACCAGCACAGGCACATGCGTTAATCCTGCTAGTTGCGCAGCGCGCCAACGGCGCTCACCCGCGATGATTTCATATTGCTCATCGTTGATTTGGCGCACTAAAATTGGCTGCATCACACCTTGCGACTTAATCGAGCTCGCCAACTCATTCAGTGATTCGGCATCCATATAAGAGCGCGGCTGATACTTACCAGGCTGCAACAAATTAACGTTAAGTTCACGCAACACGTCGTCTTTTTCGCTCTTACTGCCTGATAACAGCGCATCCAAGCCGCGCCCCAAGCCTTTGTTCTGTTTTGCCATGACTCTTCCTTTAGTTCGCTACTGTTTTTATTTTAGGGTTCAGCATCTCTGCTGCTAAAGCCAAATAGGCGATAGCACCCCGCGAAGATTTATCGTGCATAAGTACTGGGACACCATAACTCGGAGCCTCCGCCAAACGAATGTTGCGCGGAATAACAGTTGTATAAACTTTGTCGCCAAAATGCTCTTCAAGTTGCGCCGAGACCTGCTGCGCCAAGGCGTTGCGCGGGTCAAACATGGTGCGCAACAGCCCTTCTATCTCCAACACAGGATTCAAGCCGCCCCTTACTTTTCTAATTGTATTGACCAAATCGCTCAAGCCTTCCAGCGCGTAGTACTCACACTGCATCGGTATCATCACCGTTTTAGCTGCACATAGTCCGTTTAAAGTCAGCAAGTTAAGCGCAGGAGGACAATCAATCAGCACATAATCATATTCATTGATGACCAATTGCAAAGCGTCGCGCAAACGCATTTCGCGATTAAAAACATCAACCAACTCAATTTCCGCACCCGCCAACTCTCGGTTAGCGGGTAACACGTCATAACCGCCTGCCCCCGCTGTTTGGCGCGCCTGCGCTATTGTCTTGCGAGCAATTAACACATCATAAACAGAGGCTTGCAAATCACGCTTATCAATACCGCTCCCCATTGTGGCGTTACCTTGCGGATCGAGATCTATCAATAACACGCGCTGCTTTGCTTCAGCCAAACTCGCGGCCAAATTGACCGTGGTGGTGGTTTTTCCCACCCCACCTTTTTGATTGGTTATCGCTAGAATTTTACTCATGCCGCATCACCCTCTCGTTTTGACACCACCACTAAACTCCGTGCAGCCGTCAAGCCTGGCACTTGTAAAATTTGCACGGTGTCGATGCGGCAAGTAGCGGGCACAGCCTGCAACTCTTTTTCCGCCCAACCTTTCATCGCAGCCCAGCGTCCGTCATTTACTAACAAATGTTGCGATATTTGCAAGAAATCACCCAATTCTGTAAATGCTCGCGAGATAATTCCATCAAACAGCTCACCTTGTAAATCTTCTACGCGCGCGCAGCGCACCGTAACATTTTGCAGCCCCAGCTCAATCACCGCCTGCTGCACGAAGCCTGTTTTTTTGCTGTTGCTATCGAGCAAGGTAAATGTCCAATCAGGACGCATAATCGCTAATACCATACCAGGCAAGCCCGCGCCGCACCCCACATCCAGCCAACGCCCCGCCCATAAATGCGGCAATACTGCCAAGCTATCAAGCAGATGATGCGCAATCATTTGCTGCGGGTCACGAATTGCGGTGAGGTTGTAAACCTTATTCCACTTGTGTAACAACGCCACATATGCGCTCAATAAACGATGCTGCTCAGGCGTGAGCGACACGCCTAATTCCCGCGCACCCAAACTTAATTTATCTAAACTCATGCTGCTTGCTGCCCCATGCGCGCTGCGCCAAAACCACGCTTCAAATGAACCAACAACAAGGAAATAGCGGCAGGCGTAATGCCCGAAATACGGGCCGCTTGCCCTACCGTTTCAGGCATAAATTGATTGAGTTTTTGCTGCACTTCGATAGATAAGCCGCGCACCTCTCGATAATTTAAATCACGCGGCAATGCCATCTCATCGTATTGCAACGCGCGCTCAATTTCGTCGCGCTGACGGTCGATATAGCCTTGATATTTAGCTTGAATTTCGACTTGCTCGGCAACTTTTTCATCAGCAACATGCTCACCCGCGCCGGGCAGGGTCAACAAATTTGCGTAATCAACAGCTGGGCGACGCAACAACTCATATAGCGCGTATTCATGTTCAATCTGCTTACCCAACACTCGCACAGCATCCGCTTCAGGCAGCAATCGGGGATTCACCCACGTTTTACGCAATCGCTGCTCTTCTAGCGCAATCGCCTCACGTTTAGTCTCGAATGCCTGCCAACGCACATCATCTACCAGCCCAAATTTACGTCCAATTTCAGTTAAGCGTAGATCGGCGTTGTCTTCGCGTAACTGCAAACGATATTCGGCGCGGCTGGTAAACATACGATACGGCTCAGTTACGCCGCTAGTGATTAAATCATCCACCATCACACCCAAATACGCCTCGTCGCGGCGCGGACACCAAGATTCTTGCTCTTGGGCTTGCAAATGAGCATTTAAACCAGCCAATAAACCTTGCGCTGCCGCCTCCTCATAACCCGTCGTACCGTTAATTTGTCCTGCAAAAAACAAGCCGTTTATATGCTTGCTTTCTAAGGAGTTTTTCAGCCCAATCGGATTAAAGTAGTCATATTCGATTGCATACCCAGGACGCAAAATATGTGCATTCTCCATCCCTCGCATCGAGCGCACTAAAGCAAGCTGCACATCAAACGGCAGGCTAGTTGAAATTCCGTTGGGATAAAATTCGTGCGTGGTTAAGCCTTCAGGCTCTAAATAAATTTGGTGCGAGTCTTTATCGGCAAAACGCGTAATTTTGTCTTCAATAGAAGGGCAATAACGCGGCCCTACTCCTTCGATTACCCCCGTAAATAACGGTGAGCGGTCGAGACCACCACGAATAATGTCATGCGTTTTTAGATTGGTTTCGGTAATCCAACAGGGCATTTGACGCGGATGCTGCGAGGCTTTGCCCATAAAGGAAAAGACTGGCTCAGGTGTGTCGCCATGCTGCTCTTGCAATATCGAAAAATTGATACTGCGCCCGTCGATACGCGGTGGCGTGCCTGTTTTCAGACGACCAACAGGTAAATTTAACTCTCGCAAACGATGCGCCAAGCTGACGGCAGGCGGATCACCCGCGCGCCCCGCTGGGTAATTTGATTGCCCCACATGAATCAAGCCCGAAAGAAAAGTCCCCGCTGTGAGTACCACTGTTTTAGCGCGAAAACGTAGACCGAGCTGCGTTACTACGCCCGTCACCCTATCATTTTCAACCATCAAATCATCTACAGCCTGCTGGAAAAGCCACAAATTTTCTTGATTTTCCAAGCGACTACGGATGGCCTGTTTATACAAGATGCGATCGGCTTGTGCACGCGTAGCGCGCACTGCATGACCTTTGCTTGCATTCAAAATACGGAACTGAATCCCGCCCTCGTCGGTTGCAGCCGCCATCGCGCCACCTAATGCGTCGATTTCTTTAACCAAATGCCCTTTGCCTATACCCCCAATTGACGGATTACATGACATTTGCCCCAAAGTTTCGATGTTATGACTCAACAACAAGGTCAAACTGCCCGCGCGAGCACTCGCAAGCGCGGCTTCTGTACCAGCATGACCGCCACCAACCACAATGACATCGAAAATTTTCGGGAAATCCATAAAGCACTCCTGCGTAGGGCGCGCATCATACAACATGCGCGACAAATATCAGGCTCAATGTTTCACGTGAAACACTTAGAGCCGTTAAAAACATAAGGGGGAGACAACGAGCGCGAGTGATTATTTACCGATGCAGAATCGACTAAAAATCTCACCCAATAAGTCGTTAGGGGAGAACTCGCCAGTGATACTGCTCAATTGCACTTGCGCTAGGCGCAGCTCTTCAGCGAAAAGTTCAGGCAAGTCACGCGCACTTTCGGCGGCGCATAAATGGGCTTGAGCGTATTGCAAGGCATTAAGATGGCGTTCACGCGCCATAAATGCACCGCTCGCCATGTCACGCCAGCCAACTAAGTTGAGGATTTTTAAGCGTAACCCTGCGATGTTTTCACCTGTTTTCGCAGAAACCGCAATTTCATTGCTCAAACCAGCAAGCGTTAGGTTGGGGCAAGTGTCGAGCTTGTTATAGACGCGCAACATTGGCAGGTTTTTCGGCAGCAACGCTATGATTTCATCATTTGCAGCGTGATTAGGTTGCCTCGCATCACATAACAACAAAATCAAATCCGCTTTTTGCATAATTTGATGCGTACGCGCCATGCCCATATTCTCGACCGCGTCTTGCGAGTCACGCAGACCCGCCGTGTCCATAATATGCAGTGGCACACCATTGATTTGGATTTCTTGGCGCACTACATCGCGAGTTGTACCGGGAACGTCGCTAACTAAAGCAACTTCCTCGCCAGCCAAGCAATTTAGCAAGCTAGATTTTCCCACGTTAGGCTGCCCGACCAAAGCGATACGTGCACCTTCGCGCAACAAACTGCCTTGCTGCGCAGAGGCGAGGGTGAGATTAAGTTGTTGGCGAATCAGGGAGAGTTGCGCATCACGGCGTGAGGTGTCGATGGCATCTAGCTCTTCTTCGGGAAAATCCAGCATTGCCTCGACCAACATGCGCAAGTTAATCAGTTCGGCAACTAAATTCTGCACCGTGCGCGAAAACTCACCTTGCAGCGAGCGCATCGCGCTGCGTGCCGCTTGCGCGGTAGTCGCCTCGATTAAGTCGGCAACGCCTTCGGCTTGGGCTAAGTCAATTTTGTTGTTTAAGAAGGCGCGGCGCGTGAATTCACCCGCTTCTGCTAAGCGCGCACCTAGCGACAAACAGCGTTGCAATAACAATTGCAATACCGCCGTGCCGCCATGCCCTTGTAATTCAAGGACATCTTCGCCAGTATAAGAATGAGGGGATTTGAAAAAAATAGCTAAGCCTTGGTCGATTACCTCACCTTGGGCATCGGGAAATTTGCAGTAGCGTGCGTGACGCGCTGGCGGCAACTCACCCAACAAAGCGACCGCTAGCGCGCTTACACCCCGTCCAGAAATGCGAATTACGCCAACACCGCCCTGCCCTGCTGCGGTTGCAATCGCTGCAATAGTGTCAGGCTTTGACTGCACCGCTGTCATTTTCTAGTTTTTTAGTGATGTACCACTGTTGCGCAATCGACAACACGTTGTTAACCACCGAGTACAACACCAAACCGGCAGGGAAAAAGAAAAATACCACGCTAAAAATTACTGGCATGATTTGCATCAATTTCGCTTGCATAGGATCCGGTGGAACAGGATTGAGCTTGCTTTGCAAAATCATGCTCGCACCCATAATAATCGGCAAAATATAGTAAGGGTCAGCAACCGATAAATCAGTAATCCAACCAAAGAAAGGCGCGTAACGCATTTCCACGCTTTCCAAAATTGACCAGTAAAGCGCAATAAATACAGGGATTTGAATCAAAACTGGCAAGCAACCCCCTAAAGGATTGATTTTTTCGGTCTTATACAAATCCATCATGGCGCGATTGAGCTTTTCTCGATCGTCGCTATATTGGAGCTTGATTTTTTCGAGCTTAGGCGCAACCACTCGCATTTTTGCCATTGAGCGATAACTTGCCGCAGACAAAGGGAAAAATAGCAACTTAATCAATACGGTCAGTAAAATTATAGCCACGCCCCAATTATGCACTAAGCCATTTAGCCAAGTCATCATCCAGAACATCGGCTTTGCCACGATAGTGAGCCACCCATAATCCACGCTTAAACCTAAACCTGGCGCAATCGTGTCTAAACTCGACTGAGCGGGTCCTACATACAAGGCAAGCCCTAAGTTTCCTGAAGCATTTGGCGCAATAGTTGGCATCGCCAAAACCGTTCCTGTTGCATATAAACCGTTATCTAATTTGCGCGTGAAATACTCACGACTCGCCTGATCTTTAGGCAACCAAGCTGCAACAAAATAGTGCTGCAACAGACCTATCCAGCCATTGTTAGCTTCCTTAACAAAGTCTGTTTTGCCTTTTTCAATGGAAGAAAAATCAGCCTTAACCAACTTTTCTTTGTCTGTATAGACCGCCGAACCCGTGTAAGTGGGTACAAACTTCGTGCCGCCAGCAGGCTCTTCACTATCTCTAACTAATTGAAAATAAGCAGAAGTCGTTAAAGGTGTAGCTGAGTGATTATCCACTTGGTAAGCAACATCTATCAAATAACTGGCTTTGTGAAAAGTAAGTGTTTTACTCACTGTTATTCCACTAGAGGTTGTCACAGTAAGTAGCACAGCGACACTCTCGGCATTTTCTTGCAAAGTATAAGCGTCTTTATCAGCCATAAAAATCGAGTTATGGCTCGGTAAATCTCCGCCCAACAATCCCGTTTGCGCTAAATAATTATGTGTACCCTGCCCTTTAGCAAACAACACAAAAGGAAGATTTTTATCTTTTGCTTCAGGATGTTGCAAAAAGGCCAAATACTCAATATCGCCACCCACGGTGTTAATCGCGACATCTAAAGTATCCGTTTTAACGGTTATGATTTTGCCTGTTGTAGCCGCGGGTTGAGCCGTAATTGCGGCAGCTAAATTAGTGGGAGATACCGCTGTTGAGACAACATTTCCCTTAGTTTCAACGCTAGCAAAAACGGCTTGCGGATGTTGATATCGCTGCCAGCCATCCCAAACCATAATCAAGGAGAATGAGAAAATCAGAAATAAAAATAATCTTTGAGTATCCATGGGTCGGTTTGAAATAATTTAAGGTACAGGATCGTAACCACTTGCACCCCACGGATGGCACCGTGCGATGCGCTTGAAAATTAAATACAACCCTTTGAAAAAACTATGTTTTTCTAAGGCCTCGCAAGCGTAGCTAGAACAGGAAGGTATAAAACGACAACTGGGCGAAGACAACGGACTAATAAAATACTGATAACCATGAATCAGCTTAATCAGCAAAGTCCGCATTGATTGAATAAATTAACTAATTGCAGTTTTTTTTCGGCTAAGGACAAGGCTTTTCCACCTCTCGCCATCACAACCAAGTCAAGCGGTCGATTGCGCAACAAATGTAGGCGAAAAGTTTCTCGCACTAAGCGTTTATTACAATTACGCAATACAGCTAGCTTGAACTGCTTTTTACTAACAACGATGCCCAGCCTAGCGTAAGGCAATGAATTTTTGAGATAAAATAATTTATAGCAAGAATTACTTAGCGATGCTGCTTTCAGACAGTTTGCATAACCATCTTGTTGTGGAATGCGTTGTGCTGACGTTAAAGAGCTGCTAATAACTTTAAACAGCCAATCGTGCACGGCCTTTAGCGCGACGTGCAGCAATAACAGCGCGTCCACCACGCGTTTTCATGCGAACTAAAAAGCCGTGAGTGCGTTTACGCTTAGTAACTGAGGGTTGATAGGTACGTTTCATCTTAAAATTCCTTATTAAAGTGATAAAACCACCGATTACAATACTTAAACCTATTAAAGTCAAGATAAATTTACATATTTGCTTGTGGATAAGTTAGATTTCTAACTGTACAATGTTTGTCTTAACTCATTAAAGCGACGCAATTATTCTATAAAAATATGCAAGAACAAAAACTATGGCAAGCGTGTTTAGCTTCTTTCGAAAAACAATTATCTCAACAGCAATTTAATACTTGGATTAAACCACTTAGTTTATCGAAAGAAAAAACTAGTTTAATTTTATCGGCCCCTAATTCATTCATTATTAAACAAGTTCAGGCACGTTTTTTAGCCGAAATCAACAAATTAGCAGGGGAAGTTTATAAAGTAGTACCTAATATAGAATTTAGGGTTTGTGAAGTTGAGTTAGCAAAAAGTAAATCAAATTTACCTGAAGTAGTTAATACGCCTGCGTTTATAAAAGTTAAACCTGAATCTAGTTATCGTAGCTATAGTAAAATAAACAGTAGTTTAAGTTTTGAAAACTTTGTAATTGGCAAAGCAAATCAACTCGCATTCGCAGCAGCAGCTCAAGTTGCTGAAACACCTGGCACTTCTTACAATCCCATGTTTATTTATGGTGGCGTTGGTTTAGGAAAAACCCATTTGGCTCAGGCTATTGCCAATCAAATTAAAACAAATAAGCCCGATGCTAAAATTTGCTATATGCATGCCGAAAGATATGTGAGTGATGTAGTTAAGGCGTATCAAAGTAATAAATTTGAAGAGTTTAAGCAGTACTATCACTCGCTTGATGTTTTACTTATAGATGATATTCAATTTTTTGTTGGTAAAAATAAAACTCAAGAAGAGTTTTTTTACGCATTCAATACACTGATTGATTCACAAAAACAAGTGATTTTAACAAGCGACACTTTCCCCAAGGAAATTTCAGGGCTTGATTCGCGTTTAATTTCACGATTAGGTTGGGGATTAACTGTTGCCGTTGAACCCCCTGAGCTAGAGATGCGTGTTGCTATTCTATTAAAAAAGGCTGAATTAAATGGCTACCTTTTAGAAGATAGCGTGGCATTTTTTATTGCCAAGCATATCAACTCCAATGTACGTGAATTAGAAGGTGCCCTTAAACGTGTAGAAGCTTTTGCAAAATTCCATAAACGAGATTTAAGTATTGAAACAGCTAAAGAAGCGTTAAAAGATATAATAGTTGCTCAAAACAGACAAATTTCCATTGAAAACATTCAAAAAACAGTTGCCGAATACTTCCATATAAAAGTAAATGATTTATTGTCTAAAAAAA
>JBJORQ010000072.1:0-7809 GCA_046049345.1 Pseudomonadota bacterium | reverse complement strand
TTTTGACTGTGGCGAATCACCTTATTAATCACAACACCAAAGTGTTTGAGAAAAAATTATGGAGTGAACACGGCATCGGCGACACGGTGCGCATTTATGCCGCGCGCGATGATGAGCATGAAGCCGAGAGCGTAGTGCTGAAGCTGATGGCGCATAAATTTGAGCATCGCACTAAGTTTTCGGACTACGCAATTTTGTATCGCAGTAACTATTTATCGCGCGCTTTTGAGGAGCAATTACGCGCCCAGCGCGTGCCTTATACGGTCAGTGGCGGCACGTCTTTTTTTGACAAGCCCGAAATTAAAGACATTATTTCGTATCTGCGTTTGCTGGCGAATACCGACGACGATCCCGCCTTTATTCGCGCCATTACTACGCCCAAACGCGGCATCGGCAATGTCACTTTAGAGAAGCTCGGCATCTATGCGGGCACGCGCCAAGTCAGTCTGTTTGAAGCGGCGTTTGAGTTTCAAGTGCAGCAACTTTTAACGCCGCATCAATACGAAGATTTGATGACCTTTTGCAATTTCATCAATCGCCTGCAAGACCGTGCTGATAAAGACCCGTGTGGCGAATTGTTAGATGAATTGTTGCGCGCAATTCAGTACGAAACTTTTCTTTACGACACGCAAGAATCGCGACAAGCCGAAGCCAAATGGAAGAACGTCAGCGAGTTTATTGCCTGGATAAAACGTAAAGCCGAAGCGGACGAAAAATCCTTGCTCGACATGGTGCAAACCATCGCGCTAATCAATATGTTGGAAGGCAAAGATAAAGAACTCGACGCGGTTTCGCTGTCCACTTTGCACGCTGCCAAAGGCTTGGAATTTCCGCATGTGTTCATCATTGGCGCGGAAGAAGACATCTTGCCGTTTCGCGATAGCGACGAAAAAGGCATCGAAGAAGAACGCCGCTTAATGTACGTCGGCATCACCCGCGCCGAACGCAGTTTGCAAATCAGTTATTGCAACCGCCGCAAACGCGGCAAAGATTGGTTCGCCTGCGAACCTAGTCGCTTCATCGACGAAATGCCTGTTGCGGAATTAACTTTTGCGGGCGGCCACGCTGACGCGGTGCAAGTCGTTAGCAAAGATGAAGGCAAAGATAAATTAGCCAAACTCAAAGCCATGTTGAATCGCGGCAACGAAGAACCTTCAGTGGAAAAAACAAGATGACGTATCCATCCTTTGAGCTCCGCGAATTAGCCTTGCTGTGCTTGCTTGAAAGCGAGGCGGCACAAAAAGCTGCGCGCGTTTTTTCTTTAGCGCATGACTGGGCAGCAGGCGAGCTACGCTTAGATATGCAGGCGCAGCTCGCCTCACCCAGCATGATTCCGGGTCGTCCTTTGAAGCCTGAATTGGTGTTGCCTAAAGAGCTCGCGCATCGCTCGATGGTCACGCCTGAAGGGCGCGCGACGTTGATTCATGCCATGACACATATTGAATTTAACGCCATCAATTTGGCGTTAGACGCGCTGTGGCGATTTGCCGATATGCCGGCTGATTACTACACTGATTGGCTGCGCGTGGCGCATGAAGAGGCGCAGCATTTTTCGATGTTGGCAGCACATTTGCTCACGCTGGGCTATCAATACGGCGACTTCCCCGCGCATAACAGTTTGTGGGAAATGGCGGACAAAACGCGTGATGATGTGCTGGCGCGAATTGCTTTAGTGCCGCGCACCATGGAGGCGCGCGGCTTAGATGCCACGCCTAAAGTGCGTGCCAAACTTGCCCAAGCGGGTGACCAAAAAGCCGCTGAAATCATGGATATTATTTTGCGTGAAGAGGTCGGGCATGTGCTGGTGGGTAACCGTTGGTACAGCTATTTGTGCGAGCTGCGCGGCTTAGAACCGATTGCGACCTATGCGCAGTTAGCTCGCCAATATGCCGCGCCAGTGTTGCGTGGACCGTTCAATTTAGTGGCGCGCAAAGCGGCAGGATTTAGTGACGCGGAGTTGGCGGCGTTAGGCTAGTTTTTATTCGGGCGGCTTTTTAGTGAAGTACACATCGGCATTAAAGTGTGCCACGGCTTGCGGCAGGGCGACGGCGAAACCAGAAATCGCCAGCCCCGTGAGAATCGCTTCGCTGGAGCTGATGGTCGGCAGTGTGACCCAATAAGAATTTTGCAAAATGAACGCGCTGTATTTGCCGAGGCTGGCGATGCACCAGCCGTTAATGCTAGCGACCATCAGCATGGTGATGCCGCTGACGCAGTAGCCGTTCCAGAGCACAAAGGCAAAATAATTGGGTTTGCCGTAACGATAAAATAGTCTGAGTCCGAACCAACTCAGCGCAATCGGCGCGGCAATTTTTATCAATCCCACCATGCCGAACACGCTTAAGTCTAGATGTTGAAAGCGCAGCGCGACCAACAAAATCGCGCTCAATAGCAGCGTGGCGATTTGCCAGTCGAACAGCAGAAAAAACAGCGTCGCACCCAGCGGGTGCAGTTTCAATCCTTCGCGCATTCCCACCGGAAACAACCAAAATGCGCCCACCCAAATGGTCACGCCTATCAGCAAATTAAATTGCGCGCTGTTGCGCCACAACGCCTGCCAAGGCCCAGTCCATATCGCGCGCAGCAGCATGGCGGCGAATAGATAATTGCTGATTAACAACCATTCGGCGTTAAAAACCTGAGTGTATAAATCCATGATTAAGGGCGGGCGATGGAAAAGGCGAGGGCGCGAATGTAAGGTAAAAATGTGCACCTGTGGTGCGAGATTTTTAATGCTTGTGGCACAATCGCGCTCCGTAGTTTCCGCCTCAAATCTTCCCGCAAAAATTATGCTTAGTTACCGTCACGCTTTTCACGCTGGCAATCATGCCGACGTGCTCAAACATTTTGTGCAGATGCAATTGCTGCAAGCCTTAACCAAAAAAGACAAACCGTTTTGGTACATCGACACTCATGCGGGCGCGGGTTGCTACAGCTTGGATAGCGGTTATGCCACGCAAAATGCCGAGTACGAAAGTGGCATCGCCCGCTTGTGGAATCGCAGCGATTTACCGCCCGCGTTGGCAGATTATGTCGCCTTAGTCAAAGCCTTAAATCCCGATGGTGAGATGAAAATTTATCCCGGTTCGCCCTTGGTGGCATTGAAGCTAATGCGTCCCGACGACCGCTTGCGTTTGTTTGAATTGCACCCTACCGACAGCGATATTTTGTTGGAGAATTTTTTAGATTACGACCCGCAAGCCTTGACGCATCAAGCCAATGGCTTTGGTGCATTGAAAGCGTTGTTGCCGCCACCACCACGTCGTGGCTTGGTATTAATCGACCCGCCGTATGAAGAGAAACAAGACTATCAACGTGTTGTGGATAGCCTTAAAGAAGGGCTGCATCGCTTTGCTAACGGCATGTACGCGGTGTGGTATCCGCAGTTGCAACGCGACGATGCGCGCCGTTTGCCTGAAGAATTGAAAAAGTTGCCGGTGAAAAGTTGGTTACATGTCGCGCTGACCGTAAAAGCATTGGGCGCGGAAGGCATAGGGATGCACGGCAGTGGCATGTTTATCTTGAATCCGCCTTGGTTGCTGCATGACACTTTGCAGCAAGTGATGCCGTATTTGAGCAAGCATTTAGCGCAAGACGAACACGCGTTTTACACTTTAGATTTTCAAGAAAATTAGGAGTTTTAGATGAGCACTTCACACACTTGGAATTTTTTTCGCGCAGGCGGTTTTGATCAAGTACAACTCGCCACAGGCGCAGATTTATTAGCCCTCAAAGACCTCGATCAAAAACTGTGGGTGGCACTCAGTTGCCCGACGCGCGGTATTGAATTTGATAGCAAAACGTTGGACATGATAGATAGCGACGGCGATGGCAAAGTGCGCGCCAATGAAGTGTTGGCGGCGATTGCGTGGGCAGGAAGTTTGCTGAAAAACGCCGATTTATTAGTCGCAGGACATGACGTGTTACCACTGCACGAAATCAATGACAACAGCGATGAAGGTCGTCATGTTTTGGCATCGGCGCGGCATATTTTGCGTAGCTTAAATAAGCCTGACGCGCTAGAAATTTCGCTCGCCGATATGCACGACATTGACCACTTGTTGGCGAGTCTAGAATTTAACGGCGATGGCGTGATTGCAGCACAACAGATTGCCGATACCGCCTTACGCAGCATTGTGACAGAGGCGATGCAGTGTGTCGGTTCGCTCGCCGATTTGAGCGGCGAAATCGGTATCAATGCAGCACTTAACGAACAGTTTTTTAGTGAGCTACAAAGCTATGCGACCTGGCATCAAACCGCCGACGCAACAGTATTACTGTTAGGCAAAAACACCGCCGCTGCGGCAGCCGCTTTTACTGCGGTGCAAGACAAAATCAATGATTATTTTATGCGTTGCCAGTTGGCGGCGTATGACGTGCGCGCCGCAGAACCATTGAGTCGTGCGGTGGCGGATTACCAACAACTCGCTGCTGAAAAATTGTCGCTGCAAACAAATTCGGTGGCGAATTTCCCCCTCGCCACCATCGCCGCAAATAAAGCCTTACCGCTGATGGATGGTATCAATCCGAGTTGGCAAACCGCTATTGCCGCTTTACGCGACAAGGTGGTGTTACCGTTGCTCGGCGATAAAAAAACCTTAAGCGCGAGTGATTGGGCAACGCTGTGCGAGCAATTTTCAGCTTACACAAACTGGCAAAACGCCAAGCCCGTCAACCGCGTGGAAGGCTTAGGCATCAATCGCATACACGAGATTTTGCATAGCGATGCGCAGGCAAAAATCAGCGCGTTGATTGCGCAAGACGCGGCGGTGGCAGAAGAAGTGAAAGCCATCCGCTCGGTGGAAAAATTACTGCGTTACCAGCGCGATTTATTTTTGCTGACCAATAATTTTGTCTCGTTTAGAAATTTTTACACGGGCAAAGACAAAGCGATTTTCCAAGTCGGCACCCTGTTTTTAGACGGACGGAGTTGCGAGCTGTGCATCAAAATCGACGATGTCGCCAAACATGCTGGCTTTGCCGCCAGCAGCGGCGTGTGTCTGGTGTATTGCGAATGCACGCGCGACAGCGGCAAAGAAAAAATGACGGTTGCGGCGGGGTTTACGGCAGGTGATTCGGACTTCTTAATGGTTGGTCGTAACGGGATTTTTTACGATCGCAAAGGACAAGATTGGGACGCGCAAATCGTGCGCATCATCGACCATCCCATCAGCATTCGTCAGGCGTTTTTCTCGCCGTACAAAAAAGCCGTGAAGATGATTAGCGCGCAAATTCAAAAACTTGCTGCGTCAAAAGCGGGCGCAGTGGAAGATAAATTAATCAGCAGCGCAATCGATCACGGCAAAACTGTAGCAGCACCCGCTGCTCCCGTAAAAGCCGCCTTTGATGTGGGCAAATTCGCAGGGATTTTTGCCGCGATTGGGCTGGCAATCGGCGCAATCGGCGGCATTTTGGCTTCCGTTGTAGCGGGTGTGTTGGCGTTAAAAATCTGGCAAATGCCGCTGGCATTAGTCGGTTTGATGCTGATGATTTCAGGGCCGGCGATGATTTTGGCTTGGTTCAAATTAAAAAATCGCAACTTAGCGCCTATTTTGGATGCGAACGGCTGGGCGATTAATGCCCGCGCACTGATTAACATTCCGTTCGGCACCTCGCTGACGCACTTGCCCGTATTGCCCGCCGGCGCGCATCGTTCGCTGGTTGACCCGTTCGCCGAAAAGAAAACACTATGGCCATTTTATGTCGTGATTGCTCTCGGTATCGCCGCACTAGGGGTGCTGTGGTACTACGGATTTTTTGGGCATCGGGCTTAGGTAAAAACAACGAAACCACTCTTTCGCCCTGCCTTATTTAACCCGCGCGTGTTGGCTAAACGCATTGCGAATACGCCCAGTCCTGTCACGCACAAGCAAATTTCGCATGACTGGAAAGAACACGGCATCGTCTATACGCCCGACACATTACCGCGTTTATTGTTGAGCAAACGCTGTGCGGTTATTTGAATGGACTGATCTCGCAATTATGGTTTTGGAAAAAACGCCGTCATTCCCGCGCAGCACGCGCAAAGCATGCCGCAAGCGCGCCTATTTCAACCAGCAACGCGACCTCGTGCAAAACGCCACGCAGCAAATCAGCCAACACAAAACTGCGCTAAATAGCTTGCTGTATGGGCTGTTTAGCTTGAGCTAGGATGAATTAAACTCATTGAAAGTACAAATTAAAAGACATCAACCCTTGGTGTTTTTTTTATTGCTGTATATACTCGGTGTAACTACATTAGGAGCTTGCCATGCGTATAGCAAAAGTATTTACCAGCGGAAATTCACAAGCAGTACGTATTCCCGCTGAATTCAAATTTGACACGGATGAAGTAGAAATTTTTCAACGTGACGATGAGTTAGTGTTGCGCAAAAAAGTGCAGTCGCTTGCGGTCGCGTTCCATTTATTAGCTGCGTTGCCCGCTGATTTATTGAGCGAACGCGAAGACGACTTTCCGCAAACACGTGTGGGGTTATAGCTCATGCCGCGTTATTTGCTGGATACCAATATCTGTATTTACATTAAAAATTATCGTCCCGCTGAGGTGTTGGCACGCTTTGAAAAATTACCGCCAGGCAAAGTTGCGATGTCGTCAATTACTTATGGCGAACTGTGTTTTGGAGCAGAAAAAAGTTCTAAGCGCAAAGAATCGCTGTATATTTTAGCGTCATTAACAACCTTGATTCCCGTGTTGCCCTTAGATGAAAATACCTCGCTACATTACGGAAAAGTGCGTCACTATTTACAGTTGCAAGGAACGCCAATCGGCAATAACGATTTGTGGATCGCCGCGCACGCATTGTCCAGCAAGCTGATTTTAGTGACGAATAATGTGGCAGAGTTTGAGCGCGTACCGAATTTGCGCGTAGAAAATTGGGTCAGCGCGTAGCGGTAAAATCGTCGCCCAATTTATTAAGTTATTTTCATGCTCAAACCTGAACCCTTCGACTCCAAGCCTATCCTCGCCAGTCTGCCGTTGTTGCCCGGCGTGTATCGCTATTTCGATGCGGCAGGCAACGTGTTGTATGTGGGCAAAGCGAAGCAGTTAAAGAAGCGCGTTTCGTCGTATTTTCAGAAGACCAATACCTCGCCGCGCATCCGCATGATGGTGTCGCATATCGCGCGCATTGAAACCACGGTGGTGCGTTCTGAGGCGGAAGCTTTACTGCTTGAAAACAATCTCATCAAGTCGCTCAAGCCGCGTTACAACATTCTGTTTCGCGACGACAAATCGTATCCCTACATTGTTTTGACTGGACATCAATATCCGCGCTTAACCTATTTTCGCGGCGCGCCAAATAAGCAACATCAATATTTTGGGCCGTATCCGAATGCGCAAGCGGCCAAGGAAAGTAGCCAGTTGTTGCAGAAAATTTTTCGTATCCGAACTTGCGAAGACAGCGTGTTCAGCAATCGCGCGCGACCGTGTTTGTTGCATCAAATTGGTCGCTGCACCGCGCCATGTGTGAATTTGATTTCAAAGGACGATTACCAAGCCGATATACGTAACGCGGTGTTGTTGCTAAATGGTCGGCATCAGGAAGTCGAGCAAAAATTGCGCGATGCGATGGAGCACGCGGCGGCGAAATTTGAGTATGAACACGCGGCGGTGTTGCGCGATCAAATGCGCGATTTGCATGTGGTGCAACAAAAACAATTCGTCGAATCGACAGGTAATACCACTGATGCGGACATCATCGCGGTGGTGCAATTGGATGATGTGATGTGCGTGAATCTGGCGATGATGCGCGGCGGGCGGCATTTGGGCGACAAGAGTTTTTTCCCCGAGCATGCCGATGGGTTGGCTCT
>JBJORQ010000071.1:0-13530 GCA_046049345.1 Pseudomonadota bacterium | reverse complement strand
GAATTCTGCGGTGGCGATTAAGTTGGTGGAAACGGCAGAGAAATGCTGTGCGACGGCGCGTTCATCGCCTAGTTGTTCGACTAACCAAGCGCGCGCCGAACGTGCGTTAGTGAGTGTTTCTTGCGTCACAAAAGTTTTAGAGCTGATCACAAACAGCGTGCTTGCCGCATCAATTTTTTTGAGTGTTTCGCATAAATGCGTTGCGTCGATGTTGGACACAAAGTGCACGCGCATTGCCGGATTCGCAAACGGTTTGAGTGCGGAGCAGACCATTGCGGGCCCTAAATCTGAGCCACCGATGCCGATGTTGACGATGTCGGTGATGCGTTTACCGGTAAAGCCTAAATGTTGGCCGTTGCGTACTGCCTCAGAAAATTCGCGCATCAAGCGCAGCACGCGTCGTACATCGGGCATCACATCTTTGCCATCGACTAAAACTGGTCGGCTAGAACGGTTACGCAAGGCGGTATGCAGTGCTGCGCGCCCTTCGGTATGGTTGATTTTTACGCCTGTAAACATGCGCTCGATGTACGCAGGCAAATCGGCTTGTTCGGCGAGCTTGATGAGCAGGGGAAGGGTGTCGCTAGTGATGCGATTTTTAGAGTAATCAAACAATAAATCGTTTAATTGCACAGTGAATTTGTTGAAGCGCGACGGGTCATTCTGAAACAGCTCGCGCATGTGTTGCGACTGCACGCTTGCATAGTGTGCTTGCAGTGCTTGCCAAGCTGGGGATTGAGTCAGTTTAGACATGTGGGTGTATCAGTTTGAGCCTAAGCTGCGTCGCTAAAAAGGTGCGAATTATGCCGTAAATTGTGCTGTTTGTGGTGCGACTATGGCGGGGGGCAATGTGCCATTGTTGGCTGCATATGGCTTCATGCTTTGAGAAAAATTGCAGCGCAACGATATTGCTGTAACAAGCGGCCTTCGGGTATCATCGCGCGCCTCCAATAAAGGCATTTTTATTGCCAAATCAGCTCGCTGCATCGCGTCGAGTTTTATCCCTTACTCACTTAACTCCATTCCGCCCATGCGTATTTTAATCAGCAACGACGATGGTTATTTCGCGCCAGGTTTAGCGATACTCGCACAGCATCTGGAACAAATTGCCGAAGTGGTGGTGGTCGCACCCGAACGCGATCGCAGTGGTGCGAGCAATTCCTTAACGCTCGATCGACCACTCAAATTACGCCGCGCTGCGAGCGGCTTTTATTACGTCAACGGTACGCCCACTGATTGCGTGCATTTGGCGGTGACGGGCATGTTAGATCACCAGCCCGACCTTGTTGTATCAGGCATTAACGCGGGTGCGAACATGGGCGACGATACGATTTATTCGGGCACGGTGGCGGCGGCAACGGAAGGCTATTTACTCGGCATTCCTGCCATTGCTGTCTCACTCGTAGGCAAAGATTTACAGCATTACGAAACGGCGGCGCGCGTGGTGGTCGAGCTGGTACAACGCTTCGCCTTGCAAAAAAACTCTCAACCTTGGTTGCTCAATGTCAACGTGCCCAATGTCGCTTATGCCGATTTGCAAGGCACGGTGGTGACGCGTTTAGGCAAACGCCATAAAGCCGAGCCCGTCATCAAAGCACTCAATCCACAAGGCGAAACGGTGTATTGGGTAGGCGCGGCGGGTAAGGCGCAGGACGCAGGCGAGGGCACGGATTTTTACGCACTCGCCGCCCATCAAGTGTCGATTACGCCTTTGCAAATTGACCTGACGCAAACTTCACAATTGGACGCAGTGCGCGCGTGGTTGAGATGAATAAAGCTAAAGGTATTGGAATGACTTCTGAGCGCACCAAGCTGCGCATGGTCGAACGCCTGCGTGCGCAAGGCATACAAGACGACGTTGTGTTGGCGGCAATGTTCGCGGTGCCGCGTCATTTGTTTGTCGATGAGGCATTGGCGAGTCGCGCCTATGACGATGTGTCTCTGCCAATTAACTTTAATCAAACCATTTCGCAGCCCTACATCGTGGCGCGCATGATCGAAATTTTGCGTAACGGGCGGCAGCTCAACAAGGTGTTAGAAATCGGCACAGGCTGTGGCTATCAAGCGGCGGTGTTGGCGCATGTGGCGCTGCAAGTATTTAGTATGGAACGTATCGAACCGTTACATCTGCGCGCTAAAAAACAGCTCAGTGAATTAGAAATTAACAACATTACTTTGTCGTATGCGGATGGGTGCGCGGGCTTGCCTGCAGCGGCTCCTTTTGACGGCATCATCATGGCGGCGGCGGCACCGACTTTGTTACCTGCGTTGCGTGCACAATTGGCTATCGGCGGGCGCATGGTGTTGCCGGTGGGCATGAGTACGCAGCATTTGTATTTAATCGAGCGTGATGTCAGCGGCTATCGCGAAACAAAACTAGAAGCGGTGAAATTCGTGCCGTTATTGATGGGAAAAGCATGAGCCAGCAAAATTTTTTAGTCTGCATCATCGCGGCTGTTTTTTTAGCGGCGTGTAGTTCGTCCCCTGTGCGCGAGGATAAAACTAAAGTAAAAAGCACCGAAGATACGCGTATGCAAGTGGCTGGTGAAAAGGATTGGCGACCTGCCACGCATCAAGTTTTAAAAGGCGACACCTTGTACAGCATTGCGTTTTACTACGGCTTGGATTATCACGAATTAGCCGAGTTAAACGGCATTAAAAATCCTAGCGTGATTAGCGTTGGTCAAGTACTACAACTCTTTCCTGTCGTGACTAAAACGGCGGCAACGGTGAGTACGGCAAGTGATAATCCATCGCTCTCTCCCAGCATTAAAGAACAGCCTAAGTTAGTGAAGTACATTTACAACGATGCGGCGATGGCGCAAATCGACACGGTGCAAAATGGCAAAGCCACGAGCCTCGCTAATCCCTCTGTTACCAATGTACCAAGCGGCGTAAAGCCGCCTGTGGTTGCAGTAAAAGTTGAGCCGCGTGCGGATGCCCCCGTCGTGAGTGTCGAGGAAGATGCGCTGCAATGGGCAATGCCGACTAACGGCAAAATCATTGTGCAGTTTTCTGAAGCACAAAATCGTAAAGGCATCGACATCGCGGGCACACTGGGGCAGCCAATTTTTGCTAGCGCGCCTGGCAAGGTGGTGTATAGCGGCAGCGGCTTACGCGGTTATGGCAAGCTCATCATCATCAAGCACAACAAGACGTATTTGAGTGCCTATGCGCACAACGACAAGGTTTTGGTGAAAGAAGGGCAGAGCATCAAACGCGGTGAAAAAATTGCCGAAATGGGCAACACCGATGCCGAGCAAATTAAGCTGCATTTTGAAGTGCGCCGCTTAGGCAAACCCGTCGATCCTGCCAAGTATTTACCGAAGTCTTGAGCGACTCCCACATCGAAATTTTGCCACTCAGCGTCATCAATCATGACCGAGACAGCGCAAATCTGACTTATGTTTATCCCGTGATTTCACGTCGCGCGGGTGGCGTGTCTATCGGTATCAATCTCAATCCCAACAACGCCTGCAACTGGCGATGCATGTATTGCCAAGTGCCTAACCTTGTGCGTGGCACAGCTCCGTCTATCGATCTAAATTTATTAGCACAAGAGCTGCACGGTTTTTTGCACGAAATACTGCACGGCGATTTTATGCAGAGTCGCGTGTCAGAAGGGATGCAGCGCATCAACGACATCGCACTTTCAGGCAACGGCGAACCCACCAGTAGCGCGGAATTTCCCGCTGTTATCGAGCTGATTACTAAGCTGCGTGCCGCTGTGAGTTTGCCCGCTGAAGTTAAAACGGTGCTCATTACCAACGGCAGTTTGATGCACCGACAGGTCGTGCAAAACGGCTTGCGCAGCATGGCAAAAATTAACGGCGTGGTGTGGTTCAAACTCGACCGCGCCAGCGAAGCTGGCATGGCGCGCGTCAACGACACGCACACCTCGATGCACAAAGTTCGCGCGCATCTCACCACCGCAATTTCGTTATGTCCCACTTGGCTACAAACTTGCTGGTTTGACTTCGATGGCGAGCCGCCCAGCCGCCAAGATGAAGACGATTATTTAGACTTTTTAGCCGCTTTGTTGCGTGACGGACAGCACCCGCAAGGCGTGCTGCTATACGGCCTGGCGCGTCCCTCTATGCAAGCTGAAGCTGCTCATTTAAGCGCGCTACCCAAAGAAAAGTTAGACGCGTTCGCCGAGAAAATTCGAGCCTTGGGTATGATTGTAAAGGTGTCGGATTAAACACATGCCTATTTTAAGGCATATTGCAAAAGACTAAAAACAAAAAAGCCGCTAATAATCAGCGGCTTAATTCATTTTTTCTGGCGGAGAAGGGGGGGCGACAGGAATGCACCGCAACTCTTTGACTATTAAGTCAAAATCTAGCAAAAAAAGACACTTTGAGAGAGTATCCCCTGTTAGTGATGCCCGTATTGTAGCCGCCAAACCTGAAAAAAGTAACTCCCTTAGAGTGGCGAAGGACTATGCCAATCTTTCACTGGAACAGCGCGACAAAACGTTAGTCATTACCTCGACCAATGCCGACCGCGCCGCGATTAACCGAGAAGTCCGCGACAACCTAAAAGCCAGTGGGCAATTGGGCGACGGTAAACAGGTTGAAATCATGTCTAAATCTGGTTTAACCAAAGAGGAAATGACCAAAGCGATCAACTTTGAGAAAGGGCAAAAAGTCGAATTCACGAAAGACGCACTCGACCAAGGATTTGAAAAAGGGATGCAAGGCACAGTGACTGGCATCGACAGCAAAACCAACACCAACACCGTGTCCGTCAAAATGGATGATGGTCGAAAGCTATCCTTCAACCCTGAAAAGTTGCAAGGCAAAGAGCTTTACAAAGCCAGCGAATCAAAGGAATTCAGCAAGGGCGACAAGATCGCGTTCACCAAAAATAACAAGGATTTGAACGTCAAAAACGGGCAAACTGGCACGATTGAAAAGATGGAAGGCAGCAAAATGACTGTAAAGATGGAGAACGGCGAAAAGCGTCAGTTCGACACCAAGGACTTCAAACACATTGACCATGCCTATGCCATGACTTCACACAAAAGCCAAGGGCAGACCTTTGATAAAGTAATGGTGCATCACAACACCAATGCCGGGCATGGCGACCGAGAAACCTATGTAAACGTCACCCGCGCCAGGGAAGACGTGAAGTATTACACGCAGGACAGCAACAAAGCCGCAAAGCAGGCGGGTGAAAAGCTGGATAAAGAAAGCGCGACGGGTAGCAGTAAATCAAGTATGTGGTGAATGGTATCCGCGTGGTGGGTTTTGACAACGAGCGGGGCAAAGGCGATCACTGCCACCTCGGCGGTATGGAAGTGCCGTATACCTTTGCAGATGTAGATCAGTTGATTGAAGATTTTATTAAGGCTGTTGCCGCAAGGAGAAAATCATGACAGAACGTTACCTCACTATTACCATGCAGCCTGATTGGAAGGGTGCATTACGCGCGATGGGGCAAGCCATCAAAGCAGATACCTATCAAGGTTAAGTGCTTAACTTCGAGAGTCCTGGTCACTTCTTTGGGCAGCTCTCTGAGAAACGTTGGGAGATTGTCCGTGCGGCACAAGGCAAAGCTGAACTGTCCGTGCGCGAACTCGCCCGCATAGCTGGACGTGATGTAAAGCGTGTGCATGAAGACGTAGTTATCTTGGCTGAATTGGGCTTACTGGAACGTACAGCGGGAGGCGGTGTGATGTGTCCTTACACGTCAATGCACATTGATATGTACTTAAAAGCTGCTTAATACCTTACAGAAAAAAGGAAGAAAAGCGCAGAAGCTGATATCAATCGCTCACTCAGGGAGCGTGAAACATTTGAGGATGAATAATGCAGCCAACTCGCCAGCGGCATCCGCTAAAGCGGACATTTACGATAGCCTGAATTAGATCGGTTGCGTATGGCCGCTCAGGCCGATGAGTTGACGGTTACGAAGCATTCGTCGAATGGCAGCGTCTCAACAACGGCATGTCATGTTTTAGTCAGATGTATCGCTATACTTGCCTAAGCGGAATATTGTCGGCGCAGGTTCAAAATGATCAAAGACTCGATCTGTTTCTGTCCATCCAAGTCAAATAAGGTGTTGAATCCACAGTAGCCACTGTTCCCGTTATCGCATAACGGGAACAGTGAGCGTGTTATTTTTGGTGATTTCGGGTTGTCTGCTGTAGTTTACTATAGCGCTAACCCATTGATTTGGCGGAGAAGGGGGGATTCGAACCCCCGTTGGGATATTATCCCAAACACGCTTTCCAGGCGGCACAACTAAGAGCAATAAATCTATTTATTGACAGTCAGTTAGATGACATGGAAAATGCTTATTAGTATTTATTGCCACAATTTTGCCACACTGCACAGGAAATAATCATTATGGCGACCATCCGAAAAAGGGGGGAATTCCAATGGGAAGCCCAAGTCCGCAGAAAGGGCTACCCTCCTCAATCAAAGACCTTTAACACTCGCTCGGATGCAGACCTTTGGGCTGCAACCACAGAAAGCGAAATGGGACGCGGAGTGTTCATTGATCGCAGTGATGCCGAACGTAACACTGTAGCGGAAATTATTGATCGCTTCACCACTGAATTTGCACCACATCACTACAAAATGCGCGTGGACAAAAAAGAAGCATGGCGTTATCAGTGCGAACATTTGAAAAACATACTTGGGAAATTTTCACTTGCTGCGCTAGATCAAAAATTGGTTGCTCAGTACCGTGACAATCGTCTTGGTGCGGTCGGTGACAGCACGGTGCGAAAAGAATTATTCATGCTTTCGAAAATTCTTAAATTTGCAGAAATAGAATGTGCCATTACTCTGCCGAGAGGCAATCCTGTAGAAAAAATCCGTAAGCCTTCAGAGAGCAAATCCCGTGACCGTCGTTTAAACGACGATGAGTGGAATAACTTAGCGATGGAGTGTCAAAAAAGCCGCAACACTTACCTGTGGTCTGCCGTTCAATTGGCTGTAGAAACAGGCATGAGGCAAGGCGAACTTCTCAGTTTGCAATGGAAAATGATAGACAAAAAACGCTCCATTGCATTCCTGAAAGATACAAAAAATGGTGAGGCTCGCACAGTGCCACTTTCACCAACTGCACTAACCGTTTTGGATGCCCTGCCCGTTTCTATAGGAGGGAAAGTTATACCATTGCAGCGCATGACACTTTTTCACGTATTCCAAGCCGCTTGTGCTCGTGCTGGCATTGATGACTTTACTTGGCACGACTTACGGCACGAAGCACTTTCTCGGTTAGCTGAACGCGGAGATATGACGGTGCTTGAACTCGCAGCAGTATCAGGCCATAAAACATTGCAAATGTTAAAACGGTACACACATTTACAGGCTGAAAAACTAGCTGCAAAACTGGCAACCAAAGTAGGCTAGTAGTTTTATTGTTGATTGCAGTTATTTCTAGTTGTTTGTAATCGTATGTTGCTATAAACAAAAGAAAATATATCAAAAAAAACTTGACTACTGAATTTGACGCTGCGAAACTGCTGACATGATTAGTCAAAAACAAATCACCCAGTTGCTTCAAACCAAAATTGCTCAGTATCGCCAAATGCGCGCTAGCAACTATGAGTTTGCCATGGGTGGTGTCACAACTGGTCCACTGGCCGTGATTAGGTGGCAACTTTTGGCTTTCGTTATTTGGGGCAGTCTTGCCATCGGTTTAGCGATATTGTTTTTTTTCTTGTCGCTTGCAGGCGCATCGCCCCAAGTTGCTGCTCTTAGTTTTTACGCTTTTATGTTGTTCTGGTTGTGTCTCAGTTTCACTGATTTTTATTCGTGGGTTATCTACAAAATTGTCGAGTTTTTTGAGTCGGGAATTTTACCTAAAGTTATTAACTTTTTTAGTCTACGACCATCTGATATTTTCACGCGTACTTCACGNNNACGTTGCTCCAATTCCCTCTGTTCCATCCGCACCACCTCGCAGCCATACCTGATTTTTTGGTGTCGACCTTTAGTGATCGGCTAAACGAAATCAGGCTTAGGTAGCGGCATAACTAATCTACTTTACCGCCGCACCTTGCCACCAGCAAGGAGCTGAAAATGACTCAACTTGAATATATGTCCACGCTCATGAGTGAGCGTCTCTGTGCATATCCGCCAATCCTGAAAATTCCACAAGTGGCTGAAGTTCTGAAAGAAGATGTCCCAACAATCCGAGCGCGCATTCGGCGCGGAACTTTTCAAATTACTGTACGGCAGGAAGAAGGCAATCCTCAATACGTATTATTGACAGATCTTGTGAGATTTCTCTGCACTGGTGAAGTCCAGCCACAGCCCATTGCACGTCCGTGCAGAGTTCCACGCAATCCACTTGGCCTGAACGGTAAACGAAAACGAGGTGCGCCAACAAAGAGCGAGCGTCTAGCTCGCAAAAAGGCTGAAGGGAAAACCGAATGAGCATACTTCTCATGTCGCGAGTTTTTGCCACGAATCTCCAGCCATCGAAAAAAATCGTGCTTCTCTCGCTCGCTGATTTTGCTAATGACGATGGAAAAAACATTTTTCCATCTGTCGCAACAATAGCAAAAAAGTCATCACTGTCTCATCGAAGCGTACAAACAATCATCGGCGATTTCACCAAGTCAGGGATTTTACGCACCACAAAGAATAAATTCGGCGGTGCACCTGGTGCAACTCGCCACCTCGAATTCAATTTGACGGCACTTGATGGTCTGGTGCGTTTGGCTAGGGATGAAAACTTTGCACCCGTGACAGAGACGGGTGCAAATAACAGTGCTGGAGGGGCGCAAACCGATGACAAAACGGGCGAAATAACTGCACCCAATCCGTCAGTCATACATCATCAAACCACCACTGATGAACCTCCAATTTCGAGTGGTGGTGCAATCGAAGAGTTTGAATGGCCTCCACAACTAGACAGTGAGGAACTGGATGCAGTTCAGACTGTTCTTTCCTGCATTACCAACTCACACAGACAAAAACAATTCGTCCTCGACGAGCTTCGGGCTGCACTGGCAAAACGGGAAATTCCCCGCAAGTCTGCATGGGTTCGGACAGTGTTGGCAAAAGGCATCGAACGCACACCTGCGGGAAAGGCATTTGACCGCGCAAGGAAGGAAAGAAAAGAGCATAAGAAACCACAGCATCAAAAAACTTCAGATCTTAAAACTGAAGCTCAAAAAGATGCTGACCTCGCACGCCTGCGTAACATTAAGGAATCGCTTAAAAAATGAGTTTCCCTAAAGAGAATATTTTGCATCTACCGCGTATGAGCTTCTTAGAGAAACAGTCGCGCGCCGATGCCAAGCGAGAACTGATTCTGCAATTCCTTGCGAGCGGAGAAGTGTTCTCTACGGTCGCAATCTTGTCGCGCGTCATCAGTGCCTCACCCAGCAGTACAACTCGAACTCTTGATTGCTTGATACGCGATGGCGCACTGAAATTTGAAATGCACGTAGTTCAGTTTCGCCGCAGTCATATTTATGGCATCACTCCGCATGGTCTTGGATTAGTTGGAAAGTTCGATACTCGATATTTCGAACTCGGGAAAACAAACACGTCGTACATCTCGCACCACATTGATACTCAAATTGCACGGCTGAACGCTGAAGAAAACGATTGGGAAGATTGGCAACCTGGCAAGTCACTGTATGGACAAAACCTTGAGAAAGTACCAGATGCAATTGCTATCAATCCAGACGAAAAACGCGTGGCAATCGAAATCGAGCGGCATATCAAAACTCAAAAGCGTTACAGCGAAATTATCAGTGCGCATTTGCAGGCGATTACGCAGAAGCGTTGGGCAGAAGTGCACTACCTCTGCCCGGATAATCTTCATAAAAAAGTGGAGGCAGCATTCATGCACATTGATTCTGTTTTGGTAAAGGGAGAGCGGATTCAACTCCAACAAAAACATCGGGACTGCTTCAAATTTTTTGCGCTGAATTCATGGCCTATAACTGATAAAGGAAAATAATCATGGCAACCAATATTGAAAAATTGGAAAAGAAACGCGCGCGCCTTGAGGCGGAAATTTTACAAGCGAAGCAAACAGAAAAACGCAAAGCACGAGTGCTGCAACTAATCGTGACAACGCTCGAAAAACATCCTCGCGTGCTAGAAACTAGCGATGAAATTTTGTGTGAAAAGTTGGATTTTGTCTTTGACAATCTTTCGAAAAATTTGCCATCCGTCAAAAAATGAACAATTCATTTTTTACGCATAGAAGCGGAGAGAAGATGCGAAATGTCATTCGGAATGACATCGCCGCTTCATCTCTTCGCTACTCGTCGCCGCTAGCGAGGGCAACGCGAAGTCAAAGGCAATCGCAATGCAGGAAGTCGCACTCTTCACGCTGCGCGTGCCGCCTAGGGGCGGACAGAGGCTTGCCGCTAGGGCGGCACTTTACCCGCTTTGCTCATGGCATCCACGGCGCGCTTCGCGCTTGGGCATCCCCTTTGGGGGGCTTCGCGGGTGATGCCCGCTTGTCCTGCACGGAGTGCTGGATTGGCACTGGACGTGCCACCTCAACCATACTCAAATCGCTTTGCGATTCGAGTCCGTTTGCCCGCGCCTATTGGCGCGGCTGCAAAGAGGATGCCCAAGCGCTAACGCTCTGGGATGCGGGGCTTTGCCCCCCACTCGAAAACCAGATGCTGGGGCATCCTATCCGCGCTGGGGCGCGGATTTTTCGGCGGCTCCCCCCGGTCTTGGATGACATCGCTAGGGCGATGCCACTCAAGACGACTGCGGCAAGACGGGTGGGAAAACCGCCACCCTTTACCTTGTCCCACAGAATATTTTTTATTGTCGGGTGCGCAGCACCCTCGAAAAAATTACTGTGGCATCCATTCGCTTTCTAACCATACTTTAGTGAGGTCACATATGCATGAATTTCTATCTACTGATCCAGCAATCTGGGTCATTCGAGGATTTATTTTTTCTCATCAGTATCTTCAGTTCATGGGGGGATTTTCTGTATTCCTTGTCGCAATGTTTCAGATTGATTTCAAAATTTTTTGGTTCAGGTTCGTGTTAATTTTATTTTTAATTTCTTTTATTGATCCAGTCTATTTATGGGTCGTAAATTACTTATTGATGAAGCTCGGAATAAATCAACTACTCCCTTACTTTCAGCTTCGATTTTGGGTAATTAGTTGGATTGGCGGAATCATCCTTGCATTCGCTTGGCTTCGTTACATGCAGCCAAGCATTGCAGTGATGCTATCAAAAATCAGACGCACATCATCGTTAGAGCGCAACAAAAAAACAGACGTGCGTGAAATTGGCAAGTTCTTGCCAGCCTCAATTGATTTTGATCCTTTACGACACATCAACTTAAAAAATGGCATATTTTTAGGTCTGGATGAAAAACACAAACCTGTTTTCATCAACATACCTAAAGAAATGAGCGCGCCACATCTTCAGGTAATAGGTACAACTGGCTCAGGTAAAGGTGTCTCACTTGGCGTGATGGGTGCGCAATTTCTTGAACGAGGCGAAGCTATATTTTTTTGCGACCCAAAAAATGACGAGTGGGCAGCACATGTCATGTATGCGACGGCGCAACGGTGCGAAAAACCGTTTCACTTTATCAATTTGAATCGTCCTAACGGCGCACAATTCAATCCGTTCGAAGGGACTACCGAAGAGGAAGCGTTCGAACTTTTTCAAGCAGGACTTTCGTTGACAGACAAAGGCGATGCTAGTGATTTTTATGGCATTGCTGACCGCAGAGAAGCACTGCAAACTGCTCGCCTGATGGCTAGCGAAGGATTGAATTTGGCGGATGCATTCAAGAAGCGTCAAGGCGCTATGGCAGGTGCAGAAAAATTTGAGGGGCGATTGCGTGAGCTTGCCGAAATGCCAAGCGTAAATGCGCAATTAGGTGCGGGCATCTGTCTTGAAAAAGTCATCCAAGACGGCGGTTGCGTTTACATTGTTGGTTCAATGCGCAACGACATCGTTAAAACTGTGCAACGCATTTTATTGATTAGGCTAATTCAACTTGCAGAGAGACGGGATCGTATCGCCGGAAATCTACGCCCCGTGTGCATTGTCCTGGATGAGGTGAAATATCATCTCTCACGCCCAGCACTTGAGGCATTAGGGGCTGCACGCGATAAGGGCGTGCATCTAGTGCTTGCGCACCAGTCGCTAGGTGATTTGCGCGACTGCACCCGCGACATGAATCCTGATGCCGTTGTCGATGCAATCGTTGAGAACTGCCGCATCAAAATTTGTTATCAGGTGCTTAACCCTGAAACAGCGGAATGGCTTGCCGCAATGAGCGGGCAAATTCTCGTTGATGACGAAACACGCCGAGTTGAAAAAAATCTTGGTCAGGCTGATATTGTGAGTGGAGAACGCAGTATTCGTCAGGCTGACCGTTATTTGGTCGATGTGAATATGCTGCTGAATTTGCCACGTGGTTCGGCAGTTGTGCTGGGAGACGGATTAGCTAAATTCGTTTCTATCCGTCCAATCAAAACCCAGAAAACGCCTGACGCAATCAACATCAAAGAGGTTCTCGGTTCAAAATTGACAGGTGGTGCTGCTGCAATTGATGTTTAGATTTGTTGCGAATTAAATTGCCACGTTCCGCCACTTGTCCAAGTGGAGTTGAAGGTCAATCCACTCGCGGCGGCCAATGTCGGCGGCATCAGAAAATCATGTAATGCAGTAATGATGTCGGGGAAAGTCTTGCCATCAACTGGCAACGCATTTTTGCGTAGAAAGGCTTTCCACTGCGTTTGTTTTGCCGCATCGTTGGCAAACACTTGGGTCAATGCTAACGGCGCGCTCATGGGTAACGGAGTTTTTCGCCGCGCAAAAGTTGCCTCTACTGCTTGGCTTAAAACTTGCCCCTTAAACGAAAACTTTTGCATGATGATCCAAATATCATAAAAATCTTTCATGCGACTATTGGCAATTCCGAGCCAAACCATAGCTTGAAATTTTTCGGCGACCACAGTGTAGAGCGGGTAAGCGCGCAACTTGGGTGCGGCAAAATCCAGCATTGTCGGATAAGTAATATTTTCTGGTGCGGGTGTTACCGCATCACCGTAACCAATATCTATCTGGATTGGAATTACAGCATTTTCAAGACGTGCTTCAAATGAAACGCGCACGCCTTGATATTCTTGATCCTCGCGAATTTCCAATGCGCGCATATTGTCTGAATAAAACTCCAGACCATCCGCCTCCACGGGTTGTTGGCAAATTTCTCGAAAAATATTTTCCACCTCTGCGAGTTCGCTAGCTCCAAATCCCAGCAGATCAACGTCACGAGTTGGGCGATGAACTTCACCGTCCCACACAGCAAAAAGCATCGCGCCTTTAAGCAAAAACTGGTCGTGAAATTTAGATTGTCCCAAGCGATACAAAAGGCGTTCCAATGCATAACGCGTCAACACTAAATCGAATGCTTCGCCGTCACGTCTAGCGATATTGAGCAACCGTTGACGCACGGATGCCGAAAGATTGCGCGGTTGATCTACGCTCATACCAGTGTTTCCAAATAAGGTCGCATCACATTAGCAACGCGGCAAATTGCTGCGTAGTGCCAGAG
>JBJORQ010000070.1:0-8207 GCA_046049345.1 Pseudomonadota bacterium | reverse complement strand
GGGAGCGAAACTGGCGGAACAAGCTTGCGTGGATGGTGGGGTCTATGCCGCCACGCAAGGCCCCCGTTTGGACAGCATCGCCGAAATCAATCGCTATGAACGCGATGGCGCAGACATGGTGGGCATGACAGGGATGCCAGAAACCGCGCTTGCAAAAGAGCTAGAACTCGAATACGCGACCATTGCCGTGGTGGCAAATTACGCGGCGGGACGCGGCGATAGCCTTGCTGGCATCAACATGGAAAGCGTCAATGCCACTGCCGATGCCGCGATGGCGCGGGTGCGCAGTCTCATCGAACACATCGCCAATAACGGCAACTAACATGGCAATAAAAACAGTATTACGCATGGGCGATGCGCGGCTGTGGCAAGTCTCGGCAGATGTCAAAAACTTCGCTACATTTGAATTATTGCAACTCTTGCAAGATATGCGCGACACCATGCAAGCCATGAACGGCGCGGGTTTAGCCGCTCCGCAAATTGGCGTAGCACAGCGTGTCGTGATTTTTGGTGTGCAGCTTAATTCGCGTTATCCCGATGCCGAAACGGTGCCTGAAACCGTACTCATCAATCCCGTTATTACCCCAGTTGGCACGGTGACCGATGAGGCGTGGGAAGGCTGTTTGAGCGTGCCGGGTTTGCGCGGCGTGGTGCGTCGCTATAGTCAAATTCGCTATCAAGGATTTGATGAGCAGGGCGCGCTGATAGATCGCACCGTAAGCGGCTTTCATGCGCGCGTGGTGCAACATGAATGCGATCATCTCGACGGTATTTTGTACCCGATGCGTATCAGCGACATGATGCAGTTTGGTTACACCGCTGAGCTGTTTCCCGATCGAGAGCTACAAGATGAATGAGCCGTTGAGTAACTCGCCAACCATGAGTAAATTTTCGCAAGTCACTCGCACTCATGCCTTTGCCAGCTTGACTTGGGCGGCGGGTGCAATTTCTGTGGTGATGTTCATCGGCACGATTGGTTATCGCCTCATTGGTGGGGCAGACGTTAGTTGGCTAGACTGTTTTTATATGACTTTTATCACCGTCTCGACCATCGGTTTTGGCGAGGTGATTGACTTTACGCATCGCCCAGAAGGTCGCGTGTTTACCATGTTGATTGCGGCTTCAGGCATTGCAATTTTGACTTTTACCTTGTCGGCCGTCACGGCGGTGATTTTAGAAGGTGATCTCAAACAAACTTGGCGGAGAAAGAACATGCAAAAAAATATCGATCAATTACGCGACCATTACATTATTTGTGGCGTAGGTCGGGTGGGCAGTAATGTTGCACATGAGTTGCTGATGACAGGACGCAAATTCGTCATGCTCGATTCCAATTTGCACAACATCGAAAACTATTTAGTGCGAGATTCTGAGCAGCTTTATATTCATGGTGATGCCACCGATAACGATGTGTTGATTGCGGCAGGTGTGTTGCACGCTCGTGGTATTTTTGCTGTCGCACCCGACGACACGCTCAATTTAGTGATTAGCCTGAGTGCGCGCCAGCTCAATCCCGATGTGCGCATCGTGGCGCGCTGCCACGACTTAAAGAATGCCGAAAAAACGCGCAGTGCAGGCGCCGATGAAATTGTCTCGCCTGACTTTACGGGCGGTTTACGTTTGGTTTCGGCGATGGTGCGTCCGCATGTGGTGTCGTTCTTAGATGACATGCTTAAGTCGGACGACAATTTGCGTATGGAAGAAATCGTGTTGCCTGCGCATTTTGCAGGTCAGCCGATTGCGATGCTTAACCCGCAACAGCGCGACTTTGTGTTGCTCGCGGTGCGCAGTCAGTTTGGCAAATGGCAACTCAATCCAGATGTTCAGCATCTGATACATGCGAATGATGTGTTGATGGTGATGTCCACTCCAGAGGGACGCACGCGCTTGGAGCAATTGTTGCAGTGATAAATAAGGTCGCGTAAGCGTGTTGTGTTGGTGTCCCCACCGCGAATCGAACGCGGAATTGCCCCTTAGGAGGGGGCGGTTATATCCATTTAACTACAGGGACTTTTTTGCAGGCGCGCATTCTAGCGTGAAACCTCGCCAACGCCTATGTAATCGGCATGTTCAGCATCCCATGCGCTGTATTTCTCAGACTAAAAACTTCCGCTGGTGTTCTTTATTTATTTCCCTATAATGCCGCGCATTGTTGTGATCAGACTTCGGTCTGTGAAAACTCTGATTCATTAAGGGCTTGTTGGACGGCGGTTCAATCCCGCCCATCTCCACCATAAGTACACTGTAGTAATTCAAAATTCAAAACTCTACTCGCAAGGGGCATCACTACCAAGCTCCGCAGCGAAAGCTGCAAGATTGATGCGATAAATAAGGAAAGCCCGCAAGGGGCTTTCCCATTAAACATAGTCGTTACCTTCTTGTTTAATGGGAAGGCGCGGCAACGCAGCATTGCGACGAGTTTTGTATTTGTAGTGTGTTTATGATGGGGATGACATGGCTTCGACAGTGAGCAGATAGGTTTTGGGGCGACACGTCAGGCGATCGACGTAAATGAAGCAAGCATGTAAATGCAAACGATGAAAACTACGCTATCGCGGCCTAAAAAACCGTAAGCCGGGGCTGTTGAGCCTTGTCATACAACACAACTAGATAGGCCTCGGATGATCATGATTCCGAGGCCTATTGATTTTGTGGTTACGTAATATACGAACAAGTTTTTGTTGTGTTTAATTCAAAAAATCAAGCAGCTCTAATGGCCTACCTACGCTGCCAAATGCCTGCCAATTCGCTACCGAACACTCCTCACTGACATAGCCGTAATTGGCTATGATGCCGCGCATGTTCACCGCATTGGCGGCTTGCATATCACGTTGGTCGTCGCCTAAATACAGGCAGTTTTCCGCAGGGATTTTTATCGTTGCGCAGGCTAGCTGCATCGGCTCTGGATGGGGTTTGGCATTGGCACAGGTATCGCCGCTAATCAAACATCCGGCGCGCTCGATATAACCCAAGGCTTGTATCAGCGGCACGGTAAACCGCTTCGGTTTATTGGTGACGATACCCCACACAATTTCGCGTGCGTCTAACTGATTGATGAGTTCCGCCATGCCGTCGAATAAACGCGTTTGCACAAAAATGTTCTCAGCGTAATGTTGCAAAAAAATCTCGCGTAAGCCAGTAAAATCGGGCGAGTCAGGCGTGATATTCATGCCGACTTTGAGCAAGCCCACTGAGCCATGCGAGGCTTGCGGACGCAGTATTTCTAAAGGCAGCGGAGCTAAGTCGCGTGTGGCACGCACATGGTTGAGCGCGGCGGCAAGATCAGGCGCGGTGTCGGCAAATGTGCCGTCTAAATCGAATAAAACGGCGTGGACTTTAGGCTTCACTGCGGCACGCAATCAGGTAATTCACGCTGGTATCGCGACCTAATGAATAGACTTTGCTAAACGGGTTGTAGCTCATGCCGACGACATCGAGCACGTTCAAATTAGCAGCGCGGCAGGCTTGCGCAAGCTCGGATGGTTTGAGGAATTTGGCGTAATCGTGCGTCCCTTTGGGCAACATATTCAGCACATATTCGGCGCCGATGATGGCGAATAAATATGATTTCGGATTGCGATTCAGCGTGGAGAAAAATACCTGTCCGCCAGGTTTGACTAAAGTCGCGCAAGCCTTGATAACACTGGCTGGGTCGGGTACATGCTCTAACATCTCTAAGCATGTCACTACATCAAAACTAGCGGGTTGTTCGGCGGCTAATTGCTCCACTGCGACTTTGCGATAAGCTACTTTCTGACCGCTTTCGAGCAGGTGCAGTTTGGCGACTTGCAAGGCTTTGTCGGACAGGTCGATGCCCGTTACGACTGCGCCTAGTGCCGCCATGCTTTCCGACAAAATGCCGCCGCCGCAGCCCACATCCAACACGTTTTTGCCTAGTAGCGGCGCGCGTTGGTTGATGTAATTCAGTCGTAGCGGATTGATTTCGTGTAATGGTTTGAACTCGCTGTGCGGGTCCCACCATTTATGGGCGAGTTGCGAAAATTTCTCGATTTCGATGGGGTCGGCGTTGGACATGGCGTGGGCTCAAATAAACAAGGCGCGGACTTTAACAAAACCAGTCGTTTTATGCAGCGGATTTTTGCGCTAACAACGCCGCGCCATAGGCGGCTTCGCTATGTGTGGCGACACTCACGGCGAGCTCGCCATGACGCGCGCGGATGGCTTGCCAAACGAGGTTTTTTGCCCCGCCGCCACAACTTACGATGCGCGAAATTTTTCCCGCACCGAGCTGATTTAATTTGGCATAACCGTCTGCTTCGATGCGCGCCAAGCCTTGCAATATGCCATGCAAAAATTCCGCATCGTCATCAGGGCGGGGCGATAAACGCGGCGCAAGATTTACATCGTTAGTCGGAAATCGTTCGCCTGTTTTCGGCAGCGGGTAATAGTCCAGTGGACTTGTTTTTTGCGCATCAATTTGCGCGCTCAATGTTGCTAATTCCGTATCCGAAAAATAATTTTTCAATACACCTGCGCCCGCATTTGACGCGCCGCCGACTAACCAAAGTTTTCCATAGCGATGGCTGTAAATGCCGTATTCACTGGCTTCTATGCACGCTCGTGATAATTGCTTCAATACCAAAGTCGTGCCCAGCGAGGTTACGCCCACGTTAGTTTCAGTCACTTCACTCGCCATAAATGCCGCGATGCTGTCAGTCGTTCCCGCATAAATTTTGCAAGCGGGTGTGATACCAAAACGCGCCGCGACATTGGGCGCAATGCGGGCAATCAGCGCGCCCGGTGCGAGCACTTTCGGCAGCCGATGCGCATTGGGCAAAGCCAGTAGCCAAGTGGGCCAACACAAATTTGCTACGTCATAACCTGTCTTCAGCGCGTTGTGATAATCACTCGACACTACGCCCGTGAGCTGCGCCGTCAGCCAATCCGCTTGATGCAAAAAATGTTGCGCGTCGGGATAGCGTTGCGTGAGCCAGAGAAATTTTGCCAAGCCAGAGCTGGCAGAGCAAACGATATTATTTTTTGGCGCGAGGATTTTAAGTTGGGCTGCCTCAAGCTCCGCGCGCGTGTCGTGATAGAGCAGGGCAGGTGAGACGGGCGCGAGCTGGGAATTGCACAACAACACCGTGCTCGACGTGCCATCCAGCGCGATGCCGTGCAGCTTTTTCGCGAGTGATGGCGGCAAAGCTGCGAGTAAAAATTCCAACGCCTCGCGCCAATCCTGCGGCGTTTGATTGACGGCATCAGCAAAGCTGACGCGCTGCTCCCAGCACACCGATTTGTCTGCGGAAATGGCACAAGCCCGCGCGCCCGACGTGCCGAAGTCGATGCCGAGAAACACGAACACAGTGTCGATGCGCGCGTTTAACCGCGCGTATTGGATTGCGTGCCGAATTGGCTGAGTTCTACGAACGGAGCGGGTTGCCAGCCAGCTTGGCGGTGTTCGGCGATGACGTTGGTGAAGATGCCGCCGCGTACATAAAATTTGGCGGTGAGGCGCATAAATTTTGGCGCGGTGGCGGCGACTAAATCATCCAAAATTAAATTGGTCATGTCTTCGTGGAAATGGCCTTCTTCGCGGAAACTCCACATGTATTGCTTCAGACTTTTTAGTTCGACGCATTTTTCATCCGCGATGTAATCGAGTATCAGTGTGGCGAAATCGGGCTGTCCTGTTTTGGGACACAGGCAAGTGAATTCGGGAATTTCCATGTGGATGTGGTAATCGCGTTTGGTGTTGGGGTTAGGGAAAGTTTCCAGATTTTTAGTTGGCTTAGTTGTCATTTGGTGTGTGCTCGCGCTTAGGTTAAAATGCCGCGCATTATATCTACACCTCCTCCTTTTGCGCCTCTCTCAAATCAAACTCGCAGGCTTCAAATCCTTTGTTGACCCCACTGCTTTTTCCTTACCCGGACAGATTGTCGGCGTGGTCGGACCGAACGGTTGCGGTAAGTCGAATGTCATCGACGCGTTGCGCTGGGTGTTGGGCGAATCTAAGGCTTCAGCGTTACGCGGAGCTACCATGCAGGACGTGATTTTTAACGGTTCGAGCAAACGTAAACCCGTGTCGCGCGCCAGTGTGGAATTGGTGTTTGATAACGCGCTGGGCAAGGCGGTGGGGCAGTGGTCTAGCTATGCCGAAATCGCGATTAAGCGTGTGTTAACGCGCGATGGCGATTCAAAATACTTCATCAATAATCAGCAAGTGCGACGCAAAGATGTGACCGATATTTTTCTCGGCACGGGCTTAGGTTCGCGCGCTTACGCCATCATCGAACAAGGCATGATTTCGCGCATCATCGAAGCCAAGCCCGAAGAGTTGCGCATCTTTTTGGAAGAGGCGGCGGGGGTTTCAAAATACCGCGACCGTCGCCGTGAAACCGAATTGCGCATTGCCGATACGCGGGACAACTTATTGCGCGTTAGCGACATTTTGCAAGAGTTGGATAAACAGTTAATTCATCTGGGTGGGCAAGCCGAAGTGGCAAAACGCTATCGTGCTTTGGAAACTCAACGCAGCACGTCGCAGCAATTATTTTGGCTCTTAAAAAAGCAAGATGCGGCAGCGCAGCGCGAGAAATTTTTGCAAGCCACAGAAAAAACGCGCCTCGAATTAGACGCGCAAACCGCGCAGTTGCGCGAGCTGGAAAGCCAATTAGAAACCGCGCGCAGCAGCCATTATCAATTCTCCGATGCCTTGCATATCAAGCAGGGCGAGTTCTATTCCGCCAACGCCGACATCGCGCGTTTAGAGCAACAAATCGCTCATGCTGAAACGCAACGACAACGCCTCGCGCTGCAAATTGCGCAAGCCAGAAAACACATCGAGCAACAAGCGAGTCAACGCGGCAGCACACAATCGTTGCTCGAACATTGGCAGCGTCAGCAAGAAGGTGCGGTGCATAAATTAGCCGAAGCCGAACAAACTGCCGAGCTGGAAGCGGCGCGTTTGCCTGATGGCGAAAATGCGGCGAGTGAGGCGCAGCAAGCCTATCAAGCGGTGCAGCGCGAGCAATTACAGTTGCAACAATCTTTGCATTTAGCCGATACGCAGCGCGCCAATTTGCAACGCAATGTGACTCAGATTGAGTCGCGTCGCACGCGTTTGTTGTTGGAAAAAGACAACTTGCCGCGTGCCGAAGGCTGGGCGTTGCAGCTCGCTCACGAGCAAGCTGCGGAGCTTGCTATGCAGCAAGAAATTACACAAGAACAGCTAAGCAATTTGCAGGTGCGCCAGCCGCACGCTGAGAGTGAATTGCGTGATGCGCGCCTCGCACTGCAAACTATGGAGCGCGCCGCCGCCCAGACCGAGGCACGTTTGCAAGCCTTGCAGCAATTACAAAATCAACTTGATACCGATAAAAATTTAACGGCGTGGTTGTCCACTCAGCAGTTGCAACATGCGCCGCGTTTGTGGCAATCGTTGCAGATTGCCAATGGCTGGGAAAATGCTTTGGAAGCGGTGTTGCGCGAACGCATCAATGCTATCGCACTGGATAAAAATGCCGTCCTGCCGCTGGATGCGCCCGCTGCCAAACTGGCTTTTGTATTCAAAGCTGATGCTGTGCCTACCTTGCCTAATCAGGCTTTGCCGTGTTTGCTGGATTTCGCGCAATGTCAGGATGCGCAGTTGTTGCCTGCTTTGCAGGACTGGCTCAATTTGGTGTTTGTCGCAGACGATTTGGCTGCCGCAGAAACTCTGCGCGCCAGTTTGCCAGCGGGCGCATCGCTGGTAACGCGTGCCGGGCATGTGGTGACGCAACACAGTGTGTCGTTCCACGCGCCAGATAGCCAGTTGCATGGGGTATTGGCGCGGCAGCGCGAGATTGAGCAACTTAACGCGGAATTAGCAGTGCAAGGTAGCGTGTTGGAAACTGCGCGCGAGGTTTTGCAAACCGCTGAACATTTGCTGCTCGACATTGCGCAAAAAATTGTGCCGTTGCGCAGCGATGCGAGTGCCATGCAGCAGCGTGCGCATGAGTTGCAATTACATATTTTGAAACTCACTCAAGCGGCGGAACGCAGTGCCGAGCGGGTGTTGCAAATCGACGAAGAGTTAGCGGAGTTGGCCGAGCTGCTGATGAATGAGCAGATGCAAAGCGAACAAGTCGATGAGCAAATGGCGGAGCTGCGTGAGCAGAATGCGAGCTTTTTTTCGCAAATAGACAGCGCGCAACGCCATGCCAATACGCAAGATATGAGTTTGCGCGAGCAGCGCGGACGCAGCC
>JBJORQ010000069.1:0-8314 GCA_046049345.1 Pseudomonadota bacterium | reverse complement strand
GGTCCGCCGCGAGCAAAGAGCTGCACCCGAAAGATGCAATCGCTGGTGCGGTGGTGATTCCAGGCTCATTTGCAAGCTTAGGGGTCACGAATAATGATCCAGTGAATATGAGTGCTACGCAATGGCAGGACAATTCTAGTTTTAGCCTTGCTAATTCAGATGGTTACATGATTGAGTTGTTTGCTCTAGGGGTGGTTTCTAGAGATGATAGTGCGGTGGTTGGTAGTGGTATGAATATGTGCAACTCTTTAAATATATTTAGAGTCACGGGGCGAGGTTTAGCTGGGCGTGGTGCAACGCGTTTTGTCCAGTCCTTCTTCAGTGTGGTGGTGAGAAGCTTTAATTGTTAATCGTTGCTAGATGTATTGTTAGGTGTGTTAGCTATTTATTGCCTTATTTAAGGAGTTTGTCATGCGTAAAAATTTCAAGAAATTAACAGCTTTACCCCTGTTTACTTTAGCAGCCCTTCCCGCTTTGTTCGCGGGTTTGGCATATGCCGCTGCGCCCTTTGTACAAAGCAATCCTGTGGTGATTGGATACACGGCGCAGCCTGCTTTAACCAACTTTAACTTACTGTCAGGCAAGGAAAGCGTGTATCGCGCTGAATACGAAAAAGGGGCTTGGTCAGGCAACTTATCTTGCTACCCAATCAGTGCGGCTGGTGTTGTCAACGTGACTGCGCCCTGCTGGAGTAGCGGCACGGCACTAACGGCTAGATCGGGTGCGCAGTCTCAAGTGGATTTACAAGGTTTTACTAGCGGTAGCCGTAACATCGCGACTCTAGATGTGACAGGGAAAGCAGTGCCGTTTACCTTGAGCGTTGATACAGGTAGTCTTTTAGATGCAAATCATGTCAATTTCATACGCGGTGATCGTAGTCAAGAAGCCCCTAGCGGCATTTTGCGTAACCGTACTTCTGCGTTAGGCGACAGTATCCATTCACGGCCCTATTATTTAAGTGATGGTGTCACTCCGACGGTGTTTTACGGTGCAAATGACGGTATGTTGCACGCTATCAATGCCAGTACGGGTGCGGAGCGTTGGGCATATATCCCTTCTATGTTGGTAGCGAAGCTCAACAAGCTATGGGTAACACCTTATGTACATGAATATTATGTGGACGGCAGCGTTAACGTAAGCAATGTGGGGACAACGGCTGCACCACAAAACATCTTGGTCGGCACTTTAGGGCAGGGTGGCAAAGGTATTTATGCTTTGGATGTGACGACCTTAACCGCCGCAGCGGATACCGATGCGGCGAGCAAAGCACTCTGGGAAATTACCCCAGCCGCAATTACTAAAGGCGGAGTACGCAGTAACTCCACTAGCTACGCCAATATGGGTGACACGTTCAGTACGCCCACGCTCTACCCCGTTGAAACGGGTGCTAATGCGGTGATTGTCGGCAATGGCTATAACAATGCAGGCAATGGTCACGCCACGCTGTTGGTGATTGACACCAAAACAGGCGCGTTGATAAAAGAAATAGACACTGGCGTGGGCACCGTAGCCAGTCCGAATGGTTTATCCACTCCTGCTGCAGTTGATAGCAATAGCAACGGACTTGCTGACATCGTGTTTGCGGGTGACATCAACGGCAATATGTGGAAGTTTGATATGACCAGTAGCAGCCCTACTGCCTGGAAAGCGATTTTGTTGTACAACACGGCGAACAATGCCGCTACGCCAGCAGGTCAGCCCATCACGATGATGCCGGGTGTCGCGCGCCATCCTAATGGCGGATATATGGTGACGTTTGCGACGGGTCAGTTGTTTACCGCAGCCGACAACCTCGACGCATCGTTTTATTATGCTTATGGCGTGTGGGATAGCGCACCTACCAGCAACACGACGATGACGCTACAAACGATACAGACTCGCGACTACGTTACCGCTTTAGGAGCCACCCCCATTCCTGTGCGCATTGTGGGCAGCACACCAGAAGGGGCAACAATCATGCCTAACTGGGCTGCGGGCGGCGATAAAGGTTGGATTACGCAATTGCCTGCGGCGGGTGAGCGAGTGACGGGCGATAGCGCGTTTATTCAATACGGACGTTTTGTGTTTAATGCCACCAACCCTCTCGTTACCTATACGCCACTAGGCGGTGCAAAAAACTCAGGAAAGGGCGAAAACTGGCTGATGGAGTTGGATTATTTGTCGGGCGGGGGGGTCTCCGCGCCGTTCTTTGATTTAGACGGTAATGGTGTTTTGGATAACTCTGACCGAATTCGCTATATCGCGGGTGATATAGCTACGCCCCCCAATGCGGTGGGCACGCCGATTTTGACCAACTTTGGTGTGCCGATTGGTTTGCCGACCAGTAATGGGGTGCAATCTCAACCGATGTTGGGTGGCTTAGGCAACTTTAGCGCGATCTTTTTTAACCAAAACTACAATCTCGCGCAATCTCCTGTCATCGTTGTGCCACCTGGTGCAACAGGCGTGGGTAATGGACACTTTGACGTGGATTTATTTTATAACACGGGTTCCCCAGGTTTTGTTGCGAGCTGCACAGGTGGCACCTTAAGTGCTGATGGACAAGGTTGTGTGCAAGGTACTTGTATAGGCGGTACGGTTAATGCGGCAGGTACGGCGTGTTCGACGGCGGCTAATAATATGTGTATCGGTGGGGGCTCGCCCAACTCAACTACTAAGACTTGTTCCGCAACACAGGCCAGCCCTGCTTTGGGTACATGTATGAATGGTGTGTTGTTGAATGACAATGGTAATGGTGTCGGTACGGGATGTACGACAGCGACGGTGTCACAACCGCTTTGTTTCAAAATCCGCAGCAACGGGCAAGTTCGTCAATACAATGCGACCACCAGTAGGGATTGTACCAATCAAGGCGGTACGTATTTTTACACTTCAGGCACGCCGGGTACTTTCACCATCACCATTCCTGCTGTGCTTGCCAGTCCTGGTGGAACTTATGTAGCGCAAGGAACTACGCTCGGTACTTGGTCGGCACTGACATCCCCTGGTGTGTTTAGCCCTTCAATCCCACAAGCGACGACCAATTATTCAACGCAAGGCACGCACGTGCACGAATACGATAAGTCTTACGACGTAAACGGCTTGAATATGTTGAATCCTAACGATACCAATATGGCGATGAGCAATGCGCGAATTACCTCGCTCACACCTTACAAAGTGTTGTTAATGAATCAATCGTGGAATCGCGCCATGTTCTTCAAAGTTGCGGATACCACTTGGAGTACGAAAGATTACCAAACGGGTACAAACAACGCCTCAGCGACCTATAACAGCGGGGTTAGCATGACAGGTACGGCATTGGGTGTAGGGGCGTTAAACCTTGCCAGTGTAACGACCTACAAGGGTAACAGCTCGACTGTGTTGACCAGTAGCACCGATCCTGTGACTAAGAAAGTCAAAGTTTTGACGGTGCAAACATCTGGCACGATAGGCGGGGTGTTGGGTGCGGCGGGCGGTCCACGTGATAGTGTCGGGGGCTTAGAGTTAGCGATGCCGTATGACGCGTTTAGCATTAAAGACTGGTGGGGCGATGGGATGGTGCAAACAGGGGTGATGCCGACTGCACCTAGCTGCCCTGATGATAGCAATACCAACACAGGCGCGGAGAATGCCAATAAATCAGGCGCAAAGAATCAGTTTATTGGTCCGTTAGGCGAACGTAATAATGGGGTCATCACGGTGCAGTTGATTAAAGACAACACCCCAGATAGTGCGGTGCAACTAAATGTACCGGGTCGTCCTGATTTAGGTTTCCGTGTGATGGATAACCAGATTTTGAATTACGTTTTAGCTGAGTACATCGTGTATTGGCATCACCCCATGAACATCTGTATGGGCGATTATGCTAGTACACCAGGCGATGCAGGTAATGCTTGGAGCGCCACCAATAATTCGGGTGATCCTTGGTGGCCTGCTAAAGCGACTAAGAGTGGTTGGACGGGAACAGCTCCAAAAGGCTGGACAATTACGCCACCACCTGACTTGGCAACCACTAAACCGCCCACTCCCTCGTATAGCACCGCTGCGGATGACCCAAGAAGTGCCAGCTTTATTACTGCAACCTTGGGTACTGGCGGCGTAGGAGCCCCAACACCCACGGTAGCAACAAATACAGTTGCTGTATCGGTTGGTTTAGTGGGTGGAACAATTGGGGGCAGCACTAATACGGTTAGTTGTAACGCAGGTTCGACGGGCTGTGTCTGTGTGGGAACAACGTGTACCACGACGGTTGCATGTGGCGGAACAGGACAACCTGTTTGTAACAATGCGGTCACTACGCCTCCTTGCGGCACGATTGGTCAGCCTGCTTGTACGCAATTGAACACCAATGTGCCAACAGGACGTTTGTCATGGCGCGAGTTGATTGGTAACTAACTAAAAATAAACCTAGCGACTGAAGTGGCTAGGTTTTTTCACAAGGAAAACGTAATGAAAAGGTCTCAAGGTTTTACTTTAATCGAGCTGATGATAGTCGTGGCGATTGTTGGTATTTTGGCGGCGATTGTCTTGCCGAGTTATCAGCAACACATTGTTCGTGCTAGTCGCGAGGCAGCGCAAACGGAGTTGCTGCAAATGGCCAGCTTGCAAGAGAAGATTTATCTCAACTCTTCGGTTTATACGGCGGCGGCGATTACGGCTGCTTATAACGGTTCTAGCGCAGGTGGGTTGGGCGCAACGGGAACAAGCGTGGATGGCAAATACACTTACGGCTGCGTGTGTAATGCCCAAGACTTTGCCATTACCGCCACTCCTAAAGCTGGTACGCCACAAGCCGCCGATGGTAGTTTAAGTATTAACTCGGTAGGACAGCGTATCGGTGGCCCGAAAGGTACTTGGTAAGCCTGTTGAGAGATTAGCTTGGCAAGCCCCTAGCCCCGCCTAAACAGCGGGGCTTTTTTATGCTGCCGATAGACGGTTTTGGATTTTTAGGATTTGCATTTATAATCCGCGCCCTCCGAGGGGTGCTGCAACGGTTTCTCCGTCAGGCTCGGACTCTTAAAGCAACTGCACCCATTCATTAACTAACTTTTTGAATGGAGCTGCTATGAATGCTGCAACAAATTTCACCGACTATATTGTCGCCGATATGTCTCTCGCTGCTTGGGGTCGTAAAGAACTGGCGATTGCCGAAATCGAGATGCCAGGTCTGATGGCAATTCGTCACGAATACGCAAAATCACAACCGCTTAAAGGCGCGCGCATTACAGGCAGTTTGCACATGACCATCCAAACGGGTGTGTTGATTGAAACGCTGACTGCGCTTGGCGCGGAAGTGCGCTGGGCTTCTTGCAATATCTACTCCACACAAGATCACGCTGCGGCTGCAATCGCCGCAACTGGCACGCCAGTGTTTGCGATTAAAGGCGAAACCTTGGTCGATTATTGGGACTACACACATCGCATTTTTGAGTGGGCGGATGGCGTTCATTCCAACATGATTTTGGATGACGGCGGCGATGCGACTTTGTTGTTGCATCTGGGCGCGCGTGCGGAGAAAGACGCGTCGTTATTGAACAATCCTGCTTCGGAAGAAGAAATTTGTTTGTTCAATTCCATCAAAGCAAAATTGGCGACAGACAAAACTTGGTACTCGGTGCGTTTGGCTGCGATCAAGGGTGTGACGGAAGAAACCACCACTGGCGTGCATCGTTTGTATCAAATGTTTGAGCGCGGCGATTTGAAGTTCCCCGCGATTAACGTCAACGATTCGGTAACGAAATCCAAGTTCGACAATTTGTACGGCTGCCGCGAATCTTTGGTCGATGCGATTAAACGTGCGACTGACGTGATGGTCGCAGGCAAAATCGCTGTCGTTGCGGGTTATGGCGACGTGGGTAAAGGTTCGGCACAAGCTCTGCGCGCCTTGTCGGCACAGGTTTGGGTAACTGAAATTGACCCTATCTGCGCGTTGCAAGCGGCAATGGAAGGTTACCGCGTGGTAACGATGGATTACGCGTGTGAACACGGCGATATTTTCGTCACTGCGACGGGCAATTTCCATGTGATTAACCACGAGCACATGAAGAAAATGAAGAACCAGGCCATCGTGTGCAACATCGGTCACTTCGATAATGAAATTGATGTTGCGTCGTTGAAGCAATACACCTGGGACAACATCAAGCCACAAGTCGATCACGTTATTTTCCCGGACGGCAAAAAAATCTTGCTGTTAGCAGAAGGTCGTTTGGTCAATTTGGGTTGCGGCACGGGTCATCCGTCTTATGTGATGAGCTCCAGTTTCGCGAATCAAACCATCGCGCAAATCGAGTTGTTTACTCGCACAACAGATTATCCAATCGGCGTTTACACTTTGCCTAAACATTTGGATGAGAAAGTTGCGCGTTTGCAACTGACTACTTTGAACGCCCAATTGAGCGAGCTAACCGACGTACAAGCGGCTTACATCAGCGTGGATAAAAATGGCCCTTACAAAGCCAATCACTACCGTTATTAAAATCACAGCGGCGTAGTTAGAGCACGATTTATATGGCCTCCTCACCTAACGAGTTTTTGAGTTATGTGCTGGAGGCCATGTCTCATCGTGCTTTGGTGTCGGCGCGCAAGATGTTCGGTGGCTACGGTTTGTATCGCGACGGCTTGATGTTCGCTTTGATTGTTCACGACGAATTGTTTTTCAAAACCGATGCGGCGAATGCCGCGCAATTTGCACACGCGGGGAGTCATCCTTTTACTTATCAAACTAAGGTGCGGCGGGTTGAGGTGGCGTATTGGTCAGCCCCCGCCGAGTGTTTAGAGTCGCCTGCTGAAATGACTGATTGGTGTCAGTTAGGCTATGCAGCCGCACTGCGCGCCACCGCAGTCAAATCTCGTGTAAGGAAAATAAAATGAAGTTGTTAATTATCTGGGCACTTAATGCCTTCGCTCTGATTGCGGTGGCAAATTTCGTACCAGGCATTCATGTGGATGGCTACCCTGCCGCCCTACTCGCCGCATTCCTATTGGGTTTGGTGAATGCCTTGATACGCCCGATTTTGTTATTGCTGACTTTGCCGATTACGCTCGTGACGCTGGGGTTATTTATTTTTGTGATTAACGGCTTGCTGTTTTGGTGGGTCGGTTCGAGCTTAAACGGATTCAGTGTAGATAGTTTTTGGCACGGCGTATTAGGCGCGGTGCTGTACAGTATTTTTACTTGGGCGTTGTCCGCAGCGGCTCAACAGTTATTAGGAAAAAGATGAGTGCTTCTAAAATTAGTTTTGAGTTTTTTCCGCCACAAACGCCAGAAGGCATGGCGAAGCTGGTCAATACGCACCAGCAGCTAGCTGCGTTAAAGCCAGAGTTTTTCTCGGTGACGTTTGGTGCGGGTGGCTCGACGCAAGCGCGTACTTTAGAGGCCGTCGCGCATATTCAAACGCAAGGTTCACAAGTCGCGCCGCATCTGTCGTGCGTGGGTTCGACACGCGAAAATATTCGTAGCTTGTTGCAAAGTTATCGAGCGCAAGGCGTGTGTCGCATCGTTGCTTTACGCGGTGATTTGCCGTCAGGCATGGGCAGCATCGGCGAGTTTCAATACGCCAACGAACTGGTGCAATTTATCCGCGCCGAAACGGGCGAGCATTTTCATATCGAGGTCGCCGCTTATCCCGAAGTGCATCCGCAAGCGAAATCGGCGCGCGACGACTTGCTTAACTTCAAACGTAAAATCGACGCGGGTGCGAACTCCGCCATCACACAGTATTTTTACAATGCCGACAGTTATTTTTACTTCGTCGATGCGTGTCACAAATTGGGCATAGCCGCGCCTATCGTGCCAGGCATTATGCCGATTATGAAATTCTCGCAACTGGCGCGATTTTCTGAAATGTGCGGCGCGGAAATCCCCCGTTGGATGCGTAAAACGTTGGAAGGCTATGGCGATGACAGCGAGGCAGTGCAAGCGTTTGGCTTGGATGTAGTCGCAGCTTTGTGTGAAAAACTATTGGCGGGCGGGGCACCTGGGCTGCATTTTTATACGCTCAACCAAGCAGCCCCGAGCATGGCAATTTTGCAACGATTAGGTATATAAAATGAAAATCCCCGAACTGTTATTACCCGCTGGCACACTCGAAAAAATGCGCACCGCTTATGCCTTTGGTGCGGACGCTGTGTACGCAGGACAGCCGCGCTATTCCTTGCGTGCGCGCAACAACGAATTTACCTTGGAAAATTTGCAGATCGGCATTTCTGAGGCGCGCGCCTTAGGTAAAAAATTATTTATTGCCAGTAATTTGATGCCGCACAACGCCAAGGTAAAAACCTATATGGCGGACATGGAGCCGGTTATCGCGATGCAGCCTGACGCGCTCATCATGGC